>JAQTMN010000003.1 GCA_028714315.1 Sulfuricella sp. | reverse complement strand
GGATCAGCTCGACCGCGGCGGCAACGGCGGCAATGCGGTCCGGCGCGGCGCCGGCCAGCTCGCCGGCGGCGAAGGCCAGCAACGGCCGGATGCGCTTGCCGCCGCCAAGCACGGCGTAGCGCATCGCCTGGTGCAGCCGCTGCGGCGCGATGACGCCTTGCGGCAACGCAGCCGACAAGACGTCTTCCATGCGTTGCTGCAAGCCCTGCGCCCAGGGCTGGAAATCAGTTGTTGTGTTCTGCACCGGATTGACTTGTGCTCTCTGGAGTGTCCCCGTCGAAGGAAAAGGTCTGCAAGCTGCCCGCTTCGAGAATCCGCACCTGCTGCTGGGCGTCTTGCAGCGCCCCTTGGCAGAACTGGAGCAGCTCCGCGCCGCGCTTGTACGCCGTCAGAAGCTGTTCCAGCGGCAGCTGGCCGGCCTCCATGGCCGCGACGATGTTTTCCAGCTCGGCAAGCGCGCTTTCAAAGGTTTGAGATTTGGCCTGTTTGCCCATTCGGTTGCCGCACTCAAAAAAGAGTTAAAATACCGCAAATAGCGGGTTCCGGTCAATGTTGCAGGCCGCGAGCGGGAAAGGATTAACGGCAAGCCGTAACGTGCGGCTTTGCCGCCAATCGGTCTTTCTCCGCTCACCGATCACCGCTCGCCTGGTTGTCAGTCAACTTGATTCAGGGCGATCTGTGGGTCAGGCTTCAGCCTGACATGTACGACTGAAGCCGTACCCACAACAACTCGTACATCCCGCTGCTTCATCCTGACGGACTAGAATAAAACAATGAATTTTTCCCAAACGCCCCTGAAGTCCGGCTGGATGGTCGTCGCCGGCTTCCTGTTCGGCTGCATGGGGGTGTTCGTCAAGCTCGGCGCGCCGTTCTTCTCCAGCGCGGAACTGGTGTTCTACCGCTCCCTGTTCGGCCTGCTGGTCATCGCCCTGATCGTCAAGAGCCGCGGCCTGACCGTCGCTACCCGGCACTGGAAAATGCACGTCTGGCGCGGCCTGTCCGGCTTCGGCGCCCTGATGCTGTTTTTCTACGCCATCGGCCGGCTGCCGCTGGCCACCGCCGTCACGCTCAACTACACCGCGCCGCTGTTTCTCGCCTTTCTCAGCGTGCTGATCCTGAAAGAGCGCCCGCACCTGCCGCTGATGCTGGCCATCCTGCTCGGCTTTGCCGGCGTGGTGCTGCTGTTGCGCCCCACCTTGCGCGAAGATCAAATCGCCGCCGGCTTGATGGGCCTGGCTTCCGGCTTCCTGGCCGCCATCGCCTACCTCAACGTCAAGCAGCTGGGCCGGATCGGCGAACCGTCGTTCCGCATCGTGTTTTACTTCACCCTGGTCTGTACCGTCGGCGGCGGCCTGTGGATGGCCGTGCACACCTTCCATCCAATCGGGCCGCGCAGCTTGCTGCTTCTGCTCGGGCTCGGCACCAGCGCCACGCTGGCGCAGCTCGCCATGACGCGCGCCTACCGCGAAGGCGATACGCTGGTGGTCGGCAGCCTGGCCTACAGCACTGTAGTCTTCGCCAGCCTGTGGGGCATCGCGCTGTGGCACGAAGTGCTGTCCCTGTCCAGCTGGACGGGGATCATGCTGATCATCCTCAGTGGCGTCCTGGCATCCCGCGTCGCGCCGCGCCTTCCCGCCGCCTGAGGGGTTTGCTATATTGTCCGGACAAACCACAGCGGGAGCCCCACCATGATCAACATCGAAGCCCAGAGCCATTTGGTCAACGTCGCCGTGCTGGGCCAGTTCACCCTCGCCGACTTCAAGGAGCTGGAAGAGGCGGTGATGTACAAGATCAAGTTCGAGGGCCGGGTCAACCTGCTGCTCGATTTGCGCGACATGGCGGGTCTCACGGTGGACGTCGCCTGGGAAGAGATCAAGTTCTCGCGGGCTCACCGCTTCGACCTGTGGAAAATCGCCTTCGTCGCCGAGAATCCGGTGGTCAGCTGGAGCACCTGGTTCGCCGGCCTGTTCGCCAACGCTGAAAGCCAGGTGTTCGACGACTACAACCTGGCGAAGGAATGGGTTACCACGGTTTAGGCACCTCGTGGCGCATCTCGCCGACGCCATCCTCGCCGTCCATTTCCTGTTCGTGCTGTTCGTGGCGGGCGGCCTGCCCGCCATCTGGGTCGGCGCCGCGCGCGGCTGGCGCTGGGTGCGCAACCGCCGCTTCCGCATCGCGCATCTCGGCGCCATCCTGTTCGTCAGCGCCGAATCCCTCGCCGGCATCGCCTGCCCGCTGACGGTGTGGGAGGACCTGCTGCGCGATACCGGCCCGGCGGCCGGCAGCTTCATGCAGCGCTGGATCGGCCGGCTGCTCTACCATAACCTGCCGGAATGGGCCTTCGCCATCGCCTACGCGCTCTTCGCCCTGCTCACCCTGGCCACTTGGCGAGCAATCCGGCCGCGCAATTAACCCCGGCGGGAATACCTTCGTTTTCTCGCCCTCCCGAATCTCGGGATGCCGCCCATCTAAGGATTTTCCCTATAAAAATTAGTGGTTTCCCTAATTGATGCAAAACATATAAACCAATATCATAGCCCGTAGCTTGGTACCGATTATGCTTTTTGACAATAAACAAATGCTTATCTGGGGGAAAAATGGAAAATATCGTTGCCTGGCAGGACGCCTACAGTCTTGAGATGCCGGAAATAGACGCGCAGCACAAGGTGCTGCTCGACCTGATCAATCAGGTGTGGAACGCCGTCGTCGGCAGAGTCTCGATAGAGAAACAGATCGAGCTGATCGAAAAGCTCGAACACTACACGCTATCCCACTTCGCGGCGGAGGAAACTTTCCTGCGGACGATTCAGTACCCGGAATTCGATGAACACAAGAAAGCCCACGAAATTTTCGTGCAGCGAATCGCCGCGGAGAAAGCCAATTTGCTGGCCAACGGCCACCTGACACTGGATATGTTGCATTTCCTGAAGGATTGGCTGATCAACCACATTTTGGGAACGGACAAGAAATACGCCCAGTTTTCCCAAGGGAAAACTTCCTCGTCTTCCTTTGTCGGCAGATTTTTCAGCGCACTCCTCGGCAAACGCTGAGCAACCCCGAGCAGGCCGAGATTTCGGCACCAGCAGAAAAAGGAGCTGCGCATGGCGGATCAAAGCATGGCGATCAACCTGTTGATCGACCCGGAAACCGGCAGCATCCTTTCGGCCAGCTCGGATATGGGCGATTTCTACGGCTATTCGGCGGAACGGCTGGTCGCCATGAACATCTCAGACATCGCTCTCATTTCGGCTGCCGAAATCGGCGAGAGGATCGGCCAGTCCACGCATTTGCAAACCATCCCGCTATCCATCCGGCGGGCGTCGGGAGAAATCCGGCCGGCCCGCGCTTACGCGAGCCGCATCTTGGTCGATGGCGCGAACCAGCTGTTCCTGTGTGTATTCGAACACGGCCCCGCCGACGCGCAGCCCCACCCTGCTTCGGACGCCGGCTATTTCCTGGATCTGGGCTTCCTGCGCGACCCCCAGTCATGACTCTCCTGGGCGAACCCTTTTTCAACCCCGTCAACATCCAGCGGGCGTTGGAACAAACCATTCCGCTGGAGCGGAAGCTCCATCTCATCCATGAAGCCATCCAGCGCCACTGCGCGCTGATTCACCGGGTCGCGGTCGCGTTGCACGACCCCAAGACCGGCATGGTCTCCACCTTTCTCCACAGCAGCGGGGAAGACAGTCCGCTGTTCAACTACGCGGTGAAGCTGTCGGACGTGCCTTCGCTGAGAGACATCGGCGACAGCGGCATTCCGCGCGTGCTCAACAACCTGTCCACGCTGACGGGAAAGCGCGGCCGGCACACGCAAAAAGTCCTGAAACAAGGCTACCGCTCCAGCCTCACCTACCCGATCTATTACAACAACGACATTCTTGGCTTTATCTTCTTCAACTCCTACCGCGCCGACGTCTTTACCGGCAACCTGATACCCCTGCTCAACTTGTTCGGCCTGGTGATCTCGTCCCTGGTCATCAAGGAAACCATGCGCATCCGCACCCTCTCCGCCGCGCTGCGCACCACGCAGAACATCACCCGCCACAAGGACGAGGAAACCGGCGCCCATCTGGAACGGATGGCCCGCTATTCGCACCTCATCGCCGGCCAGATCGCCCGCAGCCACAGCCTCAGCGACGAGTTCATCGAATACGTGCTGCTGTTCGCGCCGATGCACGACATCGGCAAGGTGGCGGTGCCCGATGTCATCTTGCTGAAACCCGGCAAGCTCACACTGGCGGAATTCAACGCCATCAAGAAGCACACCATTGTCGGACGCGAAATCATCGACGCCATGGTGAAAGAATTCACCTTCGACGGCTTCCCGCATATCCAGATGCTGCGCAACATCGTCGAGCAGCACCACGAGGCGATGAACGGCAGCGGCTATCCGCACGGCCTGAGCGGAATGGACATCCCGATCGAGGCGCGCATCTGCGCGGTGGCCGACATCTTCGACGCGCTCACCAGCCGGCGCTGCTACAAACCGGCCTGGGACAACGACAAAGCCAGCGCGGCATTGCGCGATATGGCGGGCGTCAAGCTCGATCGCGACTGCGTGGAGGCGCTGATTGGCAATATGACGAAAGTGCGGGAAATCCAGGCGATCTTCGCCGAAGAAACCGACAATTGATAAGGGGAAAAAATGCAAGGCCTGATGGGTCTGTCCGACCGGATGAAAGGCGCGATCACCGCCTCCGCGTTGCGCAGCTTCGTGAAAACCGCCAAGGTCGATCACCTCGTTTTCAAGTTCGAGATTTACAAGGTCTTCATGGGACTTTCCGCCAGGACGCCCGCGGATTTTGCCGGCCATACCTCCTGCCGGTTAGGCAAATGGTATTATGACGGCGACGGCAGGGAATGCTTCTCGCAACTGGCCGGCTACCGGGAAATCGAGCCGCCCCACAAGGCGGTGCACCAGCACGGAGTGAATGCAATCACCCACTTCCATGCCGGCCACCTCGACGACGGGATGGCCGAAATCCGCCGGATGGAGGATGCCAGCTTCAAGGTGCTGGAAGAACTGGAGCGCCTGGCCGTCAGCGGCAACAACGATGTCGCCATGCTGTGCCGCCACCCATAGCGGGGCGGCGCAAAACAACAATGACCCGGAGATATTCACCGTGAAAACCAACCTGCCGGTCAGCGGCGTGGAAAAAACCTTCACCAGCGGCACCATCGTTTCGAAAACCAACCTCAAAGGCATCATCACCTACGCCAACGACGCCTTCGTCGCCATCAGCGGCTTCACCCGCGAGGAACTGATCGGCAAGAACCACAACATCGTGCGCCATCCCGACATGCCGCCGGCGGCCTTCGCCTGGCTGTGGGATACCATCAAGACCGGCCAGCCGTGGCGGGGCGTGGTCAAAAACCGCTGCAAGAACGGCGATCATTACTGGGTGGACGCCTTCGTCGTGCCGGTCAAGAAAAACGGCGAAATCGTGGAATACATGTCGGTGCGCAGCCCGCCCACCCGGCAGCAAATCGACGCGGCCGACGCCCTGTACCGGGAAATCAACGCCGGCAAACCGCTTGCCGTGCCGAAGGGTTCTGGCCGGCTTTCCATAAAAAACGGCCTGTTCCTGCTGATCGGCGTAATGAACGCCCTGCTGGTCGGCAGCAGCATCCTCGGCTATTACGGCATGGCCGGCCTCGGCTTCGCCCTGGCCGCGGCGGGCATGCTGTTTTCGGTCGGCCTCGGCCTGTTCCTCGCCGGCACCATCAGCCAGGGCCTGGAGAAAATCATCAGCCTCTTCGACCAGATCGCCGAAGGCAACCTCAGCACCAAGATCGACATCGGACGGCAGGACGAACCGGGGCGGGTGATGGCATCGCTCGCCTGCGCGCAGGTCCATCTCAAGGTGATCCTCGACGAAGTGGCATTGGCCTCGGATGTGGTCGAATCCCACACCGCCGGCTTGAGGCAGGAGATGGCTCAGGTGGTTGCGCGCTCCCAGGCGCAATCCGACCGGATCATGCAAGCATCGGCCGCCATGGAGGAAATGAGCGCCTCCATCCGCGAAGTGGCCGAAAGCGCGGGCGGCACCGCGGATGCGGCGGGTCAAACCCTGTCCATCGTGGAAAGCGGCAATGCGCAAATGACGCAAAGCATGGAAGCCACCTCCCGCGTGGTTCAGGCGGTGGAAGCCTCCGGCGCCACCATTACCGAGTTGAGCCAGGCGATCCATGAAATCGGCGCCATCACCCAGGCCATCAAGGAAATCGCCGACCAGACCAACCTCCTCGCCCTCAATGCGGCGATCGAGGCTGCCCGCGCCGGCGAGCAGGGCCGCGGCTTCGCCGTGGTGGCCGACGAAGTGAGGAAACTCGCCGAGCGTACCGCTTCGAGCACCGCCGACATCACGCGCATGGTGGAAGGGATCGAAAGCACCGCCGGCGCGGCCGTCGGCTCCATGAACCAAGCCGTCAGCGAGGTCGAGGCCGGGCTCGCCTTGATCCAGGCCACCAGCGAAAGCCTCGGCGAAATCACCGCGGCCTCCCAGCGGGTGACCGAAATGGCCCGTCACATCGCCGCCGCCGCCAGCCAGCAGTCCGCGGCCGGCGAAGAAGTGGTGGGCAACATGGGCCAAATCTCAGCCATCGGCGAAGAAAACACCGCCGGCACAATCGGGGTAGGCCGCACCGCGGGAGAGCTGGCGCGGGTGGCAGCCGACTTGCAGGCGATGGTGCGTCATTTCGATGGGAGAAGCTAAGGAAACACTGAACAAGTCGTCATCCCCGCGAAAGCGGGGATCCAGCCTTTTGATTTGACTGATAGGTTCCCGCCTTCGCGGGAACGACGAATCGGAATTAATCAGCGTTTCCCTAAGGAATTGCGGGATGCATGCGCTGTTGTGAGTGCGGCTTCAGCAGGGCACGTCAGCCGAGCCGGACCCGCCGGTTATGGTAGATCGTATAGACTGCCCATTGGGCAACGAAGGTGGGCAAGATGGGACAAACCGCGAAACGATATCTCAGGATGATGCTGGAGCGGACGCTGAACAATCTGTCCGCGGACGAATGGCACGGCCTGTTCCTGCCCGGCCGGCACGGCTCCGTCCTGACCAGCCACCGGGTCGCCGTCATCACCTCGCGGGTGCGCGCCGTCGCCGCCCTGTTCGCCATCCTTACCCCGGCCTGGATCGTCATCGACATTGCCGTTTTCCACTGGCCGTTCTGGCCCCAGCTCGCCCTGTTGCGGCTGGCCGCGAGCATCGCCTTCGGGATACTCGCCTACACCAGCGGGAGCTGCACCAGCATCGACCGCGCCCACCGCGAGCTGGCCTTCCTGCTCGGCATCCCGATCCTTTTTTTCATCGCCTCCCACTTCCTCCTTTCCACCCAGATGCTGCAGGGCGCGGCGGAAACGGTCGCCACCGGCTACGCCTTCCTCCCCTTCGTGATCGTGGCAGGCTTGAGCGTGTTCCCGCTGACGGCGGTGGAGGGGCTGGTATGCGCGCTGCCGGTCCTGGCCGTCGAAGTCGGCGTGGCCGCCTTCCAGCTGGACGGGCTGCCGTGGAGCACGCATCTGGGCATGGCGTGGCTGTTGCTGCTGATCGCCGTGGTCGCATCCCTCGCCGGCATGAGCCAGCTGGATTTCATGATGGCGCTGGTGCGCCAGGCCACCCGCGACACCCTCACCAATTGCTTTACCCGGACCACGGGCGAGGGCTTGCTCGAAATCCAGTTCAAGATCGCGCAGCGCAAGAACGCTCCGCTGGTGCTGGTCTTTGCCGACCTGGACAACTTCAAGGTGATCAACGACGTGCACGGCCACGACGCGGGAGACCGCGCCCTGGCGCAGGCGTCGAAAGCCCTGCGGCGCGCCTTGCGCGTCAGCGACATCCAGGTGCGCTGGGGCGGCGAGGAATTCGTCGTCATGATGCCCGACACCGACCGGCATACCGCCATCGCCGTGATCGAGCGCCTGCGAGCGGCTGGCTTGGGGATGAGACCGGACGGACAGCCCATGACCGCCAGCTTCGGCATCGCCGAATATCCCGGCGACAACGCGAAAAATTGGCGCGAACTGGTGGAAATCGCCGACCGGCGCATGTATGCCGCCAAGGAATTGGGCAAGAATCGCCTGATCGGCGACAGCCAGGAATTCTATCCGCCGGGGATCGCGGTGCAGCGGGCTGATTAAAAATTAGCCGCGAAAAGGCACAAAAAACACAAAAAGGCAGCAGCCGGATTTGTTTTTTTCCTGATCAGCCGCCAACCTCAGTTGATGGATCGCATCGAAACGTAGGAGCGGCCTCCCGGCCGCGATGTCGGTGTTCGCGGCCGGGAGGCCGCTCCTACATACACCGCTGAACATTGTGGCTAATCTGGTTTTTTGTGTTTTTTGCGCCTTTTCGCGGCCAACGGTTTTCAGCCGGACGCCAGCCGGTGAGCCCAGCGCGTGGTCTCGGGCAGCCGGTAGCGGGTCAGGCAGGCCATGACATAGCCGAGCGCGGTCTCCAGACCGACCCGATGGCCGATGGAGATATACAGCGGCTTGACGCCGATCCGGGTGCGCAGCACCGCGCCGATCCCTTCCCCCTTGTCCAGCAGCGGCACCCACTCCCCGCGCAATTCCGGCACCGGCCCGTGCTCACCGACCAGGCGGGTCTTGGCCACGCCGATGGCCGGAATGTCGCACAGCAGGCCGAGATGGCTGGCGATCCCGATGCGGCGCGGATGGGCGATGCCCTGCCCGTCGCACAGCAAGAGGTCGGGAATGACCGTCAGCTGCGCCAGTGCCTGAAGCACGGCGGGAATTTCGCGGAACGACAGCAGCCCCGGCACATAAGGAAAGCGGGTCGGCGCGCGGAACACGGCATGTTCCACCAGGTCGAGCGAGGGAAAACCGAGCACCGCCACCGCCGCGCGTGTGACCGCGCCGCCCTGCTCGAAACCCACATCCACCCCCGCCACGTGGCGCACCGGGCCGAGCAGGTCTTCCCGCGCCACTTCGCCGGAAAGCAGTTTTTGGATCGCGATCGCTTCGGACGGGTTGATGTCCCAGGCGTGCCGTTGGACTATTCTCATGGTGTTTACGGTAAAATGCGGATTTCCCGAATAAATCAAAGCACAGGCCAGCTCATGAATCTCTCCACCCTCACCGCCTTATCCCCCTTGGACGGACGCTACCACAACAAGGTTGCCGACCTGCGCGCCTATTTCAGCGAATTCGCGCTGATCCGGTACCGCGTCAAGGTGGAAATCGAATGGCTCAAGGCGCTCGGCGCCGAACCCGCCATCGCCGAGGTGCCCGCCTTTTCCGCGCAGACCCTGGCGCAGTTGGACGCGCTGGCCGACAACTTTTCCGAAGCCGATGCCCAGGCGGTGAAGGACATCGAAAAAACCACCAATCACGACGTGAAGGCGGTCGAATACTGGATGAAGCAGCGCCTGGCGGGCAATGCCGAAGTGATGAAGGTGAGCGAATTCATCCACTTCGCCTGCACTTCCGAGGACATCAACAACCTGTCCCACGGCCTGATGCTGCAAGGCGCGCGCGAGGCGGCAATGCTGCCCGGCCTGGCCAAGGTCGTCGCCCGGCTGACCGAACTCGCCCACCAGCTGGCCGATTTGCCGATGCTGGCCCACACCCACGGCCAGCCCGCCTCCCCCACCACGGTCGGCAAGGAGCTGGCCAATGTGGTCCATCGCCTGCAACGCCAGGAAAAGCGCATCGCGGAAGCGCCGATCCTGGGCAAGATCAACGGCGCGGTGGGCAACTACAATGCCCACCTGTCGGCCTATCCCGATTTCGACTGGGAGCGCTTCGCCCGGCATTTCGTCGAGGACCTGGGACTGACCTTCAACCCCTACACCATCCAGATCGAGCCGCACGACGGCATGGCCGAACTGTTCGACGCCTTCGCCCGCGCCAACACCATCCTGATCGATCTCGACCGCGACGTGTGGGGCTACATCTCGATGGGCTATTTCAAGCAAAAGGTAAAAGCGGGCGAAGTCGGCTCTTCCACCATGCCGCACAAGGTCAACCCGATCGACTTCGAGAATTCGGAAGGCAACCTCGGCCTCGCCAATGCCCTCCTGCGCCATCTGAGCGAAAAGCTGCCGATTTCGCGCTGGCAGCGCGACCTGACCGACTCCACCGTGCTGCGCAACATGGGCGTCGGCCTGGGCTACACCCTGCTCGGCTACGAATCCTGCCTGCGCGGCCTTGGCAAGCTGGAAGCCAATCCCCTGCGCCTGGCCGACGACCTCGACCACAACTGGGAAGTGCTGGCCGAGCCGATCCAGACCGTGATGCGCCGCTACGGCGTGGAAAATCCTTACGAGCAGCTCAAGGAACTGACGCGCGGCAAGGGCGGCATCACGCGGGAAACCCTGCACGCCTTCATCGCCGGGCTGGCCATTCCGGACGACGCCAAGGAGCGGCTGCTGGCCATGACACCGCACAACTACATCGGCAAGGCGGTGGAGCTGGCGAACAGGATTTAAGTTAGTCGTAGGTGCGAATTTATTCGCACAAATCACAGCATCTGTGCGAATGAATTCGCACCTACATCCCCACATCAGTCCTTTGACTCGCCCTCGATAGCACGGTAGAACGCCTCCGCCTTCAGCGCCGCCACATGCCTGTGGTAGGCGCGCCAGGCGCGGGAGACAAGCCAGCCGGTGTAGATGAAGGCGGCGATGAAGGCGAAGGACAGCCCCCAGGCCAGGCCGGTGCCGAGCGACAGTTTGAGCACTTCGCCGCGCGGGGCGTTGAACACATACAAGCCCAGCAGCGGCCCGCCGACCACCGAAACCGCGGCGATCGCGGCGAGATGCCTGAAGATGGTGCGGGTCGGCGGCAGAAAGCTTGCGACCGTGGCGTCGTCGAGGAGGGGTTCCATGGCCGCTATTTATAACACACTGAACAGAAAAACCACTCCCGGCGTGAATATTCGGTGTAGGTGCGAATTCATTCGCACTCGATCCCCCAGTTGTGCGAATGAATTCGCACCTGCATGACCAATTTTTTAGGCGTAGCCTGGATGAAGCGCAGCGCAATCCAGGAAAACCCGGATTCCATCCGGGCTACCGGCGGTGGCGCAGGTAGCCGATCGCTCCCGGCAGCAGCGACACGGCGACGATGCCGAAGATCACCAAAGTCAGGTTCTGCTTGATCAGTGGGATGTTGCCGAAAAAATATCCCGCCAGCACCAGCGAGCCGACCCAGGCCACACCGCCGACCAGGCTGAAGGGCAGGAAGCGGCGATAGTCCATGCGGCCGATGCCGGCGACGAAGGGCGCGAAAGTGCGGATGATGGGGAAGAAGCGCGCCAGGATCACCGCCTTGCCGCCATGCTTTTCATAGAAACGGTGGGTCTCTTCGAGGTGTTTGGGATTGAGCAGGCGCGAGCTCGTCCGGCTGAACACTCTCGGCCCGACGTAACGGCCGATCCAGTAATTGGTGTTGTCGCCGAGGAACGACGCGGCCATCAGCAAGCCGGCCAGCGCCTGGAGTTCCAGGGCGCCGGTGGCGGTCAACGCGCCGGCGACGAACAGCAGCGAATCACCCGGCAGGAAGGGCGCCACCACCAAGCCGGTTTCGCAGAAAATGATCAGGAACAGGATCAGGTAGATCCAGGCGCCGTACTCCTGCGTAAGCAGCAGCAGGTGCTTGTCGAGGTGCAGGACCAGATCGATGAAATAGGTCAGCAGTTCCATCAGGGCAGCGCTTCGGCCTCTTCGCCTTCCTTCTTCTCCGGCTTGAGGAAATCCTCGCGCGACACGCCCAGCCACATCACGATCGGGCTCGCCACCAGCACGGAAGAGTAAATGCCGAACACGATGCCGATGGTCAGCGCCAGGGCGAAGTAGTACAGCGCCTCGCCGCCGAAGAACAGCATCGACAGGACCATCAGTTCGGTCATGGTGTGGGTGATGATGGTGCGCGACATGGTGCGGGTGATGGCATTGTCGATTACTTCCGGCACCGAGGCCTTGCGCATCTTGCGGAAGTTCTCGCGCACCCGGTCGAACACCACCACGGATTCGTTGACCGAATAGCCCAGCACCGCCAGTACGCCAGCCAGCACAGTCAGCGAGAATTCCCACTGGAAGAAGGCGAAGAAGCCGAGGATGATCACCACGTCGTGCATGTTGGCGATGATCGCGGCCACCGAGAAGCGCCATTCGAAGCGCATGGCAAGGTAGGCCATGATGCCCAGGCACACCACCAGGAGGGCGAGCGAGCCGTTTTCATACAGTTCCTTGCCGACCTGCGGGCCGACGAACTCGACGCGTTTCAGGGTGACGGTGCTGTCCGCGGCTTTCAGCGCCTGGAATACCTGTTCGGACAGCTTGGCGGTGCTGACTTCGGCCTTGAGCGGCAGGCGGATCATGACATCGCGCGCGGTGCCGAAGTTCTGCACCGCGGCGTCGTGCATGCCGGCCCCGGCCAGGGTTTCGCGAATCTTGTGCACGTCCGCCTGTTGGCTGTAGCTCACTTCCATCACCGTACCGCCGGTGAAGTCCACGCCCAGGTTGAGCCCTTTCAGGCCCAACGCCGCGACCGCCGCGATGAAGGTCACCAACGAGATGATCGTCGTCACCTTGGCGTAGCTCATGAACGGGATATCGCGCTTGATGTGAAAAAATTCAATCATGTTGTTTCCTTGGTTTTTCTAACAGCTCAGGCTGGTTTTCTCCCTTCTCCCGCAGGCGGGAGAAGGGCCGGGGATGAGGGTGCTTGCATCGCTGCAGGCGTTGCCCTCTCCCCACCCTCTGATGCAACTACTAGCCATTCGACTAGGCGGCACAGCCGCCAAGTCGCTGGTTATCCCGCAAGCGGGCGAGGGAGCGAACGTGAAAGGGCGCTTGTTTTGCCCTCTCCCCAACCCTCTCCCGCAAGCGGGCGAGGGAGCGAACGCGAAAGGGCGCTTGTTTAGATCGAAACCTTCTCCAGCCTGGCCTTGCGTCCGTATGTCAAATTAACGATCCCGCGCGACACCAGCACGGCACTGAACATCGAAGTCAGGATGCCGAGGCACAGCACCACGGCGAAGCCGCGCACCGGGCCGGAACCGAGCCAGAACAGGGCCACGCCGGCGATGAAGGTAGTGACGTTGGAGTCGAGAATGGTGGCGAACGCACGCTCGTAACCGGCATGAATCGCCGCATGAGGCGATGCGCCATTGCGGATTTCCTCGCGGATGCGCTCGTTGATCAGCACGTTGGCGTCGATCGCCATGCCCACCGTGAGCGCGATGCCCGCCATGCCGGGCAGGGTCAGCGTGGCTTGCAGCAGCGACAGCAGGCCGACCAGCAGCAGGACGTTGACGGCCAGCGAGGTGGTCGAGATCAGCCCGAAGAAGCGGTAGTAGAAAATCATGAACACCGAAATCGCGATGAAACCGTAGATGTTCGAATTGAAGCCCTTGGCGATGTTCTCCGCGCCCATGCTCGGGCCGACGGTTCGCTCCTCGATGATGTCCATCGGCGCGGCGAGGGCGCCGGCGCGCAGCAACAGCGCGGTGTCGCTGGCCTCGGCGGTGGTCATGCGGCCGGAAATCTGCACCCGGCCGCCGCCGATTTCTTCGCGGATCACCGGTGCGGTGATGACCTCGCCCTTGCCTTTTTCGATCAGCAGGATCGCCATGCGCTTGCCCACGTTCTCGCGCGTCACCTGCTTGAAGATGCGCGCGCCGCTGCCGTTCAGCGTGATGTGCACGGCCGGTTCGCCGCTCTGGCCTTCGAAGCCGGGCTGGGCGTCGCTGATGTAGTCGCCGGTCAGCACCACGCCTTTCTTCACCAGCAGGGGCGCGCCCTTGCGCTCGGTGTAGAGCTCGTCGCCGAACGGAATCTGGCCGGTCTGGACGGCTGAAACCACGTCGTGTTCCTCATCCACCATGCGGATTTCCAGGGTGGCGGTGCGGCCGAGAATATCCTTCGCCTTGGCGGTGTCCTGCACGCCGGGCAACTGCACCACGACCCGGTCGATGCCCTGCTGCTGGATGATCGGCTCGGCCACGCCGAGCTCGTTGATGCGGTTCCTGAGGGTGGTGATGTTCTGTTGCAGGGCGAATTCCTGGATGCGCTTCTGCGCTTCGAGCTTGAGCGTGCCGAGCAGCTTGAATTCGGCCCCCTCATCCAAGTCTTTCAACAGCAGGTCCGGCGAGGTCTTCTGCAATTCCTCCTCCGCCTTGGCGCGCGAATCGGCGTCGCGGAATTTGACCTCCACCGCCTGGTCCTGGCGCGAGACCCCGGCATAAGCGATTTTCTTCTCGCGCAGCGTGGTGCGGATGTCGCCCACGTGGCTTTCGAGCGACTTGGTAATGGCGCCTTTCATGTCCACCTGCAGCAGGAAATGCACGCCGCCGCGCAAGTCCAGGCCGAGATACATCGGCAGCGCGCCCAAGCTGGACAACCACTTAGGCGAACTCGGAAGCAGGTTGAGCGCCACCACGAAATTTTCGCCCAGCTGGGTCTGGAGCAGGTCCTTGGCCTTGATCTGGGTGTCGGTGTCGGCAAAGCGCGCCTTCACCCCGGTGCTGTCGAACGAAATGCCCTGGTCGGCGAGATTGTTTTTCTTCAGCGTATCCTCGACCTGGTTCAGCAGCGACTGATCCACCTTGGTCATGCCTCGCAGCGGCGAAACCTGTACTGCGGGCGATTCGCCAAAGAAATTGGGCAGGGTGTAGATCAGGCCGAACAGGATCGCCGCGGCGATGACGAGATATTTCCAGAGGGGGTAACGGTTCATTGCACAACCTTAGATGTATGAATCCTGATGTAGGTGCGAATTCATTCGCACTGACCCAAATAAATTCGGCCCTACATTGAAAGCCACTCGCTCAAATGCCTTTGATCGTACCCTTCGGCAGCAAAGTGGTAACGGCCGATTTCTGCACGTTGATCACCACGCCGTCGGCGACTTCCAGGCCGATATAGGCTTCACTCACTTTCACCACCTTGCCCAGTTCGCCGCCGGCGGTGACCACTTCGTCACCCTTCTGCAGCGAGTCGATCATGTTCTTCTGTTCCTTGGCACGCTTCATCTGCGGCCGGATCATCATGAAGTAGAACAGCACGAAAATCACGATCAGGGGCAGGAACTGCGTCAGGCCGCTCATCGGGTCGGCCGGCGCGCCGTCGGCGGCGTGTGCGAGGCTAAATAGCATATCGGTTCTCCATCATGAAAAATTGACGGCGCATTCTAACATGCCAACGGTCACGGCGTATCGCCGTGCCAAATAATGAAACAGCACGTTCAAGCGGCGCGCGCGTGCCTGAACGCCTGCACGAATTCGGCAAAACGCCCCTGCTCGATGGCAAGGCGCATGCCCTGCATCAGCTCCTGATAGTAGTGCAGATTGTGGATGGTATTGAGGCGCGCGCCGAGAATCTCGCCGATGCGGTGCAAATGATGCAGATAGGCGCGGGTGAAATTACGGCAGGTGTAGCAAGCGCATTCCTCGTCCAGCGGGCGCAGGTCGAGCCGGTATTGCGCATTCTTGATCTTGACCGTGCCGAAGCGCGTGAACAGCCAGCCGTTGCGGGCGTTGCGCGTCGGCATCACGCAGTCGAACATGTCCACGCCGCGCGACACGGCATCGACGATATCCTCCGGCGTACCCACACCCATCAGGTAGCGCGGCCGGTCCGCCGGCATTTGCGGAGCGACGTGGTCGAGAATGCGCAGCATGTCCTCCTTCGGCTCGCCCACCGAAAGCCCGCCGATGGCGTAGCCGTCGAAGCCGATGTTCGCCAGCTCGCGCAGCGATTCGTCGCGCAGGCTCTCGTGCATGCCGCCCTGGACGATGCCGAACAACGCGTTGGGATTGCCTTCGTGGGCCTTCTTCGAGCGCTCCGCCCAGCGCAGGGACAGGCGCATCGAATCGCCCGCCTGCTGCAAATCCGCCGGGTGGGGCGTGCACTCGTCGAAGATCATCACGATATCGGAATTCAGCACCTTCTGGATGCGCATCGACTCTTCCGGCGTGAGAAAGCAGCGGTCGCCGTTGACCGGCGACTGGAATTTCACGCCTTCTTCCGTGATCTTGCGCAGCTCGCCCAGGCTGAACACCTGGAATCCGCCGCTATCCGTCAGGATCGGCCGATCCCAGCCCATGAAGCGATGCAGGCCGCCGTGCGCTTCGATCACCTCCA
This sequence comes from Sulfuricella sp., assembly GCA_028714315.1. Taxonomy (GTDB): domain Bacteria; phylum Pseudomonadota; class Gammaproteobacteria; order Burkholderiales; family Sulfuricellaceae; genus Sulfuricella. Next base: position 59,259 of record JAQTMN010000003.1, on the reverse strand, counting down.
GGCCGGGGCGCAGCCACAGATGGAAAGTGTTGCCGAGGACGATATGGGCGTCGATATCCTTCAACTCGACCGGCGACATCGCCTTGACTGAACCGTAAGTGCCAACCGGCATGAACGCCGGGGTTTGAACCTGGCCATGCGCCAGGGAAAGCGTGCCGCGACGGGCAGGGCCGTTGGTGGCGATCAGGCTAAAATCCATCCAGTAAACCTCTATCCTAAAACCCGCGCCAAGGCGCGAAAACAACGAAACCCATGGCCACGAAAAGGCGCAAAAAGCACAAAAAATAGCCGGGGGCAGCGATCTTTATTTGTGCTTTTTGCGCCTTTTTGCGGCCAATGACTTTTTATTTCTGCGTCTTCATGATACTCATCGCCGCGGCGACCATGGTTCCCATCTCGGCCATGTTGCCCGGCAGGATCAAGGTGTTGCCTTCCTTGGCCACGCCGGCGAAAGCTTCCACGTATTTCTCGGCAACCTTGAGGTTGACCGCGTTCATGCCGCCGGGCGCTTCGATCGCCTCGGCCACCTTGCGGATCGCCTGGGCATTGGCGTCGGCCACCGCCTTGATCGCTTCGGCCTCGCCCTGAGCCTGGTTGATCGCCGCCTGCTTCTCGCCTTCCGAGCGCTGGATGGACGCCTCGCGTTGCCCGGCGGCGATGTTGATCTGCTCCTGCTTGCGCCCCTCGGAGGCGGCGATCAGAGCGCGCTTTTCGCGCTCGGCGGTGATCTGCGCCTGCATGGCATGAAGAATTTCCTTGGGCGGGGTCAAATCCTTGATCTCGTAACGCAGCACCTTCACGCCCCAGCTCGAAGCCGCCTCGTCCAGCGCCGCAACCACCGCGCGGTTGATGTCGTCGCGCTCCTCGAAGGTCTTGTCCAGCTCCATCTTGCCGATCACCGAACGCAGCGTGGTCTGCGCCAGTTGCGTGATGGCAAGGACGTAGTCGCTGGTGCCGTAGGACGCCCGTTGCGGATCGGTCACCTGGAAATAGAGAATGCCGTCCACCTGGAGCTGGGTGTTATCCCGGGTGATGCAGATCTGGCTCGGTACGTCGAGCGGCACTTCCTTGAGGATGTGCCGGTAGGCGACCCGGTCGATGAACGGCACGACAATATTGAGGCCGGGCTGCAGCACGCCATGAAAGCGCCCCAGCCGTTCGACCACCCAGGCATGCTGCTGGGGAACGACCTTGAGCGCCTGCACGATGAAAACCACCGCCGCGAGCAGGATGAAAAGTCCGATTTCCATGAGAACCTCCTTTTGAGTGTTCAGTTTTGAGTTTTCAGTGGTCAGTTGTCAGTAACGGCCAGTTCGTCGCGTTGGGTTCGACTGACGACTGAAAACTCATTTACGATGGGTCAGAATCAGCATGGAACTGCGCATGGCCTTGATGTAAAGCGGCCCTTCACGCGGCGTGTCGGCTGACGCAAGTTCGGCGTCCCATTCCGCGCCGCGGTAATTCACCCGCGCCGAGCCGTTTTCGCGCCAGGCCACAACCTGCACCGGTTGACCGATGTCCAGGCTCTGGCTGTCGGGCCGGGCCGGGCGGGCGCCCTTCGAACGCCGCAAAATCGCGATGCCGGCAACGCCGGCTACGGCACTCAAGATGAGCTGCGCCGGCACGCCCAAACCCAGCAACGCCGCAATGCCGCCGAGAGACAAGGCAATCGACAGCATCAACAGGTAAAACGTGCCGGTCGCCATCTCCAGCGCCAGCAAACCCAAGGCCAGCAGAAACCAGTAAACGTAGGGTGCCATTTGTTGTTCCCTTTTTTTGTTGGCCCAATCTTAACAGATAAGTCCCGAATGCGATTTTACTCGGCACCGGCACAATAGCCCGGATGGAACAACGTGAAATCCGGGGTTGCATCTCGATGCCACGACCCATCCCGCATTCCGCTACGCTCCATACGGGCTACGCTTACTGCGTTTATCTGCGGTTGAAAGAGTTTTTCAGCACTCAGCACTGCCTCTCTATCAGCATCGCATCGCCATAGCTGAAGAACCGGTAACGCTCCGCCACCGCGTGGCGATAGGCACGGCGGATATTCTCCATGCCGCCGAACGCCGATACCAGCATCAGCAGCGTGGACTTGGGCAGGTGGAAATTGGTGAGCAGGCGCTCGACCACCCGGAAGCGGTAGCCGGGAAAAATGAAGATGTTGGTGTCGCCGCTGCCCGCCGCCAGCTCGCCGCCGGCCGCGGCGGATTCGAGCGCGCGCAGGGAGGTCGTACCTACCGCCACCACCCGCCCGCCGGCCGCCTTGGCTTGGCGGATCAAATCTACCGTGCGCTGCGGCACGGTATAGCACTCGCTGTGCATGTGGTGCTCGGCGATCGTCTCCACCCGCACCGGCTGAAACGTGCCGGCGCCGACGTGGAGCGTGACGTAGGCGGTTTTTACGCCCATGCCTTCGAGTGCGGCGAGCATCGCCGGATCGAAATGCAATCCCGCCGTCGGCGCGGCAACGGCGCCGGGTTCGCGCGCATAGACCGTCTGGTAGCGGGTCTCGTCCAAGGCTTCCGGAGCATGGGTGATGTAGGGCGGCAACGGCAGGCTGCCATACTGCTCCAGCAGCTCCAGCAGCGGCGTTTCCCCGGCAAAGCGCAGGCGATAAAGCTCGCCCTGCCGCTCCTCCACCGTCACCGCCACCCTGCCCGCCAGCAACAGCCCGGAACCCGGCTTGGGCGCGTGGCTGGCGCGGATGTGGGCGAGCGCATGATGCGCATCGAGCACCCGCTCCACCAGCACCTCCAGCTTGCCGCCGCTGTCTTTCATCCCGAACAGCCGCGCCTTGATCACCCTGGTGTCGTTGAACACCAGCACGTCGCCGGCCCGGAGAAATTGGGGCAACTCGGCGAATTGGCGGTCTTCCAGCGCGCCGCCGGCGCCATCAAGGCAGAGCAGGCGGCTCTGGCGGCGCTCCGGAGCGGGAGTCTGGGCAATCAGGTCGGGAGGAAGGTCGAAATCGAAATCGCTGGTTTTCATGGCAAGTCGGCAATCGGTTGTTGGATAAAGCGTATCGACTCAAATGCCGAACAGTTTCAACAGAGCGTCGATTGTCGGTTCATAGGCGCGTGCTTTAGCCAGAACCGGCCTGCTAAAATTATCCGCATAGTTCTCGGTCCGCGTGGCATTATTTTTGGCGAACGGGGCGAACTGCTTTTTCAAATCTTTCGATTCCCCCGGTATCTGGCCGAGCACTCTCAACAGCAGGGCTTCCAGGCATGGCTCGGAGGTCAATACCTGTATCCCGCCGGTTTTCGCCAGCTTGGCCACCTTGGGTGTCCAGTCCGTATCGGTGTCCAGTAAGACGGCCACCTTATCGTAGGCCACGTTGGCGATTTGCTTTGTCGTCCAATCGATGACGCCCAATGCGCCCTTTCCGCGCGCATTCTTGATGGTAATTTGCACCCCCTGGCCACAGACACCCGGAAACTGCTTGATGTGGTTCAAAAAAGCCACCTCATCGTAGCCCTCGCCGACAATCAAAAGGGTTTTTCGCGTTGCCCATTTCACCATGGCACGTACCGCTTACAGGTTGGGAATGGCGCCATAAGCACCGGCCATGTATTTGGCGTAGTAATTGTCGTCGCTACGGATGCCGGCAACCGCATCGAGCCGGCAGGCGGAACTTTCGCAGTTCTCATCCTTCTGTACCAGCATCACCTGCGACTTGTTCACCAGATTCAGAACCTCGATGGCATGACAAGTGAAAATCAACTGGGCGTTGCGGGGATTCGTGTCGGGGTTGGCAAACAGATCGAGGATCGGTTCCAGCATGTGCGGGTGCAGGTCATTCTCGAACTCGTCTATGACCGCGAGGCCGCCCATTTCCAGCGCTTGCAGCAGGCGCGACAATAACACGAAAGCGCCCTGCGTGCCGCTGGATTCAAAGGCAAACGGCAAGCTGTACTCGGCCTCCCGGCTTCGGTGCTTGCCGAATGGCATCCATATTTTCTGGCCAGGTTCCTGCGAATTGGCCGGCATCTCAAGCAACTCGACACCGGACAGACCCAAATCCCACGCCGAGAGCAACCGATTCATCCGCTCATGCTGATCGGGATAAGCCGAGAAATGCTGCGCAGCCGACAACACCACCTGATCGCCCATCGGCATCCGGCCAAGCACGTTGACGTTGGTGATCACGCCCAGCGCGGCGGCGCGCATCGCCAGCGGCACGCCGAACTGGGCCGCCCATGAAACCAGAGAAACATTCGGGCGCACCTTGCGCGCCTCCGATGCCGCGAGGCCGAAATCCTGCTGCTTCACCACATAGGCATTGGCGGCGGCGTCCCAATCGCGCACGAAGACATAGCCGAACCGCTCCCGCTTCCGGTAAAGCGCCTCGTGCAGCACCCGCTCCGGCGTGCAGCGCAGCACGTAGCGCCACAGCATGCCGTCGAAATCCAGCATGCACTCGAATCCGCTCGGCTCGCCCGGCGCCGCGAAATGCGGCGTGAGCGGAATTCCCGCGCCCGGCTGGTTCTGGAACGACTGGCCGACGAACCAGCTCAAAAAAGCCATGGGCTTGAGCAAAGCAGTCTTGCCGCTGCCGTTCGGGCCGACGACGGCCATCAGCTTGGATACCCGCTCGCCCGTAGACGACTCGGCCATCCAATGGGTCGGTACCACCTTGCGGCTCAGCATCAGGTCAACCTCAACCCGATTCCGAAAAGATTGGAAATTGGAGAACGCATAGCTATGAAGCATGGATTCCTCGTTTAACTCATGTAATCAACAAAATGTTGTTCATTATATGAGTTAAACCAAAAAAATCCAGCACTATGGATGGAAAATCTGTGCCAGCAGGGCATCGAAGGCAACTTGTGCCTTGGCGGTGGCAGCGGTTTGTTGGGATTGGATGGAGCGGATCGCAGTCGCTTGTTCAGCGAAGGCTTTCTGCGCGGCATAAGGAACGATTGGTAGCGCAAGATCAAACAGCTTACATTGAGAGATATAGCGCATTGACGCGCTGGTGCCGGAAGAAAGCTTGCCCAATTCGCGCCGCACATCAGACGACTGAAATAATGCGTGCATGTAGGCCGGCTCTACCGCCACAAGCGAACGATGCCCTCGGCGCGGGAAAGGATATCGACGATGCGGCGCTACTCGGGGAGCGGGGGCAACGGCATCTCGATGTTCTGAACTTGCTTTGCTGAGAGATGTTTTACAGTGACGAACGAGGTGTTTCCTTCGATCTCTTGTAGTTTTCGCTGAATACCATAGAGCACATATTCCGGATCAATGCCATCACGGAAGTTCCTCAATCGGCAGACTCGTTGATCGAGAAGGCTCGCTCCTCCCTGCCAACGGTAGCAGCGAAAGTTACCATCCATTCCAATCAAATAGTCGCCGTTATTGACGACGAAATCTGGCTTGTATTCGCCAGCGTAGTTGATTTCGGTCTTCGAGCTTGCCAAGTCTCGGATTCGTATCAGCGGCATCCCTTCACCAGACGTGAAGAATTCAGTCTTAAATGCGAAGCCTGCCTGCACATCGAGAAAGTCGCCAAGTCGAATCAACGCCATCTTAGTTGGCCCCACCATTTGCCAGCACCTCCCGCAACGCCTCCACCTCCTCCGCGATCTCCGCCTCGATCGCCGCCAGTTCGTCCAGCAGTTCGCGCGGATCGCGATGCGCCACCGCCGTCTGGCTCATGGGCCGATAGCGCCCCGCCGAGAGGTTAAAATCGTTGGCGCGCAGGGTGGCGGCGTCGGCGAACCACCACTTCGCTGTCCACTCGGCATTGGCATCACGCGCCTGCCACTCAGTCCGGCAGGCACCCTTGCGGCGGTAGGCTTCGATCAGCCCCGGCAGATCGTCGGCCGTGATGGGCGTATCGTGGTTGGCATCGAGCTTGTAGCCGTCGTTGTCGGCATGTATGAACAATACGTTTTCCGTTGTGCCGCCTTTCCTGAACAGCAGCACCGAAGTCTTCACCCCCGAATAGGGCTGGAACACGCCGCCGGGCAGGCTCATGACGACCTCGACGCGGTTGTTCTCGATCAGTTGCCGCCGCAGTTCCTTGTGGGCGCCGGTGGAACCGAACAGTACGCCCTCGGGCACGATCACGCCGCAGCGGCCACCCTCTCCCCCTTCCCCTCGCACGCCGGCGGGCGAGGGGTTTCGTAGGGAGTCCATCATGTATTTGAGAAACAGCAGTTCGGTGGCGGTGGAGGTGCCGACCCTGACTTCCTCGACCACGCGATCCTCGTCCACCCGGCCGGCGAAGGGCGGATTGGCGAGCACGACATGGTAGCCCTCGACGGGAATACCCAGCCCGGCCCTCTGTTCGGAATCAAGCGTGGTGGTCATCACGTTCCTGAGCAGGATGCGGACATTCGCCAGCCCGCGCAGGGTGAGGTTCATAGCGAGGCAGCAAAGAATGATGCGCGAATAAACTTGCCGATAATTTTTTTTTGGATGATAATTCGCAGCTTCCAGACCAGCCGGGATGGCGGAACTGGTAGACGCACGGGACTCAAAATCCCGCGCTAGCAATAGCGTGCCGGTTCGATTCCGGCTCCCGGCACCAGCAAACAAGGGGTTTGGGTTCAACAAGGTATGAGCGATTATACCGGCCATTACCGAATTCCCCCACGAAAAAACGACCGGATTTGACCAGGGCTCTCGCCCTCACGGCAAATTGCCGCCCTCGCGTCCATCCCTGCCCTTTTGCTTTTCCAATGCCGGCTCGCCGATATCCGACCTGACATCCGGCGGCGGAATCTCGAGCGGCGTGACTTCGACCGGCGCGATGCCCGATTTCTTGATGCCCAGCTTCCTGGCGGTCCTGGGCGTCAGATCGAGGATGCGCCCCTTGACGTAGGGGCCGCGGTCCTGGATCCTGACTATCGCGCTTTTTCCGGTGCGCAGATTCTTCACCCTGGCCCGGGTGCCTAGCGGCAGCGTCCTGCTCGCGGCCGTATTGGAATTCGGATCCATCGGCACGCCGCTTGCCATGGGCTTGCCGACGAATCCCTTGCCATAATACGACGCGATTCCCCTTCGCTTCTTGCCCGAGCGGTCGATCCGCGGCGGATGATGATGGTGCGCCTTCCTCTTCTCGACCTTGTGCGCATGCTCCGCCGGTTTGGCCCAGGCCGAGCCGCACGCGCATACCAGCGCGATTGCCGCGAGCCAGGCGGTCATAACCAATTTCAACGACACGGCGCGCAAGAGGGCTACCTCGTCATCACGTCGGCGAGGGACAAGGCGATCAGGATCGCGATGCCGAAAAAGCCGACGGCGGCGACCGCCCGCAGCAAGGGGTGGGCGGTGCGCAAATGCATCGAAAACAAAAGCACCAGTGCGGCCTGCGTCGCCGCGATCGCCAGATGCAGCGTCGTATTGAAGCGGCCAAGCGGCACATAGGCGCTGCCCAGGGTCAGCAACAGCAGCGCCAGCAGGGCGAGCCAGACGAGAACATCGTTCCTGGGCCCGGTCATGCTCGCGACACCAGGTACAGCAGCGGATAAACGAACAGCCAGACGATATCGACCAGGTGCCAGTACAGCCCGGTCACCTCGACCGGCGTAAAGTACGCCGGTGTAAACGCGCGGCGCGACGCCATGACGGCGATCGCGGCGATGGCGGCGACGCCGATGAACACGTGCAGCGCATGCACGCCGGTCACCAGGAAATAGACGAAAAAGAACAGCTCGACCTGATCGGCCCGCGGCCCGGCGTAGGCGAAGTTCAACGCCGGCACCAGATGCTCGGTGAAGTCGAGACGGTATTCGATCCCCTTGATCGCAAGGAAGCCGGCTCCCAGCGCCACCGTCAGGCCCAGCCAGGCGACCAGCGCCCGCCGCGCCCCGGTTCGGGCGGCGTGGCCGGCCAGCGCCATGGTCAGGCTGCTGGTCAGGAGCACGCCGGTATTGAGGCTGGCGAGGGTGACGTGGGTAAGCCGGCTGCCGGCGGCGAACGCTTCGGGGTGGCGCACGCGGGTGAGGGTGTAGGCGGCGAAAAGCACGCCGAAAAACAGGATCTCGGTGGCCAGGAAAATCCACATCCCCAAAGTCGCCGCGGCGCGCTGCTGCTCGGCGTCGTCGAACTGCGGCGCAACGGTCGAGAGCACGCTAGCCACTTCTGGAATCCTCGTCGGCATAGGCGTAGGGTTCGGCGGCGACAACCGGCGTAGCCAGGAAATTCTCCGGCGGCGGCGGCGACGGAGTCTGCCATTCCAGCCCTTTCGCGCGCCACGGATTGTCCGGCGCGGGCGGGCCGTAGCGCAGCGACCAGAACAGGTAGAAGAGCGGCAGCGCGTAGCCCACGGCAAGAACCGACGCGCCCGCCGAGGACAGCACGTTCCATACCTGGAATTCCGGCGGGTACTCGGGATAGCGGCGCGGCATGCCGAGGTAGCCGACGATGAACTGCGGAAAGAACGTCAGGTTGAAGCCGAAAAAGGACAGCAAGGCGGCGAAGCGCGCCCAGGCGTCCGGATACAGGCGCCCGGTCACCTTCGGCCACCAGAAGTGGATGCCGCCGAAGAACGCCATCACCGCCCCGCCAACCATGATGTAGTGGAAGTGGGCGACGACGAAATAGGTATCGTGCAGATGCACGTCGAGGCCGAGCGAGGCGAGAAACAGGCCGGTCAGGCCGCCCACCGTGAACAGGCCGATGAAGCCGAGCGCATAGAGCATCGGCGCGTCGAACGAAATCCGCCCCTTGTAGAGCGTCGCCGCCCAGTTGAACACCTTGACCGCCGACGGCACCGACACCAGGAACGTCAGCAGCGAAAACACCGTCCCCGCATAGGCGGACTGGCCGCTGACGAACATATGGTGCCCCCACACCAGGAAGCCGAAGCCGGCGATGGCGAGCATCGCGTAGGCCATGAAGCGGTAGCCGAAGATGCCGTTGCGGGCGAAACAGCCGATGATTTCGCTCGCCACGCCCATCGCAGGCACGATCATGATGTACACCGCCGGGTGCGAATAGAACCAGAACAGATGCTGAAACAGCAGCGGGCCGCCGCCCAGCGCCGGATCGAAAACGCCAATGCCGAACAAGCGCTCGACGGCGATCAAAAACAGGGTCATCGCCAGCACCGGCGTGGCCAGCACCAGGATCAGGCTGGTCGCGTACATCGACCAGACGAACAGCGGCAGGCGGAACCAGGTCAGACCGGGGGCGCGCATCTCGTGGATGGTGACGATGAAGTTGAGGCCGGTCAGGATGGACGAAAACCCGGCGACGAACACGCCCGCCACCACGGCGAAGACGTGGGTGTTGGAAAACATCGTCGAAAACGGCGTGTAGAACGTCCATCCCGTATCGACGCCGCCGGCGAGCAGCGCACCGATCGCGAACAGCGCGCCGAGGAGGTAGAGATACCAGCTGAGCAGATTCAGGCGCGGGAAAGCCAGATCCCGCGCGCCGATCATCATCGGCACGAGAAAATTGCCGAGCGTGGCCGGGATCGAGGGAATCAGGAAGAACCACACCATGATGACGCCGTGCATCGAAAACAGCTTGTTGTAGGTCTCGATGCTGACCAGCTCGGAATGGGGCGTCAGGAGATCGAGGCGGATCAGCGCCACCGCCGCGCCGCCGATAAAAAAAAGCAGGGTGATGGAGATCGTGTACAGGATCGCGATGCGCTTGTGATCGCGCGTGGCGAGCCAGCTCCACAGGCCGAAACCGGCGGTCAGGTAGCTGGTCTTCATCGCATTTCCTCCGGCGCGTTGCTGCCGATCGACTTGAGGTACTCGACGATATCGAGCAAATCCTCTTCGCCGATCTGGCCGCGGAAAGTCGGCATGGTCGGCTCGTAGCCGGCGCGGACATCCTTGCCCGGCAGCAATATCGCGTCGCGGATGTAGCCTTCGTCGGCAATCACGGTTCCGCCGCCCCGCAGCGGAACGGGCTTGCCGAACAGACCTTCGAGCCGGGGCGCGTGGACCGCGGCGTTCGGGCCGTGGCAGCCGCCGCAGCCGAGCTGCCGGAAACGCGCCGCGCCCCGCGCCGCCATGGTGCCGGCCTGGTTGCCGCCGCTCAGCCAGCGAGCGAACGCAGCGGGTTCCATCGCAACGACGCGGCCGATCATGCGCGAATGGGCGGTACCGCAGTATTGCGTGCAAAACAGGCGATACTCGCCGGCCCGCGTCGCTTCGAACCAGAGCGTGGTGTAGCGCCCCGGCAGGACATCCTGCTTGACCCGGAAGGCGGGCAGGGAAAAGCTGTGGATCACGTCCTGCGAGGTCATCACCAGCTCCACCGGCCGGCCGACCGGGACATGCAGTTCGTCGATCTCGCGCCGCCCGCCCGGATGCCGCACGTGCCACATCCATTGCTTGCCGACCACGTAGATCGGCAGCGCATCCGCCGGCACGGTCGCATGCTTGAGGTACACCGCCGCGGCCCAGACGTACATGGCGAGAAAAATCGCCAGCGGAATCGCCATCCAGGCGATCTCGATCCAGTGCGTCGCGCGCTCGTGCGCCGCGCGGTCGGGGATGCCGCGATCAGCCTGCGAGCCGGCGCGGTACTTGACCGCGAACACCACGATCACCACCGCGACTGCGGCCAGCACCAGCCCCGACAGCCCCAGCCAGGAAAAATAGAGATCGTCCACCTCGGCCGCGATCGACGAGGCGCGCTCGGGAAAGAACGGCAGGTGTTCCATGGTCAGGGACCTCGCCTGACGGCCACCATGGCGATCAACCCCGCCAGCAAAGCCAGCGCCAGACCTTGCAGCACCGACAGCACCGTCGCCGAATAGCGCCCGGTCGCCGGGTCGTAGTGGAAGCAGAGCAGCAGCAGGCGCTCGGCGGGCGACGCGATGCGCTGCGCGGCGGCCTCGTGCAGCGCCCGCGCCAGCTGACCCGGCGTGAAGTCGAAGCCGAACAGGTAGCGCGCGATCCTGCCCTGCGGCGTCAGCAGGACGATGCCGGCCGGGTGCGCATATTGATGGGTGGCGGTGTCGTAGGCATAGCGGAATCCCGCCGCGTCGGCGAGCCGCGCGATGCTGGCGGCGTCGCCGGTCAGCAGGTGCAGGCGCGCGGCGCCGGGCCGGCCGATGAAACGCGCTTTCATCCGGGCGGCCAGCGCGGGGGAATCGGCCGGGTCGATGCTGACCACGACGACTTGCGGATTCTCGGCGGCCGGCAGCGTGATCGCTCCGAGCCGACCGGCCAGGTTGCCGATGACGGTCGGGCACAAATTCGCGCAACCGTAATAGGAAAACACCAGCACTGCCGGCGCGGCGCCAAGGTAATCCGCCAGGCGCACGCTCCGTCCCGCCTCGTCGCGAAACCGCAGTTCGGCGGGAATGGCTCGGTTCAGGTGCTGCTCGAAGCCCGCGCGGCGTGCAAGCTCGTCGATCCTGTCAGGCGCCGCCATGGCGCTCCCGGCCGCGGCCATCAGGCACAGCAACAGAGCCGACGCCGACGGCGCACTCATCGCGGCGCCTCGCTTGCGGCGCGGGCCGCATTGCGTTCGGCGGTCAGCTGCATCGCCCGCTCGATCGGAATCTGCACCAGGCCCGCCTTGCGGTCGATCCAGCGATAGCCGTGGAGTAGGCTCTCCTTGCTTTGGCGATAGGCTTGCAGGTCGCCCGCCGGCGCGCTTTGCAGCATCGGCGCGCCGGCCGGCGGCGGCAGCTGGCCAATCGGCGGCCGTGGCGGCCGAAACCCGCCCAGCAGCGCGAACGCGGCCAGCGCGGAGGCGGCGATCAGCGCCGCCAATCCGGCGGAGAACCAGGCAATGCGGCGGGCATCGACGCGGGAAGGCTCGTGGCCGGGCCGCGTTTCCGGAGGCGATATTTCAGCCATGATCCGCCACCTCGGCCGGAATCGGGGCGCGCATCTGGCCGCGCAGCAGCCCGCCCAGCCAGATGCCGCCAACCGCGAGCAGCGCGAACAGGTCGTTCCATTCGAGCGAGAATCCGTCCGGCCTCAGGGAAGGCATCACCAGCCAGAACGTATCGGCCAGGCAGGCGAACAGCAGGACGCCGGCCACCGCCGCCAGGGCGCGCGGCGACCGCTTCACGCCGCGCGACAGCAAGGCGAGGAACGGCAGCACCAGGTTGGCGAGCACCAGGAACAACGCCAGGCCGCGCCAGCTGGTTTGCAGGCGCGGCGCGTACCAGGCGATTTCGTCCGGCAAGTCCTCCATCCAGATGATCAGGAATTGCATGAAGGCGAGATAGGCCCAGACCATGACCAGCACCAGCAGCAGGTTGCCGAGATCGTGCAGCGCATCCCGCCCGCCGCGCCCGGACCACGCCGCGCCGGCGACGGCGCCGGCCAACGCCGCCAGGGTCTGGCCCGCGCCGACGAGCAGGCCGAATCCGGTCGAACGCCATTGCGGCGTGATCGACATGATCCAGTCGATGGCGGCGAACGTCGTCGTCAGCGCGTAGAGGATGAAACCGGCCGAAGACACGGCGCGCACCGATGCCGCGCCTGCCGGGGGGGCGCGCAGCAGCCGGGCAAGCGCGATCCAGATCGAAAAATAGATGGCGGCGCGCATCCCGAAAAAGGCGTCGTTCAGGTACCAGGCCTTGTGCCTGACCAGTTCCAGGAGCTCGGGATCGGCCGGCCGCATCCACGGATAAAGCTCCGGCAGCCGGAACAGCAGCGGAACGGCCAGCAGGGCGGACAACGGAAAGAGGCGCAACGCCCCTTCGAACAGCGGCCGGACCGGCTCCGCCCAGGCGCCCCCGGTCAGGTTGTGGATCAGGACGAGCGCCATGCCGCCCAGCGACAGGCCGAGAAAAAACAGCCACGCGAAAAGCCACGACGGCGCGAACGCCTGCCCGCCGTAATCCGCGTGAAAAAACAGCGCCGCGGCGCCGGCCGCGCCGACCAGCCAGGCGGCCGCGGACGCGCGATTTGCAGCGGATATCGGCAGCGAATTCATCCTGTAAACCCCGATTGTCGTAGGAGCGGCCTCCCGGCCGCGAGGCGGACTATCGCGGCCAGGAGGCCGCTCCTACATCGTTCTGCTCAACATTGTGGCTAATCCCTTCGCGCCTTTGCGGCTCAGCACTATTTCAACTCGTTCCGCTCCGCCGCCGGCACGTCGCCGAGGCGCGCATGCTGGCTCAGCTGCAGGGCGCGCAGGTAGGCGACGATGGCCCAGCGGTCCGGCACCGCGATGCGGTCGGCGAATGGGTACATCGCGCCGTAGCCGGCGGTGATCGCATCGAACAATTGCGCGTCCGGCGCACGGCGCAGCGGTTCGGCGTGCAGCGAGCGCGGGCGCGGAAAGCCGCGCCGCACGACCATGCCGTCGCCGTCGCCGGCGACGCTGTGGCACGGGGCGCAATAGATGTCGAAGCGCTCCCGCCCCCGCCGCAGGGTTTCGAGCGTGACCGGCGGCTTCACGCTGGCCGCCGGCAGCTCTCCCCGGCGTCCGCTCGACGCCGCCGCCGGCACTCCGGCGCCATGCGCCACCACGCCCGGCTCCAGGGGCCGCGCCGATTGGCCGTCCGGCCACAGAGCACTGGCGGCCAGCGGCTTGTATTTGGGCTGCTCGTACATGTTCCGCATGGCCTTTTCGCAGCCGGACAACTGCACCAACACCGCGACGATGACGACCACCCGTAGGTGCGAATTCATTCGCACAACACACGCCGATGGTGCGAATGAATTCGCACCCACGGACAGACATCCCATCATTGACACGGCACCTCCGCGACCGCCCGCGGCTGGAGCCCGTCCAGGAATTGCCTGGTCCGCGTCGCGTCGAACCGGGAATCGCGCGCTTCGATGCACAGGAAGAAGCCGTCGCGCGACGCGCGCTCGAAGCCCGGCGCATCGAAGATCGGGTGGCGGAGCCGGGGCAGCCCGTTCAGGAACAGCATGCCGAAGAATGCGCACAGCGCCGCGCCGAGCACGGTCATTTCAAACGTTGCCGGAATCAGTCCGGGCCAGGCCGGCGTCCGTCCGCCGATGACGAGCGGATAGGCAATCGCCGCGCTGTACCATTGCATGGCGAAGGTTCCGGCGCTGCCGGCGATGCCGCCCGCCAGGGCGAACAGGGGAATCCGGTCGCGGCGATGGCCGAGGGCGTCGGCCAGCCCCTCGACCGGCATCGGCGAATAGGCGTCGATGCGCCGGTATCCGGCGGCGCCGGCGGCCCGCGCTGCCCTGAGCAGGGCCGCCGCACCGGGAAACTCGGCGACCAGGCCGTAGACGACGTTCATGGCGCGCCGCCTTGACGGTGCGCGAGCCCGCGCATTTCGCTCATCGGGATGAGCGGCACGAACCGGACGAACAACAGGAACAGCCAAGCGAAAAACCCGAGCGAGCCGGCCAGGATGGCCCAGTCCCAGACCGTCGGGTAGAACATGCCCCAGGCGGAAGGCAGGAAATCGCGATGCGTACTGGTGACGATCAGCATGAACCGCTCCAGCCACATGCCGATATTGATCACGATACCGATGCAAAACAGCGTCCAGGGCGAGCGGCGCACGCGGGCGAACCACAGTGCCTGCGGCACCGCGACGACGCAGAAAATCAGGGTCCAGTAGACCGGCGCATAGGGCCCGCGCATCCGGTTCAACGCGGTGTACACCTCGTATCGATCGGCGCTGTACCAGGCCATGAACACCTCCATCAAGTAACTGTAGGCGAGAATCAGACCCATCGCCAAGATCAGTTGCGCCAGGCGGTCGAGGTGGCGGCCGGTGATGAAATCGTGCAGGCCGAAAGCGCGGCGCAGCGGCACGGCGATCGTCATCGCCATGGCGAAGCCGGAGAACATCGCGCCGGCGACGAAAAACGGCGGGAAGATGGTGGAATGCCAGCCCGGCGTGTTGCCGGCGGCGAAGTCCAGCCCCACCACGCTGTGGACGGAGACGACCAGCGGCACCGCCAGCCCGGCGAGGAGCAGATGCGCGCTGCGGCGGCGCTCCCAGTGGCGCGCCTCGCCCCGCCAGCCGAGGGCGAGAACGCCATAGACAAAGCGCCCGAAGCGTCCGGCCGCACGGTCGCGCAGCGTCGCCAGGTCGGGCAGCAGGCCCTGGTACCAGAACATCAGCGACAGCAGCAGATAGGCCAGAATGGCGAAAAAATCCCATACCAGCGGGCTGCACCATTGCGGCCAGAGGCCCATCGCGTCCGGATAGGGCGCCAGCCAGTAGAAAAACCAGGGGCGGCCAAGGTGAATGATCGGGAATAGGCCGGCGATGGCCAGGGCGAAGACGGTCATCGCCTCCGCGAACCGGCTGATCGAAGCGCCCCAGTCCTGGCGCGTGAGGTGAAGGGCCGCCGAGATGAAAGTCCCCGACATGGCGATGGCGATCCACCACACGTAGTTGGTGATGTCGAATGCCCAGACGACCGGCACGTTCAGGCCCCAGATGCCGACGCCCTTGTAAAACAGGTAGCCGATGGAACCGAAAAAGAGCAGCGTCAGCGCCGAACTCAGCGCGAACGCGGCGTGCCACCACCAGCCAGACGGGCCTTTGAGCACGATGTCGCCGATCTTGTCCGAGATCGACGCGTAGGAGTGGGCGCCCGGGAAAACCGGGTCTGGCGCGGAGGTGGGGAGTTCTGTGGGAGCCATGTCATCCTTGAATTTTGAACTTCAAATTCAAAACCTAAGTAGTCACTCAGTTTGATTCGCGGTGATCTGTGGGTCAGGCTTTCTCGCCCGTGCGAGCAGCTCTGCTGCCGCTCGCGGCGGGGACACTCCTTGCGGGTGCAGCCTGACATGTACGGCTGCGCCCTAAAGGGCACAAGAGCCGTACCCACAACAGCGACCCCGCTGTTTCATCTTGACTGACTACTAGAGTAGCCATTCATGCATGCGGCATAAACCCCTCTCCCGCAGGCGGGAGAGGGGCAGGGGTGAGGGACTGTGCACGCTTTGGCGACGCTTCTGGGATGCAAACACCCTCATCCCCGGCCCTTCTCCCGCCTGCCCTAAAGGACTCCGATCCACTATGGGCTGAAGCCCATGTGGAGTCGTATGCGGGAGAAGGGAGAAAACCGCCCGCCCCCCGTGTCGTTACAAGTTTAGAATTCAAATCCCAGCTTCGGATTCGGGTTGCCCACCTTGGCCAGGTAAGTGGTGCGCGGCCGGGTGTTCAACTCGGCCAGCAGCGCATAGTTCAGCGGCGAGCGCTTGGCCCGCGCGACGCGGCTGTCCGGGTCGTTGAGATCGCCGAAGACGATCGCGCCGGTCGGGCATGCCGCCTGGCAGGCGGTGACGACATCCCCGTCCTGGATGCCCCGGCCGGACTTTTCGGCTTCGATGCGCGCGCCGGCGATGCGCTGGATGCAGTAGGTACACTTTTCCATCACGCCGCGCATGCGCACGGTGACCTCGGGGTTGCGCTGCGCCTTGAGGCTTTCGGTTTCCGTGTCGGCATACTGGAGAAAGTTGAAACGGCGCACCTTGTACGGGCAGTTGTTCGAGCAGAAGCGCGTGCCGACGCAGCGGTTGTAAACCTGTAAATTCAGCCCGTCGGAATCGTGCAGCGTGGCCTCGACCGGGCACACGACCTCGCACGGCGCATGCTCGCAATGCATGCACGGCACCGGCTGGAAGTGCGTGCGCGGATGGTCCGGATCGCCCTGGTAATAGCGGTCCACGCGGATCCAGTGCATTTCCCGGCCGCGCGCCACCTCGGTCTTGCCGACCACCGGGATGTTGTTCTCGGCCTGGCAGGCGATGGTGCAGGCGCTGCAACCGGTGCAGGCGCCGAGGTCGATGCTCATCGCCCAGGCGTGCCCCTCCGACTTGGCCGCCGAGTACAGGCTGGCATTAGCGTGGACCTCGCGAAGCGAGACCTCGTCCCCCTCGCCCGCTTGCGGGAGAGGGTTAGGGGAGAGGGGGACGGTCACAGCCGCGGCCGGGTCGAGCCGGAACCGGGTGAGCGTGATGGCCCGCACCGGGCGGCGCCCCTCCATCACATGATGGTGCTGGGTCACTGCCAGCGGATGGCGGCCGCCGGTCTTGCGGATTTCCAGCCCGCCCCCGCCCCACGGCTCGTCCGACCGGCGCAGCAAGTAGGCGTTGAAGCCGGCGCCGTTGCCGACGCTCCCGGCGCGGCGGCGGCCGTAGCCGAGGGTGATCGTTGCCGCGCCGTCGGCATGGCCGGGCATGATCCAGACCGGCGCAGCAAGGCGGACGCCGCGATAACCGAGTTCGACGACGTCCCCATTGTCGAGCCCGAGACGGGCGGCGAGCACCGGCCCGATCAGCGCGGCGTTGTCCCAGGTGAGCTTGGTCAGCGGCTTAGGCAATTCCTGCAGCCAGGCATTGTTGGCAAAGCGCCCGTCCCAGATCGTCGGGTCCGGCGCGAAAACAAGTTCGATCCCTTCGCCGCCCGTTCGCGGCGGCGTCACCAGGAAACCGGTTTTCAGCACGGCTTTCCGGCCAGGCAAACGCGTGCCATCGATCACACCGGTGCGCAGCGCGCCGTTCCAGAAGGCATCGAAATCGGCATTAGCACGAACCTCGCGAAGCGAGACCTCGTCCCCCTCGCCCGCTTGCGGGAGAGGGTTAGGGGAGAGGGAGGGATGGCGCTTGCGCCAATAATCCCGCACCACCCCGTAGTCGCTCGCCGTATTTTCGCCGAGCAGGGCGGCCAGCAACTGGTGCGCCGACTTGCCGTCATACAGCGGCGCCATCAGCGGCTGCTGCAGCGACACCGTGCCGTCGAAAGCGCGCGTGTCCGACCAGCTTTCCAGGAAATGCGCCGCCGGGATGTGCCAGCGGCAGCGCGCCGAGGTTTCGTCCTGGTAAAGGCTCAGATGAACCGACGCCGCGACTTTCGCCAGATGTTCGGCGAAGCCGGAATCGGCCGGCGCGTTGTAGACCGGGTTGCCGCCGAGGATGACCAGCGTTTCGACCGCGCCCGCCGCCATCTCCGCCGCCAGTTCGCGCAGCGAATCGGTCTGCCGCGTCGCGTCCGGGAACAGCGGCGCATGGTATGAAACCGTGGAGCCGACGCCGCCGAGCGCGTGATTGATGGCGTGGGCCAGGGCATGGACGAACGGCGGCTGCGCCGCGCCGGCCACCACCAGCGAGCGGCGGCCGTTTTGCCGGAGGTCGTCCGCGCAGGCGGCGATCCATTGCGCGGAAAGCGCCGCCGCATGGGATTCCGCGACCGGCAAGCCCAGCGCGCGGGCGATCCCGCGCGCGACCGCCTCGACCTCCGACGGCCGCACGGCAAGCCGGTGATCGGCCATCGCCCCGGTCAGCGTCGGCGTGGCTTCGACCACGTACAGACGGCCCGGATCGGGCTCGCCGTCCACGCCGCGCCGGGCAGCCGCGAAGTCGCGGGCATGGCGCACGCCGTGGCCGATGAAATCCGCGTCCAGGCTCAGCACCACGCGGCTGCGGTCGAACCGGCAGGCGGTTTCCAGCGCTTCGCCGAACGCGAGAACGCTGCCCACGTAGGCCTGATCCGGGTTGATCGGCTGGTATTGATGCCAGCGCGCCGCCGGATAGCGGCGCAGCAGCGCCCGCATCTGCTCTATCAGCGTCGGCGAGGTGACGGCCTCGGTGAGGATACGCAGCCCCGAACCCTTGCCGTCGATACCGCTCAGCGTCGCCAGGAAGGCGTCCCAGGTGCTGGCCTGGCCGTCGCGCATGACGGCCTGCGAGCGGTCGGGATCCCACACTTCCAGCACTGCCGCCTGCGCGAAAATATCGGTGGCGCCCAGGCTCGCCGGATGGGACGGATTGCCTTCGATCTTGGTCGGCCGCCCCATGTTGCTCTGGACCAGCAAGCCCATCGCGGAGCCGCACAAGTTCGCCGCGGTCGCGAAGTAAAGGGGCTGCGCCGGCGTCAACGGCGGCGGCGCGTACACGTAGGGCAGGATCTCTTCCGGCACCCGGCGGGAGCAGGCGCCGACCCCGGCCAGCGCCAGCGAAGCCGCCATCAGCTTCAGAAAATTCCGGCGGTCGAACGGCGGATCGAGCGGTGCGTGGGGCATGATGGGGCCTTTTATAAAAAAACCGGAACATCCACCGCAAAGGCGCAAAGACGCCAAGGAATCGCAAAGAAAAAACCATTTAAAACAAAATATATTCTTTGCACCTTCGCGCCTTTGCGGTTTCACCAGCCGTCAGCGATGGCAATTCGAGCAATCCGCCAGCCGTTTGGCATCGATCCGGTACGCGCCCAGCAGCTTCTTCCCTTGAGCGGCCTGATCCTGGGGCGGGCGCCAGCCCATGTCGAAGACCCGCTCGCGCGGGCGGACGAAATTCTCCGGCGCGCGGTGGCAGGCCAGGCACCATTTCATTTCCAACGATTGGACGCGCCACATCAGCGGCATCCGCTCGACCGGGCCGTGGCAGGTCGAGCAGCCGACACCCTTGGCGACATGGATGCCATGGTTGAAATAGACGAAATCCGGCAGGCGATGCACGCGTTTCCAGCGCAGCGGCCGGTTCTCGCGCAAGCTCGCGGCCAGCGGCGAGAGCATGGCCTGATCGGTGAACAGCTGCGAGTGGCAGGTCATGCAGGTCGAGGTCGGCGGGATGCCGGCGAACGCCGAGGTTTCCACCGACGCATGGCAGAAGCGGCAATCAAGCCCGACGTCGCCGACGTGATGCTTGTGGCTGAAAGGCGGCACCTGTTCGACCGGCGCATCGACCGGCGGGCGCTGCGCGATGCTCTCGCGCCAGATCAGCACCAGCGCGACCACGCCCAAGACCACCGCGCCGGCGCCGATTTTCAGTAACAGAACGGACTGCGGCTGGAATATCTGCGCCATGCGGTGCTCCCGTTGCGCCTGCCGGAAGGACACGGCCCATGCATCAAATTGTAGCCGTCATTTTCGCCCCTACAACCGCCGGTCGGGATGGCGAGAGGCGGACTACCTCCCGGTTTGTAGGTGTGCTCGCGGGTACGGCTCTTGTGCCCTTTTGGGCGCAGCCGTATGGATCAGGCGATGGCTTGTCCGTCAGGAAAACGGCCTCCGCGCCTCCGCGTGAGCCCGTGAGGGCTTCTCACGCCGAGACGCGGAGGCCGCGGAGATTTAGCGTAAAAACATCGCGCAGGGGTACGCGAGCCATTGTGGGGTACGGCTTAAGCCGTACAGTCAGGCTGAAGCCTGACCCACAAATCGCTGTTTCATGATTCGGGGCGGCGATTCGCCATAGTTAGGGAAACGCCGATTTATCCGGGATCATTCACTTAGCCCCTCTCCCGCAGGCGGGGGAGGGGTTGGGGTGGGGGACGTCGCCCTTCGCAAGTGTGTCGGCATGCGACATGCCCTCACCCCGGCCCTCTCCCGCCCGCGGGAGAGGGAGAACGCCGAACTAATTCGACGACGCCGGGTTTATTCAACTTATGGGGAGCGCTGCTCTTCTCCGCGGGATCGGGGCATGGATCGATCAGCGGTTTTTTGCCGCCTTGTCCGGGCTGGAACGGGCTGCCTGCTCGGCCTTTTCGGCCGCGTCGGCAATCTGCCGGTAGTCGTCGGCGTCCTTGGGCATGACGTTCAGCAGCCGGCGCCAGTACGCAGCCGCCTCGGCGAATTTCCCGTCCTGGTAGGCGGCGGCGCCCGCCAGGCTCAGCGCCTTTTCGTCTTTCCCGTCCAGCTTCAGCGCCTTGCCGATCAGCTCCAGCGGCTTGCCGTGGAGGTTCCCGCCCTGCGTCATGGCGAGCGCTTCGGCGTAGTCCGCCAGGACGCGGGGATCGTCCGGCAGCCGCGCGGCGGCCTGGGCCATTGCCCGCGCAGCCTCGTCGAAGCGGCCGAGCGCGGCGTAGGAACGCCCCAGCATGGCCCAGCCTTCGGCATTGTCCGGCTGCTTTTTCAGCTTGGCTTCGAGGGAGGCCAGCAGCGGCGCCACATCGTGCCGCTCGTCCGCCTCGGCGCCGGGCGGCGGCGTCAGCAGCGCGCCGGGATTGCCCAGCACCAGATACATCGCGCCGGCCAACACCGGTATCGCCAGCGTCAGAGCGTATCCCGCCCAACGTCCGGCCGGACCGCCCGATTCGGCGGCGGATTCGCGCGGGACGTCCTGGCTCAGGCGTTTTTCGATTTCGCGCCGGGCTTCCTCATATTGCTGCGCGGCCAGTTCGCCGCTGTCGAGGTCGGCCTGCAACTCGGCCAGCTGATCGCGATAGATGGCGATATTGGTTTCCTTGCCGTCAACCTGGCCAAGCCGCGGATTGCGCCGCAGCAGCGGCGGCAGGACGAAGGCCAGCGCCGCGCCGATCAGCGCGAGAAAGCTCGCCGCGAACAGCGATAGGGTCCAGAAATTGATCATGACTCGTTTCCGTCGTTGCCGAGGAGCGCGGCCACGCGCTTTTTCTCTTCCTCGGACAGGGATTCATCTGACAGGCGCTCTCCGCGCCGCTTGAAATAGACATAAAAACCGCCCGCCGCGCCGGCCAGCAGCGCGAATGGGCCGAACCACAGCAGCCAGGTCAGCGGCTTGACCGGCGGCTTGTATAGCACGAAATCGCCGTAACGCTGGGTGAGGTAGGCGACGACCTCCTCGTCGCTCTTGCCGGCGCGCATCTGCTCGCGAATCTCGCGGCGCAAGTCCTCCGCCAGATCGGCATGGGAGCCGGCCAGCGATTCGTTCTGGCAGACCAGGCAGCGCAGGTCTTCGGACAGCTTGATCATGCGCTGCTCCAATACCGGATCCTGGGCCAGCGGCTTGGCTTCGCCCGCCTGGACGGCGAGGGAGGCCAAGCTAAATGTACAGATCAGTAAAGCCGTGACTGCGCGGGGCACACAGCGCCGAAAGCTCCCCCCTTTTTCAAAGGGGGGTTCGCAATAGTTATGCTTTTTCCTCATTTTTTCAGCTCCCTCACCAGCGGCAGGATCTTGTCCTCCAGGTTTTCCCGTGTGAGAGGGCCGGTCAGTTTGTAGCGGATCACGCCGGTTTTATCGATCACGTAGGTTTCCGGCACGCCGTAGACCCCGAAATCGATCCCCACCCGCCCGTCGCGATCGACCGCGGTCGCCGCGTAGGGATTGCCCAGCCGGTCGAGCCAGGCTTGCGCGTCGGCGGGCTGGTCCTTGTAGTCCATGCCGTAGACCGGCACGATGCCCCGCTGCACCAGGTCCAGCAGCGTTTCGTGCTCCTGCCGGCAGGAGGCGCACCACGACGCCCACACGTTGAGCAGCCACACCTTGCCGCGCATCTCGGCGGGACCGAAGCGGCGGGCCGGATCGGACAGCAGGGGAAGGCTGAAAGCGGGCGCCGGCTTGCCGATCAGCGGCGAGGGCACTTCGTGCGGATCGAGCTTGAGGCCGCGGGCGAGAAAGCCCACCAGGACGATGAAGAGCGCCAAGGGAATCAGGAAACGTTTCATGGCGTTCCCTCCTCCGCCACGACTCCCCCCTTTGAAAAAGGGGGGATGGGGGGGATTTCAGCGGCCGGCAAATCCCCCCTGCCCCCCTTTTGCAAAGGGGGGTGATCCAAGGCTTCCTTGCGTGAAACACGGTAGCGCCGGTCGGCGATCGCCAGCAATCCCCCCAGCGCCATCAGCACCGCGCCGATCCAGATCCACACCACGAACGGCTTGTGGAACAGCCGCACGCTCCAGGCACCGCCGTCCAGCGGTTCGCCCAGCGCGGCGTACAGGTCGCGGGTGAAGCCGTAGTCGATCGCCGATTCGGTCATCGGCATGCCCGACGCGGGGTAGTTGCGTTTTTCCGGGTGCAGCGTGGCCACCGGCCGGCCGTCGCGGCTGACTTCCAGGGTGCCGCGCGCGGCGGTGTAATTGGGGCCTTCCAGGCTGGTCACGCCGACGAAGCGGAAGGTGTAGCCCTGCAGGGTGGCGGTGTCGCTCGGGTTCATGCGCAGGTTGCGCTCGGTTTCGTAGGACGACACCATGGTGATGCCGATCACCGTGACCGCGACGCCCAGATGAGCGAGGTTCATGCCGTAGAAGTTAGCCGACCAGCCGGCGCCGCTACGCAGGCGGCCGCGCAGGTTGGCAGCGACGGCCGCCGCGATCCACAGCGCGAGCAGGATGCCGAGCGAAACCATCGGCTTCCACGCCCCCAGCGTCAGCGGCAGCAGCAAGGCCACGGCGGCGCTGGCGCCGAAGCCCCATTTCAGGCGGGAAGCCAGCTCCGGCACATCGGCCTGTTTCCACCGCGCCAGCGGGCCGACGCCGGTCAAAAACAACAGCGGCAGCACCAGCGGCACGAACACGCTGTTGAAATAGGGCGCCCCGACCGAAATCTTGCCCAGTCCCAGCGCATCGACGAACAGCGGGTAGAGCGTGCCGAGCAGCACCGACGCGGTCGCCGTCAGCAGCAGGATGTTGTTGGCCATCAGGAAGGATTCGCGCGACACCAGCGCGAAGCGCCCGCCCAGGCCGACCTGAGCGGCGCGCACGGCAAACAGCAGGAGCGAGCCGCCGATCACGACGGCGAGAAAGG
Organism: Sulfuricella sp.; assembly: GCA_028714315.1. Taxonomy (GTDB): domain Bacteria; phylum Pseudomonadota; class Gammaproteobacteria; order Burkholderiales; family Sulfuricellaceae; genus Sulfuricella. The sequence goes on along the minus strand of JAQTMN010000003.1, from coordinate 35,926 downwards.
CCAGGATGAACAGCCCGCGCGCCGGGTCGGTGGCGAAGGCGTGCACCGACGAGAGCACGCCGGAGCGCACCAGGAACGTGCCGAGCAGCGACAGCGAAAACGCGGCGATGGCGAGGAACACGGTCCACGCCTTGAAGCTGCCGCGCTTCTCCGTCACCGCCAGCGAGTGGATCAGCCCCGTGCCCACCAGCCAGGGCATCAGCGACGCGTTCTCGGTCGGATCCCAGAACCACCAGCCGCCCCAGCCCAGTTCGTAATACGCCCACCAGCTGCCCATCATGATGCCCAGGGTCAGAAATACCCATGCCGCCGTGGTCCAGGGACGCGACCAGCGCGCCCAGCTGGCGTCCAGCTTGCCCGACAGCAAGGCGGCAATGGCGAAGGCGAATGCCACGGAAAATCCGACATAGCCCATGTACAGCATGGGCGGATGCGCCACCATGCCCGGATCCTGCAGCAGCGGGTTCAGGTCGGAGCCTTCCATCGCGGCGGGCAGCAGGCGGATGAAGGGGTTGGAGGTGGTCAGCATGAACAGCAGGAAACCGCAGCTGATCAGCCCCATCACGCCGATCACCCGCGCCACCATGTCGTCCGGCAGATGGCGGCTGAATACGCTCACCGCCACCGTCCACAAGCCGAGGAGAGTGGCCCACAGCAAGAGCGAGCCTTCGTGCGAGCCCCAGGTGGCGGTGAAGCGGTAAACCGCGGGCAGGCGGGACGAGGAATGCTGGGCGACGTTCAGGACCGAAAAATCGCTGGCCAGGAACGACCAGGCCAGGCAGCCGAAAGCGATAGCCAGGAACAAAAACTGGGCGCGCGCCGCCGGCCGGGCCAGCGCGATCCAGGCCGGAATGCCGCGCGCGGCGCCGGCCAGAGGGAAAATACTCTGCGTCAGCGCCATCAGGAGCGCCAGGATGAGCGCGAAATGGCCGAGTTCGGGAATCATTGAATCTCCAAAGTATTAGCGTGAAACTCGCGAAACAGGATGCGCGATCTGTGGCGTACTCACAACGGACGCCGTTTCATGATTCGGGGGTGGCGATTCGCCATGAGCGTTAGTGAGGAGTGAGGAGCAAAAAGTCGGGAGGCTCCTCACTCCTCACTGCTTCAACGTTTTCTGTGCCTTCTGCGCCTGATCCAGCGCGCTCGCCGCTTCCGGCGGCATGTAGTTTTCGTCGTGCTTGGCCAGCACCTGTTCCGCCGCGAACACGCCGCCGCTTTCCAGGCGACCTTCCGCCACCACCCCTTTACCTTCCTTGAACAGGTCGGGCAGGATGCCCTTGTAGGTCACCGGGATGGTATTGGCCGTATCGGTGACGCGAAAATGGGCGGTGACACCGTCCGCCTCGCGCGACAGGCTGCCCGCTTCGACCAGCCCGCCGACGCGGAACGCGCGCTCGTGCGGCGCTTCGCCCTTCACCACCTGAGTCGGGGTGAAGAAAAATACCAGGTTGCTGCGGAACGCGTTGAGCACCAGCGCGGCCACGGCGCCCAGGCCGAGCACCGCCACGACCACCAGCAGCAGTTTTTTATGCCGCGTCTTCATTGTTCTCCAAGCCCGTAAAAAAAAATGAAACCCCACCGCAAAGGCGCGAAGACGCCAAGGACTCGCAAAGAAAACCCAAGTAAAATAAAAAAGATTTCCTTTGCGTAAACTCTGCGCCTTCGCGCCTTTGCGGTAGATTTTGAAGTTTTCACAACCTCTCCGCCTTCCCATATTGGACCGTGCGCCGTGCCAAGGTCAGCGCCTTTCTCCGGTGCGCCCCCAACAGCACGATTTCTCCGGCGATCAGCAGCGCGGTCACGCCGAACGAGCCCCACACATACAGGGCATAGCCGCCCATGTGAATGAATTCGGACCAGGTTTGCCAGTTCATCCAAAAAACCCCTGTTTAACCACGGAGGACGCAAAGGACACGAAGGAATTCAAAGGCTTTGTTTTTCCTCTGCGTCCTTTGCGTCCTCCGCGGTGAAATGCCGTTTTTGAGATCATTCTTCCGCCTCCAGCATCTGCGCCACCCACTGGCTGTTGCGTTCGCGCTCCAGGATGATGCAGCGCACCCGCGACAGCGCCGCCGCGATGGCATACATCCACACCGCCAGCGCCATCACCAGCATCCCCGCCAGCATGACGGCGGCCATGCTCGGCGCCTTGGTCAGGCTCACCGAAGCGCCCTGGTGCAGGGTGTTCCACCATTTGACCGAAAAATAGATGATCGGCACGTTGACCACGCCCACCAGCGCGATCAGCGCCCCGGCGCGGTCGGCGCGGCGCGGGTCGTCGATCGCCGCTTGCAGGGCCATGAAGCCGAGATAGAGGAAAAACAGGATCAGCTCGGAAGTCAGCCGCGCATCCCATACCCACCACGCGCCCCAGGTCGGCTTGCCCCACAGCGCGCCGGTCCACAGCGAAACGAAGGTCAGCATGGCGCCGGTCGGCGCCAGCGCGCTCGCCATCATGAACGACAGCCGGGTGTTGAAGGCCAGCCCCAAAGCCGCCCAGCCCGCCATCACGATGTAGATGAACATCGACATCCACGCCGCCGGCACGTGGATGAAGATGATGCGGTAAGCCTCGCTCTGCTGGAAATCGGTGGGCGCCAGAAAAAACGAGACATACAGCCCCGCTGCGCCGAGCAGCGCCGCCGCGCCGTAGAACCAGGGAATCAGCCGGCCGGCCAAGGCGTAGAAGGTCGCCGGAGAAGAATATTTGTACAGGTTGAATCCGCTCATCATTCACATTGGCGTAGGAGCGGCCTCCCGGCCGCGAAACAGCGTATCGCGGCCGGGAGGCCGCTCCTACAAATCCCTCTCATTCAATGGATATCCGCAACGCCGCCGCCACCGCCCACGGCGTCAGCATGAACGCCAGGATCAGGATGCCGCCGAGCAGTGACAGGTGCGCTTCGCTGCCCAAACCGGAGATCGCGCCGTCCACCGCGCCGGCGCCGAAGATCAGCACCGGGATGTAAAGCGGCAGCACCAGCAGCGACACCAGCACCCCGCCGCCGCGCAGGCCCAGCGTCAGGGCGGCGCCAATCGCCCCGATCAGGGACAGCACCGGCGTGCCGAGCAGCAGCGACGACATCAGCACCGCCAGTTCCGCGCCGGACAAACCGAACTGGATGCCCAGCACCGGCGCCATCAGGATCAGAGGCACCCCGCTCACCAGCCAATGCGCCAGTATTTTACCGGTAATCCATGCCACCGGCGGCGTTGGCGTCAGAATCAGCTGCTCCAGCGTGCCGTCGGCATAGTCTGCCGCGAACAGCCGGCCGAGCGAAAGCATCGCCGCCAAAAGGGCCGCCACCCACACCACCCCGCCGCCCATCAGGCGCAGCAGCTTGGGCTCCGGCCCGACGCCGAGCGGGAACAGGCTGGCGACGATGACGAAGAAAAACAGCACGGTCAGCACGTCGCCGCGCCGCCGCATGGCCAGCGTCAATTCGCGCCGCAGCAGGGCGGAAATGGCGTTCAATCGCAATGCCCCGAAAAATATGAGCTTTTTTCTTGGCCGCAAAAAGGCACAAAAGCCACAAAAAGAGCCAACGGCTTAAAGCCCCTCGCCCGCAGGCGGGAGAGGGGTTGGGGAGAGGGACTTTGCACAGAGTCAACGTTTGCAGTGACGCAAACACCCTCATCCCCGGCCCTTCTGATGGAACTACTAGCCATTCGACTAGGCTGGCAAACTACGCCAGCCAAGTCGATGGTTATCCCGCCTGCCCTAAAGGACTCCGATCCACTGCGGACTGAAGCCCGCGTGGAGTCGTATGCGGGAGAAGGAAGAAAACCAACCTGAGCCGTTACAAAAAAAGAGCGGCTGTTTTCTTTTTGCGAATTTTGTGCCTTTTCGCGGCTAAATTTCTGCTTCAGCACAATTGCACCGTCTTGGGCTCGACGCCCGGAATCGCGACCGGCTGGTGGGTGGTGAGCATGACCATGCCGCCCTTCGACAAATGCTCGCCGAGCAGGGATTGCACCAGTTGCAGGGCGGCCTGGTCGAGCGCCGTTAGCGGTTCGTCGAGTATCCACAGCCGGGCTCGGGTGAGCAGCAGGCGGGCCAGCGCGACGCGGCGGCGCTGCCCCTGCGACAGCGATTTGGCCGGCAAATCCAGGCAGTGGCCCAGGCCGAGGTGTCCCAGCGCGCCCTTCACGTCGTCCCGCCCGGCTGGCGCGCCGGCGAGCCGGCAGGCCAGATCGAGGTTTTCGAACGCGCTCAGGTCCTCCTTGACGGCCGGGGCATGGCCGAAATAGATCATCTCGGCATGGTAGGTTTCGCGCGCCGCGCCGATCTTCTCGCCACGCCACGAGATTTCGCCGAACTCCGGCGCCAGCAGGCCGCACGCCATGCGCAGCAGGCTGGTCTTGCCGCTGCCATTGGCGCCCTGAACGAGCAAGAGTTCGCCCTCGCGCAAGACAAAATCCAGGTGGCTGAACAACGTGCGCTCGCCCCGTACGCAGGTGAGGTCTTTCCCTTCCAGCATCGATGTACCCAAGACGGTGTTCTAATCCAAAAAAAGCAGTTAACCACGGAGATCACGGAGGCCACGGAGAAAAATCAAGATATTGCAACGAGCTTGCGTTTCACCTGGGTGAGTGCTCGACATTTCTCGAATGCTTTGTTTTGCTCCGTGGTCTCCGTGATCTCCGTGGTTCAAATGAGGTTTTTAGGTTAATTTAGAAAGCGACGATTGTACTGTAAATATTCGCGACCGGTAGACTCCGTCATTTCGCAAAAGTTGCCGCAACGTGCCGGCGCGCGCTGGTAAACTAGGCGCTTTACCCATTGGCCATTTCGATGCCTACTTCCGCCCAGCGCATTCTTCTCGACGTCTTCGGCTACCCCTCCTTCCGCGGCGAGCAGCAGTCCATCGTCGAGCATGTCGCGGCCGGCGGCGACGCGCTGGTGCTGATGCCGACCGGCGGCGGCAAGTCGCTGTGCTACCAGATTCCCGCCCTGCTGCGCGCCGGCGTCGGCATCGTCGTCTCGCCGCTGATCGCGCTGATGCAGGACCAGGTGGACGCCCTCCGCCAGCTCGGCGTCAAGGCCGCCTTCCTCAATTCGAGCCTGTCCGCCGACGAAGGGCGCGAGGTATTCGGCCGCCTGATGCGCGGCGAGCTGGATATCCTGTATGTCGCGCCGGAACGGCTGCTGATGGCGAATTTCCTCGCTGCGCTGGAACAGGTCGAAGCCGGGCCGGGCCTGGCCTTGTTCGCCATCGACGAGGCGCACTGCGTGTCGCAGTGGGGCCACGATTTCCGGCCGGAATACCGCGAGCTGACGGTGCTGCACGAACGCTTTCCGGCGGTGCCGCGCATCGCGCTCACCGCCACGGCGGACGCGCCGACCCGGCGCGAGATCGTCGAGCGGCTGGGGCTTGCCGAGGCGCGCCAGTTCGTCTCCAGCTTCGACCGGCCCAACATCCGCTACCGCGTCACGCAGAAAGCCAATGCGCGCAAGCAGCTGGCAGCCTTTCTCGAAGCCGAGCACGCCAACGACGCGGGGATCGTATACTGCCTGTCGCGCAGGAAGGTCGAGGAAACCGCCGCCTGGCTCAAGGAACAGGGCTGGGACGCGCTGCCCTACCACGCCGGGCTCGACGCCGCGGTGCGCGCCGCCAACCAGAAGCGCTTCCTGCGCGAAGAAGGCGTGATCATGGTCGCCACGGTCGCCTTCGGCATGGGCATCGACAAGCCCAACGTGCGCTTCGTCGCCCACCTCGACCTGCCCAAGAGCATGGAAGGCTACTACCAGGAAACCGGCCGCGCCGGCCGCGACGGCCTGCCCGCCGACGCCTGGATGACCTACGGCCTGGGCGACGTGGTGTCGATGCGCCAGATGCTCAGTTCCGGCGACGCGCCGGAAGAGCGCAAGCGGGTCGAACTCGCCAAGCTCGACGCGCTGCTCGGCTTCTGCGAATCCACCGCCTGCCGCCATCAGGCGATCCTGCGCTATTTCGGCGAGGAACATCCCGGCGGCTGCGCCCAGTGCGACAACTGCCTCGAACCGGTGGACAGCTGGGACGCCACCCAGGCCGCGCAGATGGCGTTGTCCTGCGTCTACCGCACCGGCCAGCGCTTCGGCGTCGGCCACCTGATCGACGTGCTGCTCGGCAAAGCCACGCCGCAGGTCGAAAAATTCCGCCATCAGCAGCTCACCACCTTCGGCATCGGGCAAACCTTGAGCCAGCCGCAATGGAGCAGCGTCTACCGCCAGCTGGTCGCCGCCGGCCTGCTCGAGGTGGACATGGAAGCCTACGGCGGCCTGCGCCTGACCGAAGCCGCCCGCCCGGTGCTGCGCGGCGAGCGGGAAGTATGGCTGCGGCGCGACGCCGAGCCGGCCAAGCGCAAAATCAGCAAAGCCGAGCGCGGCGCCCGTGCGCGCGAAGCTTTCGCCGGCGCCAGCGACGATCCGCTGTGGACCGCGCTCAAGGCCAAACGCATGGAGCTCGCCCGCGAGCAGGGGGTGCCGCCTTACGTGATCTTCCACGACAGCACCTTGCTGGAAATTTTGAATGCCAAGCCGGGAACCCTGGCCGAACTGGGGCAGATCAGCGGCGTCGGCCAGGCCAAGCTGGCGCGCTACGGGGAATCGTTCCTCAAAATGCTGAAGGAGTATGGGTCGGAAGAAGAGGCCGGCTCCTAGCCCGGATGTTGCATAAATTGACGCGCGCCCTCGCTGGTCTTTTGTTTCGTATGGAAATTTTGTTCAGTCGGGCGTATGAACCACTACGCCGCTCCTTCACAAAATCCCCCTACAAAACAAAATCCTGCGCGATCATCACGCGAATTTATGCAACATCCGGACTAGCCGCCCCTGGCCTGCCTCAATATGGAGGGAGGGAACCAGAAATCGGCGCCCTGTTTCCTTTCCAGGTTTTATCTCGCGCCGAAGGATGTCTCATCGGCGGTCCCGGTGTCCGCAAGGTATATCTTAATCAATTTGATTATAGATTGCTGCTAAGCGGCGGCCGTCTTGGGGTAAAGTCAGCCATATATGAAGAACAATATGTACTCCATCCTCCACCGGGTCTGCTCCTTGCAGATAAAACGCCTGCCCATGCTCCAGACCCTGGTGGACTACCACATCGCGATCACCATCGGCTTCCATCAGGAAGCCGGCAGTCCGTTGACCCTCAAGCGCCTGCTTCTGCTCGGCCTTTCTTCCTCCGCCACCGTCCAGAGGCGGCTCAACCGGTTGATCGCCCTCGGTGTCATACGGAAAGACAGCAACCCGAGCGACGGGCGCATGCTGGAACTCAAAGTCACCCCGCTGGGCAACCGGCTGTTTTCCAAATACCTGAAACTGCTGGAGCGAATTGCCGGCGATCCGGATCGGCCGCCCCCTTCGGAGCCTGCCCCGGAAAACCTGTCCGACATGTATCTCATCACCATGGGTCCGGAAATTCGCGCCTGCGGTACCTGCTCCTTTTGGCAGGGTGCAAGGGAGCTGCGCTCCGGCGTGTTCAACATCGTCGAGGACAGCGAGGGTATCTGCCGCGAACGGGCCGATCGTGGAATAAATATCCTGCAAACGCTCACGCCGCCGTCGCGGCAGGAGCACTGCGGCCATTGGCAGCTCGCCGAAGCCGGCGCATAAGCCGACTTTCAACGCCCAACCGGCGCGCCATGCCAAACAGCATCCTGCTCAGAAAAGCCCTGATAGAAATCATCCGCAGGCATGGGAGCGCGGTTTATTATTGCCCCGAGCAGTTCAAGACCGCCCTGCTCGCCCACGAAATAGGCCACCCGGTCCTGCTCGATCTTCTCGGCGAATCGGTCCGGCTCGAAGTGCCGCCCGAACTGCTCAGGCTGAGCAACAAATCGCAACCGTTTTTCGTCGCCCAGCGCCTGCGCGATTATTTTCAACGCCGCATATCGGGTCTCAGCGTAAGCCAGGCAGAATGGATAGTGGCGACGTGGGCCATGGCGCTCGGGCTTTCGCCGTATGAAGAGGCGCCGTATCCGACGCAGGGTTGAGGCGCGGCTGCCCGGCTAACCGGGAAACAAGCTGTTCTTGAGCCCATCCAGCATATACTGCACCGCCAGCGCGGTCAGGATCACACCCATCAGGCGATTCAACACATTGATGCCGGTTTCGCCCAGCAGGCGCCGGATCGAGGGCGCGTAAATCAGGGCGGCCAGGGTCAGGCCCAGCACGACGGCCAGCACCGCCGCCAGGCCGCCATAAAAAGCCCAGCCCTCGCCCGCCGCCGCCATGAGCAGCACAGTGGTCAGCGCGCCCGGCCCGGCGATCAGCGGAAAAGCCAGCGGAAACACCGAAATGTCCTCCCGCTGCGCGGCTTCGCGTTTCTCGCTGCTGGTGGCCGAGCTGAGCCCGGTGCGGCGCGCGATGATCAGGTCCAGCGAGAGCATGAGCAAAAGCAGCCCGCCGGCGATGCGAAAAGCGGGGATGCCGATGCCCAGGGCATGCAGCAGCCCGCGCCCGCCAAGACCAAAGGCGAACAGGATGCCCGCCGACAGCAGCACGCCGCGCAACGCAGTGCGGCGCTGGAACGCCGGGTCGGCGCCATGGGTGAGCGGCGCGAATAGGGCCGCCACCCCGATGGGGTCGATCACGATGAACAGCAGGACAAAATTGGCGGCCAGGTTTTCCATCGCCACTCCGCATCTCGATAAGTGTCCATTCTATGCCAGTTTCGCGGGCGCGGCTTGTGGGTGCGGCTTTAGCCGTACATGTCAGGCTAAAGCCCGACCTACATGAGTTTCTGCCAAGATACGTAGGATGCGGTGAGCATCGCGAACCGCATCAATCGAAAACGATGCGTTTCATTCCTCACCGCATCTACCGATGTAGGTGCGAATTCATTCGCACAACCCGCTCTCCGCGCCCCCCGCGCTTCCGCGTGAATCCGGATGCCCACGCGGAGACGCGGAGAACGCGGAGCTCCGGCGAGCTTGTCGGGCACTGCCTCGCAAAACGCCTCGCCATCATTCGAATTATCTGGGTTAAACTTGCGCCCAATTTCCCGAATTTCAACCGCATCATGGCATCAACTCACCAGACTCCTTCTCCCGCGCTGGAATCGGCCATGCGCCTGATCCTCGCGCCGATGGAGGGGCTTGCCGACGTATCCATGCGCGACGTGCTGACGAGGCTGGGCGGCTTCGACCTGTGCGTCGCCGAATTCGTGCGCGTCACCCACCATCTGCTCACCGAAAAATTCGTCTTGCGCACCGTGCCGGAACTGGCCAACGGCGGCCGCACCCGCGCCGGGGTGCCGGTGCGGGTGCAATTGCTGGGCAGCGACCCGGTCTGCATGGCCGAGAATGCCGCCCTCGCCGCCGGCCTCGGCGCGCCGGGCGTCGACCTCAATTTCGGCTGCCCCGCCCCGGTGGTCAACCGCCACGGCGGCGGCGCGGCCTTGCTGGCCGAGCCGGAGCGCATCCGCGCCATCGTCGCCGCCGTGCGCCGCGCTGTGCCGCAAGCCATCCCCGTCACCGCCAAGATGCGCCTCGGCCTTGAGAATACCGAACTAGCGCTGGATTGCGCCCGCGCCATCGAAGCCGGCGGCGCCGCCGAACTCACCGTCCACGCCCGCACCGGTGCGGACCGCTATCGCCCGCCCGCGCGCTGGGAATGGCTCGCCCGCATCCGCGAGGAAGTCAGCCTGCCGCTGGTGGCGAACGGCGACGTATGGACGCCGCAGGACTGGGAAAGAATCCGCCAGGTCAGCGGCTGCGCCGACGTGATGACCGGGCGCGGCGCCGTCACCCGGCCGGATCTGGCGCTGCGCATCAAAACCGGAGCGGCGGCAATGGGCTGGGCCGAATTGCAGCCCTGGGTGGTGGATTTCTACGCTCAACTGCGCGCCAGGATGGATTTGCGCCACGCGCCGGGCCGGCTCAAGCAATGGCTCGGCATGCTGGGCAGCGCCTACCCGGAAGCGGAAGCCCTGCACCGCGTGCTGCGCGCCGAACGCGATCCGGACGTGGTGGAAAAAATGCTGGAGGTTTTTCAGAAATAAAGTTACTGCTCCGACTCCCTTCTCCCGTGGGCGGGAGAAGGGCCGGGGATGAGGGCGTTTGCATCACTGCAAGCGTTGCCCAAGCGCAAAGTCCCTCACCCCAGCCCCTCTCCCTGCACCCGCAAGGAGTGGCAGCAAGCTGCACTCCGACTTTCTATCGACTAAAGTCGATGAAAGATCGTATGTCCCCGCCGGGTTCCCGCTGCTGCGCAGCGACCACGGCGAGACGGGGGAGGGGCTTTTTTTCCATAGGGACGTAGCCCGGATGAAGCTTTGCGGAATCCGGGATTGCGTCTCGAAGCCAAGACCGACCCCGTATTCCGCTGCGCTTCATACGGGCTACATTCCGACGCCCCGTCCGAGGGCGCCACGGCCCTACTTCGTCAGCGCATTCGCGATATCGCGCTTGTGCTCTTCTTCCTGGATCAGGATATCCTCCAGCACCCGGCGCAAACCGTATTCCTTGAGCGCTTCAGCCTGGCCGATGCGCTCCTTGTAGCGGTCGATGGCGTTCTGCTCGCCCCACAGATCCTGCTTGAGCATCTCCAGGCTGTCCGCCGAAATTTCGCGCTTTTCCACGTCCACGGTGGGCACACCGCCAAGGAAGTCGATCTGTTCGGACAGCATGACGGCATGCTGCAATTCCTCCTGGGCGTGGATCAGCAGCTCTTTCTGGATGGAATCGAACTGCGCGCCGCTGATCGCCGCCGCGTGCTGCACGTACTGCACGGCTGCCGCGTATTCCCATTCCAGGTCCTTGTTGAGTTCCGACAGCAATTTCTTCTTGGTGATTTTCATTGCAACTCTCCCTGAGTTCCTCGGCTGGTACCGCTGACCAGAACCCGCGCCGCATGGGTTCGGCATGAGAATTGTATCCTTTCTGCAGGCATAAGACGTTCCTTTCCCACCTCCCCAAACAACCCGCCTTGGGTTAAGCTTGCGGCTTCCTCATTGCACCGAAAAACCGCCATGGCCCAATACGTTTTCACCATGAACCGCGTGGGCAAGATCGTGCCGCCCAAGCGCCAGATTTTAAAAGACATCTCCTTAAGCTTCTTCCCCGGCGCCAAGATCGGCCTGTTGGGCCTGAACGGCTCGGGCAAATCCACCGTGCTCAGGATCATGGCCGGGATCGACAAGGATATTCTGGGCGAGGCCACACCCATGCCCAACATCTCCATCGGCTACCTGCCGCAGGAACCCCAGCTCGACCCGGACAAGACCGTGCGCGACGAAGTCGAGGCCGGCCTGGGCGAAGTGATGGAAGCGCGCCAGAAGCTGGAAGAGGTTTATGCCGCCTACGCCGAGCCGGACGCCGATTTCGACCAGCTCGCCGCCGATCAGGCGAAATACGAAGCGATCCTCGCCACCGCCGGCAGCGATATCGAACACACCTTGGAAATCGCGGCGGATGCATTGCGCCTGCCGCCGTGGGAGGCTTCCATCGCCAACCTCTCCGGCGGCGAGAAGCGCCGCGTGGCGCTGTGCAAGCTGCTTTTGTCCAAGCCCGACATGCTGCTGCTGGACGAGCCCACCAACCACCTCGACGCCGAGTCGGTGGAATGGCTGGAACAATTCCTCACCCGGTTCCCCGGCACCGTGGTGGCGGTGACCCACGACCGCTACTTCCTCGACAACGCCGCCGAATGGATTCTGGAACTGGACCGCGGCCACGGCATCCCGTGGAAGGGCAACTATTCGAGCTGGCTGGAGCAGAAGGAAGCGCGCCTGGAGCAGGAGCAGAAACAGATCGACGCCCACATGAAGGCGATGAAGCAGGAACTGGAATGGGTGCGGCAAAATCCCAAGGCGCGCCAGGCCAAGTCCAAGGCGCGCATCGCCCGCTTCAACGAGCTCGCCAGCCAGGAACACCAGGAGCGCAACGAGACCCAGGAAATCTTCATCCCGGTGGCCGACCGCCTGGGCGACAACGTGATCGAATTCGACGGGGTAAACAAGAGCTACGGCGACCGCCTGCTGATCGACAACTTGAGCTTCCAGGTGCCGGCCGGTGCCATCGTCGGCATCATCGGCCCCAACGGCGCCGGCAAATCCACCCTGTTCCGCATGCTCACCGGCAAGGAACAGCCGGATTCCGGCGAGGTGAAGATCGGCCCGACCGTCAAGCTCGCCTACGTGGACCAGAGCCGCGAAGCGCTCGACAGCAAGAAAACCGTGTTCGAGGAAATCTCCGGCGGCGCCGACATCCTCACCGTCGGCAAATACCAGACCCCGTCGCGCGCCTACATCGGCCGCTTCAACTTCAAGGGCGGCGACCAGCAGAAGATCGTCGGCAACCTCTCCGGAGGCGAGCGCGGCCGGCTGCATCTAGCCAAGACCCTGATCGCCGGCGGCAACGTGCTCCTGCTCGACGAACCCTCCAACGACCTCGACGTGGAAACCCTGCGCGCCCTCGAAGACGCCCTCCTGGAATTCGCCGGCTGCGTGCTGGTGATCTCCCACGACCGCTGGTTCCTCGACCGCATCGCCACCCACATCCTGGCCGCGGAAGGCGACTCGCACTGGACCTTCTTCAACGGCAACTACCAGGAATACGAGGCGGACAAGAAAAAGCGGCTGGGCGAGGAAGGCGCGAAACCGAAGCGGATTAGGTATAAGCCGATTAGTCGGTAACGCCGCCAACCTATTGCAAGCCGGCAATATATTGCTAAAATACAATATATGAAAGCCAGGCTAATCCGCCATCTCAAAAAGATTTACGCTAACGGCGTGCTGGTGGAGATGGTGCTTTGGCAATTGCCCAAACCAACCGGCGACCGGCCGCATGGATTGAAATACCGGTTTTATTGCGGCCGGAATGATCGTTGCATTGTGCGTTACGACAACGAAAGCGGCAAAGGCGATCACATCCACTACGGGAATGAAGAACACCCTTATGTATTTGTATCGCCGGAGCGCTTGGTAGCAGATTTTCTTGGCGACGTTGCAAAACTGGCGGAGGTCGATGATGAAGAAACTTGAAATCGGAACCAAAACCCTGAAGCAGATGGGTGAAGATGTTCTTGAAGCGTGGAAAGCCGCCGAGTCAGGGCAAAGCATCACGCCACGCGAGACGCTGAATTTTGCCAACATGCCCCAACTGCTCACGGCGCTGACCCCGACTCGCTGGGCAATGCTGGAAGCGCTCAAGGCGTGTGGCCCAACCACGCTATACGCACTGGCCAAACAGCTTAAGCGCAACTACAGCAATGTCCATTCCGACGCCGCGAAATTGCTGGCATTAGGCCTCATCGAAAAAAACTCCAGCGGCAAGGTATTCGTGCCATGGGATGAAATTCACGCGGACTTCACGTTGAAGGCTGCGGCTTGATTTTTCGCCTGGGAAAATCGTATCGACCAGGAAATGGCCAAGCCTCCTGATTAGCCATTAAAACGCGCCAAGAGCGGGGCACGGTACAAGCCGACAAGAAGGTAAACTAAGGGGCACGACCATTGGGAGAGTCTGAATGATCAACATGGAAACCATACGTGCTGCCACCGCCCGGCTGGTTGCCGCCGCCAGTTCACCCTGCCGCGTAATCCTGTTCGGCTCCTATGCGCGCGAAACCGCAGACGAAGATTCTGACCTGGACCTGATGGTTATCGAAAAGGATCTGCCGGACAAGGCGGCGGAATATCTGCGCCTACGCCGCGCCATCGGTGGCATCGGCGCCGGCGTGGACGTGCTGGTCTATTCGGAAGAAGAAGCCCTGCGCCGCAGCCAGGTTCCCGGCACCCTGCCATATTGGGCGATCAAGGAAGGCCAGGTGCTGCATGACAACCTCGCTTGACGAAGCCCGGCGTTTCCTGAAACTGGCCGGCGACGACTTGGCCGCTTTTCGGATATTGGCAGCCATTCCCCACATCCGCCCGGCCCTCGCTTTCTTCCATGCCCAACAGGCTATCGAGAAAAGCCTGAAAGCCGTGCTTTTCACGCGCGGCGAGGCGTTCCGCAAGACCCACGACCTTTACGAACTGGCCGACCAGCTTGAAAAAGCCGGTATCTCGCCGCCCAGCAACGCCGAAGTGTTAGCGCAAATCAATCCTTATGCGGTGGAGTTCCGCTATGGAGATGAAGTCATCTCCAATCTCAGCAGTGAAGAAGTCGATGTCATAGCAGCGCAAACGCTGGACTGGGCAACGGCAATCATTGGCTAACTTAGCCAGCCGGTGTAAACTTTATGCATGATGCAACTTCCTTCGGAGGCAACCATGCAATGCAATATGCTTGAAGCCAAAAGCCAGCTTTCCAAACTCGTCCAGGCCGCGCTGGATGGCGAGGACGTGGTAATCGCCAACAAAGGCGTTCCCGTCGTCAGGCTGGTCAAGATCGGCCCACAGGATTTCTCGCGCAAGCCGGGCGCATGGGCCGGGCTGCCCAAGGCCAAAGCCGATTGGGACTCGCCTGAAACCAACACCGCCATCGCCGATGAACTGACAGGCGGCGACCTGCCTTGAAGCGCCATCTGCTCGACACCCACCTGATCTACTGGTGGATGACGGCGGACAAACGCCTGACCAAAGCGACACAGCGCGTCATCGCCAAAACCGAAATCGTGGTCAGCACCGCCAGCATCTGGGAAATGGTACTGAAAAACGCAAAAGGCAAATTGCCTTTGCCGGAAGGCTCGCTGACGGAACAACTGGAAACACAAGGCTTCGTCCTGCTGCCCATCCTGCCGCGCCACATCGAAGCGGCGCGCAGCCTGACCTGCACCCACCCCGACCCGTTCGACCGGCTGCTGATCGCCCAGGCTTACGACGAAAGGCTGACACTGTTGACCCGTAATGCCGCGATTCTGGCGCTGGGGTTGGATGGGGTGACAAAGGGGTGATGGGAAACGAAAGATTGTAGCCCGTATGAAGCGGAGCGAAATACGAGACAATTATGGCGTCGAGACACAATCCCGGATTACGCGAAGCTCCATCCGGGGCTACAGAAGCTTCTTGAAGAGAACTTAAATAATGCCCAACAACATTCATAAAAGAGCTATTGAATCTGGCTCCTCGAACTATGGTAATGTAAAAAAAGTATTTTTATCATACCCATGCAATTATTTCCTTGATCATCCGGAAGTTCAGTTTGAAATCTTTAACAAGATATCCTGTGAGTTCAAAATACCTTTCTCATCTATCAGGATATCCGGCTCAGCGCATACCGGTTACAGTTTTATAAAAAAGAGACCTTTCCTCGAAAGGGAATCTGATCTTGATGTAGCGATAATCGATGCACGACTTTTTCAGCAACTCCTAGAACAGTGCTATGAGAGGTCTGAAGGATTTAGGCCGGATATGTTTCCAACCGAGGAAGGGAAATCACTGAGAAACCAATTTTTAAACTATTCCGGACGAGGAATTCTTAGACCAGACCTTATGCCAAAAGGGCCGGAAAAACAAAGAATCTGGTCTTTCTTTAACCGTCTTTCGAATGAATATGCCGAACGCTTTAAGAACATCAATGCAGGAATATATCTTTCTGAAACCATTTACACGTTAAAACAGAGAAGCTCTATACAATCTCAGGAGATTGAAATCGTATGATTAAATATAATGTTCGGTCACGCGACCTTATTGGAATCTACAATGAAATAAAAGCAAAACGACTTATTCCAGATGCTTATTTCCAAAGAAACCTTGTTTGGCGAGATATTCATAAACAAGATTTTATTAAGACCATTCTTCTAGGTTTTCCGTTTCCACAAATATTTATATCAAAAGGATCTGTTGATATTGAAAACATGGTAACGACATCTTGCATCGTTGATGGACAGCAAAGAACGAATGCCATTGTTAATTTCATAGAAAATGGATTCCCGGTAGATGGTAGATACTTTAAAGATTTAACTGGAGCGGAAAAAGAGACATTTCTTAAGTATGATGTTGCTGTAATTGAACTGGATATAGACAACAACGACCCCGCTGTTAAGGAGATATTCCAAAGAATCAATAGAACGGCCAATTCATTGACGGCAATAGAAAAGATGGCGTCCCAGTACGCCCCTTCAGAGTTTATGTTTGTTGCACGGTTGTTTGTTGACGATGTTGATCTTGAAAATTCAGAGGAGTTTCAAATTGATCCGAATATACCGCCACAGCTTATTGATTGGGGAAAGAAGCAAAATATTACTTCCATCCAAGAGCTATTGCTTAACAATGAAATTTTCTCGGATAGAGAGATAATTAGAAAGGTACCTCTCCAATATGCGCTAAATCTGATGGCAACCATTTTATCTGGTTATTTCCATCGCAATGAAGGCTCAAGAGAGTGTTTGGACAATTATGCCGAGCAATTTCCAGCCAAAGACTTAGTAACATCGATCATGGATAAGACGGCTAAAGAAATTCTGGCACTACAACTTCCACAAAAAAGTCTTTGGTTAAAGAAAGCCCCATTTTTTACTTTACATACTGAACTGGCAGAGCATCTTCGTTCAGATAAACCCGTTGCCAGGGATAGCTTGCGGGACGCTCTGATTAAGTTCGAACAGGATGTCCCTGAAGATTTTGAACTGGCCGCTAGAGAGGCTGTTAACAACAAACAGGAGCGCATAACCAGGGGAGGATATTTAAAGACCATTCTTGCTTCAATTTAAAACGAGCCCAATTGTGTCGGCATAGCGCCGCCACGCACACCAAACATCCAGTGCAATGCGCTACGCTTAATCAGAGAAAATCCGAAAATCCGGGACAGACCATGGTTTCCAATCCCCCGCTCACATTGTCCCTGTTCGTTCCGCACCCCCAATCACTTCACCAACCCGCTCTCAGCCGAGTGCCGCCAGGGCGGCTTCGGGGGCTTTGTCCAGCACCTTGAGCAACGCCTTGGCCGCGCCGGTCGGGCGGCGTTTGCCTTGCTCCCAGTTGCGGATGGTGTCAAGCGGCACATCGATCCGTTGCGAAAACTCCGTCTGGCTCAACCCCAGGCGCCTTCTCACCCGGCGCGCGAATTTGGCGGCATCCAGCATCGCTTCGGCTTCGTCAGCCGCCTGGTGCAGGGCAATTTCCTCCTCGGTGGTGGCGTCCACGCGAGTAGGGTCAATGCGCCCATGCGCCTCGGAAAGCGCGGCGGGATCAATCGTTACGCGTACTGTCTTCATAATGCCGGACCTCTCGTAAGTTGGCTTTGCGCGCCGAAATGATGCGCATCGCGTCATGTCGCGGTGTGTAAACCACCACGAACAGGCGCTGCTCGACCATACCCATCAACCGGTAGCGGTCTTCCCCGTAGCTGTGACGAATATCGGCGTGGACAATCCGGCTGGGGTCGAAAAAAGCCTGCGCAGCGTAGGCAAAGTCGAAACCGCGCTGGCGGAAGCATGCCTCGCTTTTGGATTCGTCCCATTCGAAATTCATGACTCAAGTGTAGTTCATTGGCCTACATCAATCAAGCTTCCGCTTGCCAAGCGGGGCCGGCGGCTTGCGGTGGCTTGTAAAATGATAAAAAATCGCGGGTTCCGAAATAGTAATTGAGTAACGATTTGAAAAACTTGCCCCCTCGCTCCGTCTGGTCCCACTTCGCCACGCTGTGCGCCATCCCGCGCGCCTCGCTGCACGAAGCCACCATGCGCCGGCACCTGATCGATTGGGCGAAGAGTCACCACATCGCATCCACCGTCGATGCCGCCGGCAACCTGATCCTCACAAAGCCCGCCAGCCCCGGCTGCGAAGGAATGCCGGGCGTGATCCTGCAAGGCCATCTCGACATGGTGTGCCAGGCCAACACCGGCACCCAGCACGATTTCGAGCGCGACCCAATTAACGCGGTGGTGCGCGACGGCTGGGTGGTGGCGGAGAACACCACGCTGGGCGCGGACAACGGTATCGGGGTGGCGCTGGCGCTGGCGGCGCTGGAGGAACCGGACCTGAATCATCCGGCGCTGGAAGTGCTGCTCACGGTCAATGAGGAATCCGGCATGGACGGGGCACGCGGGCTGGCGCCGGGCACGCTGCAAGGCAAAACCCTGATCAACCTGGACACCGAAGAATGGGGCCATTTCTATCTCGGCTGCGCCGGCGGGGTGGACGTGGAGGTGCGCCATGCCTGTCCGCCGGAAGCCGTCCCGCCGGGTTATGCTGTGTGGCGGCTGGAAGTGGCCGGGCTGAAAGGCGGGCATTCCGGCATCGATATCCATCTCGGGCGCGGCAATGCGATCAAGCTGCTGGCGGAGGCGCTGGACGGGCTGGCCGAGATTGCCGATCCGCGCCTGATTGCGCTTGCCGGCGGCACGGCGCGCAATGCCATTCCGCGCGAAGCGTTCGCGGTGTTGGCGCTGCCCGCCGCCGATGGCGCCCGGATAGAGGCATGGGTGCGGGAGAAACATGCGGTATGGCAGTCGCGGTTTGCGGGGGCGGATGCGAAGGTAAACTTGGCGGTTCGGCAGGAACGTCTTCATCCGGGTGCGGATGATCTTCCCCTCTCCCTAGCCCTCTCCCCGGAGGGGAGAGGGAACGAAATTACGGCCCTCTCCTCCGAGGAGGGAGGGAACGAAATTACGGAGAAGGCCATCAACAAAGCAGAGCAGGATCGCCTGCTCACCTTCCTCAACAGCGCGGCCAACGGTGTGGCGCGCATGAGCGAGAATTTTCCGGGCGTGGTCGATACTTCCGATAATCTCGGCGTGGTTGCCCTCGAACAAGGTGAATTCCGCGCCACCTTCAAGGTGCGTTCGCTGCACGATGGCCGCGCGGATGCGCTGGCCGACGCGCTGGTCGATCACGCCGAAAGCCACGGCCTGCGCGCCTCGAAAGCAGGCGCTTACCCCGGCTGGACGCCGAATCCGGACTCGCCTCTCCTGGCCTTGTGCCAACATGTGTATACACGGGAGTTCGGCCAGCCGGCCGGATTGCAGGTAATCCATGCCGGGCTGGAATGCGGCCTGCTTGCCGCCAGCCATCCGCATCTGGACATGATATCCTTCGGCCCGGACATCCGCGGCGCGCATGCGCCCGGCGAGCGCGTCGAAATCGCCTCGGTGGAACGCTGCTGGCGGCTGCTCAAGGCGGTGTTGCAGGCGCTCGCGAAACCGGCATAATCCACTGCGCATCAGTCATCCGGTGCAATGCGCTTCGCTTATTGCACCCTACAGAAAGGCCGAGGTTACGCCATGATCCGACTCGACAAATCCTTGCGCGCCTGGGGAACGCCCAATTTCGAGGCCGTCCTCAAGCAGGAAGTCGCGCGGCTGGGCATCGACCAGCTGCCGCTGCAGCAAGGGTTGTCGGGCAGCGCCTATGTGGTCGATGCGCCGGTCACGGTGGTGGTGCTCGGCGTCGCAGAAACGGAAGACGCCATCCGCGTGAAAGCCGGGATTTTCTACAAAGGGGTGATCGCCGGTTGCAGTTGCGCGGACGACCCTACCCCCATCGGCGAAAACGACGAGTACTGCGAAGTGCGGCTGGACATCGATAAATCCAGCGCGGCGGCCGCGGTTGCGCTGGTGGAGTAGCAGTCACCGCTGGCCGCGGGAAACCGAAACCTCCGGCCTCACTTCATCATGCAGCCGTGTCCGGCATGTTCGAGTTTTTCGCGCTGCTCCTTGGTCAGCAGCGCTTCGATGCGCTTGTGGGTATCGGCGTGAAGCTCCTTCGTCTGCCGCTTGAGGTCGTGCACCCGGAGGGTGGCGTTGCCCACCGTGGCCGGGTCGGGTTTCTTTGCCGCCATGGTTTCCTGCAGCTTATGGGATTCCTCCAGCATCGCGGACATCAGTTCCAGGTGCTTTTTATGGGCCTCGTAGGTAATTCGTTCGATCCTGGCGCGCTGCTCGTCGGTCAAGTCCAGCCCCATCATGCCGGGGCCCATCATGCCCCCCATCATTTCCTGGCCCATCATGCCACCGCCTCCCATTCCCCCCATCATCATGCCTTGGCCCCGAGGACTGGGATCGTCGTCGGCGATAGCGGGCGATAGCGCCGCACCCAGGGTCAGGGCGGCGGACAGGGCGACGGTGGAAAAAATACGTGCGGTTTTCATGGGAATCTCCTCTATGGGTTGAACGGCGATATTTTTCAGCATAGCGCCCGCCCCGCCGCTTTCAAGGCCGCTCCCGGCCTCATTGATCGCAACTTCGCAGATCCGGCGCGATGCGCTACACTTTGCGCTCTCGCACTGCCCATCGGCGATTACCCTTACCATGACGAGCCACAAATGAAACGGCTGGCCCTGATCCTGCTGGCAATGGTCATCATGCTGGCCGCGGCGGCCATGCTGGCATTTCCCTACGCCGTCAAGGCCCTCAAGGGCCAGGTGGAGCATGCCTTGGGTGCGGAAAGCGAAGTGGGCGAGATCGTGGTCGGCTGGTCCACCATCGAAGTGCGCAACGTCCGGATTCATGCGCCGAAGGACTGGCCGGCGGAAGATACGCTGCGCGCCAGGCGCATCGTCATCGAACCGGATTTGCGCGGGCTGCTGTCCGCCCAGGTCAGGATCAAGCGCATCGCGGTGGAGGACGGCTACCTCTCTCTCCTGCGCACCCGCGATGGCCGCCTGCGGGTGCTGCCCAGCCTGCTCGGCAAACCGGCCGAATCGAGCACCCCGCCGCCGTCCATCGCCATCGGCACCGTCGAGCTGAAGCCTTGCGCCATCGAGTTTTACGACGCATCCATCCGCCAGGCGCCGCATAAGCTGCGGCTGGAGCAAATTAACGCCACCCTGGACGACCTCAATCTGCCCGACCTCAAAAGCAAGACCCGGCTCAAGCTGGAAGGCGTCGTCAAGGGGGTGCGGCAGGACGGCAGCGTGCTCACACAGGGCTGGATCGAGCTCGCCAGCCGGGATTCCGAAATCGATATCAGGCTGCGGGGCGTGGACCTGATCGCGCTTCAGCCTTACCTCATCAAGACGGCGGAAACCGGCGTGAAGCGGGGTACGCTCGACCTCGACCTGAAATCCGCCGTGCACGACAACCGGCTGCGGGCGCCGGGCAAGTTGACGCTCAGCCATCTGGAACTCTCCAGCGGCAGCGGCTTCATGGGCATGCCGCGCCAGGCCGTGGTGAGCGCCCTCCAAAACCACCAGGACCAGATCACGATCCAATTCACGCTGGAAGGCGACATCAACGACCCCAGGTTCTCCCTCAACGAAAGCCTCGCCAAGCGCCTCGGCGCTTCCCTGGCGCAAAGCCTGGGCATCGATATCGAGGGACTTTCACGCGGCATCGGCAACGCCGCGCAAGGCATCGGGGGAGCGATCAGGAAACTGCTGAAATAGGCCTCTATATTCGGCCTGCAATCCGGTAGACTATCGCCATCGACAAACCTCGGGAGCCGTAAATTATGAAGCGTTTTATTCCCCTGCTATGCGCCTTGGGCGCGCTTCCAGCCCTTGCCGCGCCCGCCGCCGATGCCGGACTGGCGGAAATCCGCGATCTGGGCCGCCTCAACGGCCAGGCGCTGGCCTGTTCCTTTGGAGAAACCGCCGCCCGCATCAAAAAGGAAATGATCGAGCGCGCACCCAAGTCGCGGCGCTATGGCGCGATTTTCGAGGAAGCCACCAACGAATCCTTCCTTGCCCAATCCAAACTGGAACCGACCGCCTGCCCCGACGGCCCCACGCTCAACGGCAAAGTCGAGGAACTGGTCGGGCTTTTGCAAGCCGCGCTTCCGGCCGGCGCCGTAAAGTAGGCGCCACATGATCAAACGGCTGCGCGTTATCGCCTGCTGCGCCATCCTGCTGGGCGCGCCCGCCGCAGGGGCCGATGCCGCCCCTGACGAGCAAACCGAAACCGGGATCGTTCCCCGCTACCTGCTGATGGACACGCACGGACAGGCGGTTTCCGACCAGGATTTCCCCGGCCGATTCCAGCTGATCGCGTTCGGCTACACCTTTTGCCCGGACATCTGCCCGACCACGCTGGCGGAAGTGTCGCTGGTGATGCAGAAGCTGGGCAGCCAGGCCAGCCGCCTGCAGCCGCTGTTCGTCACCGTGGACCCGGAGCGCGACACGCCCGAGGCGCTGAACCGCTACACCAAATTCTTCGACCCGCGCATCGTCGGCCTCACCGGCTCGCCCGACCTGGTGCGCCGCGTGGCCGACCACTTCAAGGTGCGCTACGAGAAGCACTGGGAACCCGGCGCGGCAAAGGACCAGTATTCGGTCGACCATTCGGCGGGCATGTACCTGCTGGGGCCGGACGGGCGCTTTCTCGTCAAGTTCGCCTATGCCACGCCGCCGCAGGAGATTGCGGCGCGGATTCAGGCGCTGATGAGCGAGGATACGGGCGGTCGCCGAACACGGTGAGCCCAAAATCTTGGCCGCGAAAAGGCACAAAAAACACAAAAAAAAAGCCTGCCCTGACCAAACTCGAACACCCCGCGATAGCCCCTCGCCCGTCTCGCCGTGGTCGCTGCGCAGCAGCGGGAACCCGGCGGGGACATACGATCTTTCATCGACTTTAGTCGATAGAAAGTCGGAGTGCAGCTTGCTGCCACTCCGTGCGGGTGCAGGGAGAGGGGTTGGGGTGAGGGACTTTGCGCTTGGTTAATGCCTGCAAAGACGCAAACACCCTCATCCCCGGCCCTTCTGATGGAACTACTAGCCATTCGACTAGGCTGGCAAACTACTACGCCAGCCAAGTCGATGGTTATCCCGCCTGCGGGAGAAGGGAGAAACCTTTTTGTGCTTTTTGTGCCTTTTCGCGACCAACTTTATCCGTCGTTTGGCGCCGTAGCCCATTTGGGCAGTGTCGCGGAATGAATGGCTTGTTTAAACTGCAAGTTATTTATTCGGATTGCCCAACACCATGAACCTCTCCTACGACGTCGAAGAAGCCGATTTTGAACAACTCGTGGTGGCACGCTCGCACGACGTGCCGGTGCTGATGGATATCGGCGCGGAATGGTGCTCGCCGTGCCGGGTGCTGGGGCCGCTGCTGGAAAAGCTGGTCAGGGAATACGACGGCGCCTTCGTGCTGGCCAAGGTGGATGCCGACGAGAACATGCGCATCGCCGGCCGCCACGGCGTGCGCGGCTTTCCGACGGTGATCGCCTACAGCCGCGGGGTGGAAATCGACCGCTTTTTCAGCTCGCAGACCGAAGGTTTTTTGCGCCGCTTCCTCGACAGCTTCATCGAACGGCACACGGCGGGAAGCGGCGCGCCTGAAGTCGCCCTCCAGCCGTCCTGATCGAGTTCAGAAACACCCGCCGCAGCGCCGTTCCCGGACGTTGACCGCGCGGTAGGAACAGCGCGGGAATGTTTCGTCGATCGGATGGACGCGGTGACATATAATAGCCCGATTCGACAAGGAAAATACAACCGTGAAACGCACCGATCTGGAAAAAAACCTCGGCCTGAAAATCAACAGCAAAATCAATACCGGCGCGGCCGGGCGCTTCGGCAAGGAAGCCACCATCGACCGGCGTGGGCAGCGCAAGCTCGATCAGGCGCTCGGCCTGGTGCCGTTCGCGGTCAAGCTCAACGGCGATCTGGTGAAGCAGCTGCATGCGCTGGCCCAGGAACGCCAGGCCAGCCTCAACGAAGTGGTGGCCGAGCTGCTGAAGAAGGGCCTGGATAGCGGCGCTTAGCCCGACCAAACGGTCATGGCGAATCGCCACCCGAATCATGAAACGGCGTCTGCTGTGGGTACGGCTTCAGCCGTACAGTCAGGCTAAAGCCTGACCCACAGACCGCGCATCCTGTTTCGCGAGTTTCACGCTAACATTTGCTCCATCCGACAAGGAACCCGCCATGCAAACCCCGACCATGACCGAACAGGAACTCGACCGTCTCGAAGATCTGCTGGCTTCGGACGCCTTCAAGGGCGAAGCGATGACGCTGGATTTCCTGCAGGGCTTCCTTTGCGCGGTGGTCAGCGGCCCCGACACGATTTCGCCGAGCGTCTGGCTGCCGGCCGTGCTGGGCGAATCGCCGGTCTACGAATCAGAGGAGCAGGCGCGGGAAACGGCCGATTTATTGATGAAGTTCTACAACGGCATCGCCTCGTCGCTCGCCAGCGGCGAAGGATTCGACCTGATTCTCTACGGCCTGGAAGAAGACCCGGAGCGGCTGGATTATGCCGCGTGGTCGGAGGGATATGTCTACGGCTCGCAGATGGGGGAGTCGAACTGGTTCGAGGCGGCCGGCGAATACATGACCGACTTGAGCGAGAAGATGGAAGTGTTCTTCTTGCTCAACGGCATGCTCAAGGAAGACGCGCTCAAGCACAAGGAACCGTGGCTCTCACCGAAAGAGGAAGAAAGGGCGCTGGCCCAGGCCGAAGAGGATTTTCCCGACACCATCGGCGCGATCTACCAGTTCTGGCGCGCCCAGACCGCGGCGCCCGGCACGATCAGGCGGGAGTCGCCCAAGGTCGGCCGCAACGATCCCTGCCCCTGCGGCAGCGGCAAGAAATTCAAGCTGTGCTGCGGCAAGGAACAGACGCTGCATTGAAGCAGTTCAGTTGTCAGTTATCAGTAAAAACAAAGCGGCGCGGCTTTGCCGCGCACTACTACGAACTGACAACTGACAACTGATTACGCAGCTTGTACGGGGATTTCGCGGCGTTTGTCCACGATGCAGTTATTGGCGTCCACGTACACCAGCTCCGGCTGGAATTTTTGCAGCTCCAGTTCGTTGTACATGGCATAGGTGGCGATGATGATGAGGTCGCCCGGATTGGCCTTGTGCGCGGCGGCGCCGTTCACGGAAATGGTGCCGGAGTTGCGCTCGGCGCGGATGGCGTAGGTGGTGAAGCGTTCGCCGTTGGTGACGTTGTAGATGTCGATCTGCTGGTATTCGCGGATGTCGGCCGCTTCCAGCAGGGTTTCGTCGATCGCGCACGAGCCTTCGTAATGCAGCTCGGAATGGGTGACGGTGACGCGGTGCAGTTTGGATTTGAGCATCAGTCGTTGCATTAGCTCGCTCCGCTCGGAACAAAGGGAGGCGTATTATAAGCCTTTGTCCGCGCTGATACAAACCTCGACATTGTCGATCAGGCGGGTGCGCCCCAGCCAGGCGGCCGCCAGCACGACCAGGTTCCGCTCCCCCTCTCCCGCCGGCGCCAGCGACGAGGCTGCGCGCACGGAAACGTAGTCCACGCGCCAGCCGCGGCCCGCCAGGTCTGCGGCGGCGGCCTGTTCCAGCGCGAAAAAATCGCGCCGCCCGGCTAGGATGGCCTCCCGGATTTGCCCCAGGTTGCGGTACAGCGCCACCGCCTCGGCGCGCTCCGCCTCGCTCAGGAACCCGTTGCGCGAAGACAGCGCCAGGCCGTCGGCGGCGCGCAGGGTTTCACTCGCCACGATCTCCAGCGGCAGGTTGAGCTGCCGCACCATGGCGCGGATCACCATGAGCTGCTGGTAATCCTTCTTGCCGAACACCGCCGCCGTGGGCTGGACGATATTGAACAATTTCAGCACCACCGTCGCCACGCCGCGAAAATGGCCGGGACGAGACGCGCCGCACAGGTCGTCGGCCACCGGCGGCGGCTCGACGAACACCTGCTGCGGTTCGGGATAGAGGTCTTCCACCGTCGGCGCGAACACCAGGTCGGCGAGGCCGTCGAGCTTGGCGCAGTCCTGCTCCAGGGTGCGCGGATAACGGGCGAAATCCTCGCTCGGACCGAATTGCAGCGGGTTGACGAAAATGCTCGCGACCACGCACGAACCGTGTTCGCGCGCCTGGCGCACCAGCGCCAGATGGCCTTCGTGCAGGTTGCCCATGGTGGGCACGAAGACAACGGCCGGCTCGTGTTGCAGCCGGCCGCGCAGTTCTTTTACGGCGGAAATGACCCGCATCGAACTCCCTCGATCAGTGGTCGCCCTCGACGCACAGCATGTCGGCATGCTCCGCGCCGCTCGCGGCCAGGTTGCTCAACGCCTGCAGCACGTCGTGGCTGGATTTTTCCATTTCGCTGATCATGACCAAGCCCTGGACATGGTCGCCGGCGTAATAGCGCTCGACCGCGGCCACGCCCTGCGCATGGAACGCCTTGTGCGGCGGCTCGATCTGCTTGTAGCCGGGCAGCCGGGAGAAGCACTGCACGCCTTCGCCCTCGTGGTACCACTTGCCCAGCCGGCAGCCGGTGTGGGGCGCGAAGTCGGCGGGATGCTTGCTGGAAATGCCGAGATACACTTTGTAGATTTCGAACTTGTAGATGAGGTGATCCACCTTCGCCACCTCGGTAAAGCTGCGTAGCGCGCTGGCCGCGATGGTGGTTTTCATGACATTGGTCACTTTGAGCAGGTTCTGCATGTTGCCCGCAGCTTCGCTGACATCGGTCATGAAGGCGGCGGCCTGCTGCGGACTGAGTTCGATCTGCGCCTTGGCCTGGGCCGTCTCGGTCTGGATCACCCGGACCAGCGAGGAAATCTCGGTGGTCGCCTTGGTGGTGCGCTCGGCAAGCTTGCGCACTTCGTCCGCCACCACCGCGAAGCCACGCCCCTGCTCGCCGGCACGCGCCGCTTCGATCGCGGCGTTGAGCGCAAGAAGGTTGGTCTGATCGGCGATTTCCTTGATCAGGTTGACGATGCCGCCGATCTGGCCGGCGCGCTCGTTCAGACTATCCACGTTTTTCGCGGTTTCGTGGGTGCGCTGCGACATTTCCCGCATGTTGGCGGCGATGCGCTCGATCGCGGCGGAATTAGCATCGGATTCGGTCGCCGCCTTCATGGCATATTCCTTCTCCGCCTTCATCGCCATCGCCAGCTTCGCCATGGATTGCTGGATCTCGACCGAGGATTCGCCGAACGAACTCAGGTGCTGGTACAGCGCCTCGCTCAGGCCGAGGCGCTCGTCTTTTTCGGCCGCCGCCTGACGCAGCGCCGCATTCTCGGCCTGGAGCCGGTCCGTTTCCTGCCGCAGCTGCCGGATTTCCAGTTCGGCCTGCTGATTTTTCGCGAGCTGCTCCGCCAGCCGGGTCTTGTATCCACCGCAAAACATCGCGTTCCTCCTTGAGATAGCCGCCGTCACCCATCACGCCGCAATGGGAAATTCCTCCACTATATGCATGCGGCTGGCGCCGTCAATCGGGAATTTCCTTAAAAACCATGTTCAACAGAGGGGAATTCTCCGCTTTTCACCGCCCGCACGTATTGCACCGCCGCCGCCTGGATGCTACCGCCGCCGTCGAGGAAATTACGCGCGAATTTCGGCGGCTTGCCGGGGTAGATGCCAAGCAGGTCATACAGCACCAGCACCTGGCCGGAACAGCCCGGCCCGGCGCCGATGCCAATGGTGGGAATCGCCAGTTCGGCCGTCACCTGCCGCCCCAGTGCGGCCGGGATCGCCTCCAGCACCAAAAGGGCCGCACCCGCCTGTTGCAGCGCTTTGGCATCGCACATCAGGCGCTGCGCCGCCTCGTCGGTCTTGCCCTGCACCCGGTAGCCGCCCAATTGGTGGACCGACTGCGGCGTCAGGCCGACATGGCCGCACACCGGAATGCCGCGCTCCACCAGGAAAGCCACCGTCTCGGCCATCGCCGCGCCGCCTTCCAGCTTGACCATGTGCGCCCCCGCCGCCATCAGCCGCGCGGCATTCGCCAGCGCCTGTTGCGGGCTCTGCTGGTAGCTGCCGAACGGCAGGTCGGCGACGATGAACGCCTGCTTCGCGCCGCGCGCCACGCAGCGAGTATGGTAGACCATGTCGTCCATGCTCACCGGCAGGGTGGTTTCCTCGCCCTGCAGCACCATGCCGAGGGAATCGCCCACCAGCAGCACGTCCACTCCGGCATTTTCCAGCAGGGAGGCGAAACTGGCGTCGTAACAGGTCAGCACCGCGATCTTCTCGCCGGCGCCGGCCATTTTCTGCAAAGTGCTCAAGGTGGTGCGCATGATTTATCCCGCCCGGTTGAAAAACTCGCGGCCGCCTCGCATCTGGCCGATCCGTTCCAGCAGCAGCTCGAAATCCGCCGGCTGATCGACGAAATTAAGATTCTCGCTATTGACGATCAACAGCGGCGATGCGTCGTAATTATAGAAATAACGGCTGTAACTTTCCGCCAGGCGCTCCAGGTAATCCGACGTGATCGGCATTTCGTAGCCGATGCCGCGGCGGCGGACGCGCTCGACCAGCGCCTCGACCGGCGCCTGCAAATAGATCACCAGATCGGGAACCGGCGTTTGCGGTCGCAGGTGGGCGTAGATCTGCTGGTACAGGCGGTATTCCTCGTCGCCCAGGTTGAGCTGGGCGAACAGGCTGTCCTTGTCGAGCAGGAAATCGCTGACCGTGGTGCGGCCGAACAATTCCAGCTGCTTCAGGTCCTGCACCTGGTCGGCGCGCTGAAACAGGAAAAACAGCTGGGTCGGCAAGGCATAGCGTGCCGCGTCCTGATAAAACAGCGGCAGAAATGGATTGGCGCCGGCATCCTCCAGCATCAGCCCGGCCTGGAGCCGTTCCGACAACAGCTTCGCCAGGCTGGTCTTGCCCGCGCCGATCGGCCCTTCGATGGCGATATAGCGATATTTGTCGAGCTTGCTCATCCCAAGCCAAGCAATGAAGAATATCGTAGGGTGCAATAAGCGTAGCGCATTGCACCGAACGCGCGCACCCGGCGCAATGCCCGTTGGTTATTGCACCCTGCGGTTTCGGCTGCGTTTTTCAAACACATATCCGTTCCACCCGCTGGCCGGCGCATTTTTCCAGACAATCCGCTACCGGTCCATGCCCGCCGATGACGCACTGCGGCGCGATCTCGTGCAGCGGCTGGAGGACGAAGGCGCGCTCGTGCATGCGCGGGTGCGGCAGGGTCAGCCCATGCTCGTGGCAGGCCAGGTCGTTGTAGAGCAGAATATCCAGATCGAGGATGCGCGGCGCGTTGCGGAATTCGCGCACGCGGCCGTGGCGATGCTCCATGTCGAGCAGAACCTCCAGCAGCTGATGGGGTTCGAGGCCGGTTTCGATCTCGGCCACCGCATTGATGAAGTCGGGCTGGTCGGCGTAGCCCACCGGTGCGCTGCGGTACAGCGAAGACTGCGCCAGCAGGCGGGTGCGCGGCAGCTTGCCGAGTTCGGCGAAGGCTTTATGGATCTGCGCGTCGGGATCGGCCAGATTGCTGCCCAGGCCGATAAAGGCGCGTTTGAAATGTGTTTGCTGCAACATGGATCAACCTAAAAAATCTATTTGCCGCCGATGAACGCCGATATTTCATGGCGCTATCCAGGTGTCTCAGGCTGCTTGCGAAGCGGGCCAGCTTGCATCCGTAAGAATTTGAATCATCTGCGTTCATCCGCGTTTATCGGCGGTTAAATCTGTAAACTCTATGTATGGCTTTTCAATCCGGCGCCGCAACTGCCGCCGCAGCCGCCTTGGGTTTGCGCCGGCGCCGTTTCTTCGGCGCGGCCTCGTCCTTGATCAGCATGCGGCCGCGCTCCGATTCGCCGGCGTCCTGGAAAGCCTCCCACCAGCGGCCGACTTCGGCCTCCACTTCGCCGCTTTCGCAGCGCATCATCAGAAAATCGAAGGCGGCGCGGAAGCGCGGGTGTTCGAGCAGGCGGAACGGGCGCTGGCCGCCGCGCTGCCAGAAGCGCGGCTGCATCGTCCAGATTTCCTTCATCACCGCATCGTAGCGGTGCGGAATCGCGAGCTTTTCCTGCTGCGCCGACAAGATCTGGTCCATCGCCAGGTGCAGCGCCGGCGCCGGCTTCTCGCCGCCGTCCTGAATCTGCTGCCAGGCGGCCAGCACTTCGTGCCAGAGCAGCGCAGCAAACAGGAAGGCGGGTGAAACCGGCTTGTCCTCCTCGATGCGCTGGTCGGTCTTTTCCAGCGCCAGCATGATGAAGCGCTCGCCCAGCGGCTGCTCCAGGATCACGTCGAGCATCGGCAGCAGGCCGTGGTGCAGCCCCTCGCGGCGCAACTGCAAAACGCTCTGCACGGCGTGGCCGGAGAACAGCAGCTTGATCATTTCGTCGAACAGCCGCGCCGCCGGCACCTGCCCCAGCAGCGGCGCCAGTTCGCGTATAGGTTTTTTCGCCGCGTCGTCCAGCTTCAAGCCCAGCTTGGCGGCGAGGCGCACCGCGCGCAGCATGCGCACCGGGTCTTCGCGGTAGCGCCGGGCCGGGTCGCCGATCACCCGCATCACGCCGGCCTTGAGGTCGGCCACGCCGTCGTGGTAATCCCAGATTTCCTGACTGACCGGGTCGTAGTACAGCGCGTTGATGGTGAAGTCGCGGCGCTTGGCGTCTTCCACCTGGGGGCCGAACACGTTGTCGCGCAGCACCCGCCCGCTGTCGTCGGTGTGGCGGCCCTCCTCGCTGTTGTCGGCGGCCGCCGCGCGGAAGGTGGACACCTCGATGGTTTCCGCCCCGCACATCACGTGGACGATGCGAAAGCGCCGGCCGATGATGCGCGAGCGACGAAACAGGTTGCGCACCTCTTCCGGCTCGGCGTCGGTGGCCACGTCGAAGTCCTTCGGCTCCCGGCCGAGCAGCAGGTCGCGCACCGCACCGCCAACGACGAATGCCTTGAAACCGGCCTGCTGCAAGGTGGTCGCCACCTTGAGCGCGCACGGCGTGAGGTGGTCGGCGGTGATGCCGTGCGATTTCAGGCGGAAAACGCGCGGGCTGCCGTCCTGCCTGGACGATTTTTTAAAAACGCTGCGTATGAATTTACGGATCATGCTGTTTGAACATCGGGGGAGAAGCGGATGGGCGCGGCAAGGAGCGAATTGGCACTAGTTGCCGCCGAAGTAAATTTCCTGTTCCATTTCACGGTAAACGAAATTGGCATTCTTTTTATGGTTCTCATGATAGAGCGGGGTTCCGTGCCAATCCGGAAAATCGGACTGGCGCACCGCGCTTTCGAGGTCCTGCCCCGCCTCCACGGCATTGCGCATTTCGTCGCGCAACCGCTTGATGTAGCTGTAGGTTCTTTCCACCATCGGAAACGGCGGCGTCTGGGCGCTGCCGTGGCCGGGAATCATCAGCCGGGCATCCGGAAAGGTCTTCCGCAGCCAGTCCATCGTTTCCAGGGCGGCGCCGGAATGGCCGTCGCCCATGAACGTGGCGCGATTGTTGAACGCCAGGTCGGAAATCCACAGCACGCGGTCTTCCACCTGATAAATCACGAGATCGCCGAACGAATGGTGGTGGTCGGCATTATACACGGCGAAGGTTTTGCCGCCCAAAGTGAAATCGTAATGGCCATGGATTTCCCCGCCGACCAGGATATCCGGCTCCACCCCCTTGAAACCCTTCATGTCCTGGGTGAGGGTGCGACGGCGAAAGGCGACCGACGCCGGCAGATTGGGCGAATCGAGATACTCCAGCGTGCCCGCGTGTCCCACGATCGTGATGCCGGGCAGCCGGCGAAATGCCGCCGCCCCGTAGGAATGATCGGGATGGTTGTGGGTAAGGATCAGGTACCGGATCGGCTTGTCCGTCACCTTGCGCACCGTGGCGATCAACCGCCGCCCCAGCTTGGGTGTGCCCAGGCTGTCGATCACCACCACTCCCTCGCGGGTCACCACGAAGCCTGCATTGCCGTTGAAGCCGCGGTTCCTGCGGTCCACCTCGGCAATATTGCCGTACAGGAAATATATATCCGGGGCCAGGCTGTAATAGGGCAGCGGCTTGCTGTCGGGATCGGACGCGCGGACGGCGATGTCGGGCGTTTCGGAAGTGTCCACTGCCTGCGCCGGCAGGCGGTCCGCCCACGCCGATACCGTCAGGAGCCCGGACAGCGCGAGCGTCACGCCGGCAAAAAAAAGCCGCCGGTAGCGGTATCTATTTTCTGTAATGGGCACTGATAGAGTTCCTCCAGGTTTTTTAACGTCATCAGCTCCGCACTCGGCCCGGCCAGGATCTTTCCTCCATCATACAACAACAGGATGCGGTCGCAGTAACGCCCGGCCCACAGGGTTTCGTGCAGTACCATCAGCACCGCTTTTCCCTGCTTCGCGGCGAGCTCGCGCAGCAGGTTCAACGCTTCCGCCTGATGGCCGAGGTCGAGATGCTGCAAGGGTTCGTCCAGACAGTAAAGCTGCGGCGCCTGGGCCAGCAGCATGGCGATGCGCACCCGCTGGCGCTCGCCGCCGGACAGGGTATTCAGCGCGCGTCCCGCCAGACCGGCCATGCCGACCTGGTGCAGCGCCGCCAGCGCAGCTTCCTCGTCTTCCGCGCCAAGCGCAAAACCGGAGCTGTGGGGATAACGCCCGAGCAGCGCGTATTCCCGCACTGTGCCAAAAAATTCATGCCCTTCGTCCTGCGGCAGCACGCCGATCCGCCGCGCCAGCTCGCGCCGGGGATAGTCCGCCAGCGGCCGGCCGGCCCAGCTGACCGCGCCGCTGTCGGGCGAACTCAACCCGGCAAGGGCGTGAAGCAGGGTGGTCTTGCCGCTGCCGTTGCGCCCGAGAATGCCCCAGCATTCGCCCGGCTGAACCGTCAGCGTCAAATCGCGGCACAAGGTTTTGCCGGGAACGGACAGGTTGAGGCGGTCGGCGCTCAGAGCCATATCAAACTTTCCGCGTCAGCAAGAACAACAGCAACGGCACGCCGAGCAACGCCGTGAGCACGCCGACCGGCAGCTGCTGCGGCGCGGCCACGGTGCGCGCCAGGGTGTCGGCCAGGGTGAGGAAGCTGCCGCCGGCCAGCACGGCGAGCGGCAGCAGGCGGCGATGGCCGGCGACCCCGAGCAGGCGGACGAAATGCGGCACGATCAGGCCGACGAAGCCAATCGCGCCGGCCTCGACCACCACCGCCGCGGTGGCGGCGGAAGCGGTGAAGTAGATGCCGAACTGCAACGGCCGCACCGCCACGCCAAGGGACTTCGCCTTGATCTCGCCCAGGCCGAGGATGTCCAGGCTGCCCGCCTGCCACCAGGCCAGCGCCAGCGCCGCCAGCAGGATGGCCCAGGCCGGCCCCGGTGCCTGCGCCTGCGACAGGTCGCCCATCAGCCAGAACAGCATGCCGCGCACTTCGCCCCCCGGCGCCAGGGTGAGCAGCAGGCTGATCAGCGCGCCGAATCCGGCCGACAGCACCACGCCGGTAAGCAGCAGACGCACCATGTTGCCGCCACGGCCAAACCCCAGGACGAACACCAGCCCGACCGCGCCCAGCGCCCCGCCGAGCGCGGCGAGATTGACCGCCGCGGCGGCCAGGCCCAACAGCATCGCCGCCAGCGCCGCCACGGCGGAGCCGCCGGAAATGCCCAAAATGTAAGGATCGGCCAGGGGATTGCGCAGCAGCGCCTGAAGCAGCGCACCGGCCAGCGCCAGCAAGCCGCCGCAGGCAAAGGCGGCGAGCGCGCGCGGCAGCCGCAGCTGCCACACGATGTCCGCCGTCAGCCCGGCTTCGTGGCCGGTCAGCGCGCGCAATACCGTGGCGAAAGGCAGATCGACGCTGCCAAGGGCGACGCCGGCCAATAAGGAACAAAGGGCAATGACGACCGCGAGCCACGGTAGGTGCGAATTCATTCGCACATGGCGTTGGGTCGCCATTCGATCAGCGCAGGCTGATCACCGGCCAGCCGCTCTTCTCGGCATGCGCCTTCAGGGTCGGGTCGGGATCGACCGCCACCGGCCGGCTGACGCGGGCGAGCAGCGGCAGGTCGTTGAGGGAATCGCTGTAGAACCAGCTTTCCCTGACGCTTCCCCAGCTTAATCCGCGCCCGGCCAGCCAGTCGTCGAGCCGGGCGATCTTGCCTTCGCGGAAGCAGGGCGTGCCGGCGACCAGGCCGGTGAATTCGCCGCCGTTTTGTGCCGGGTCGGTGGCGATCAGGTGGGCGACGCCGAATTCGCGAGCGATCGGCGCGGTGACGAAGCTGTTGGTGGCGGTGACGATCGCCACCAGGTCGGCCGATTCGAGGCTGGACTTGACCAGCTCACGTGCCTTGGGATTGACGATCGGCAGGATTTTCTCGCGCATGAACTGGTGGTGCCAGGCGTCCAGCTGCGCACGCGAATGGCGTGCCAGCGGCTTGAGCTGGAAATCCAGAAACTCGTGGATATCCAGCGTGCCGGCCTTGTACTGGTCGTAAAATTCCTGGTTGCGCGCCTCGTACACTTCGCGGTCGAGCACGCCGCGCTCGATCAGGAACTGGGCCCACTCGAAATCGCTGTCGCCGGCCAGCAGCGTGTTGTCCAGGTCGAATAGCACTAGCTTCAAAATTTGGCTCCGCCTCTAAAAATAATGGTGAAGTATATCGTAAAATAAAAAGAGGCCATTCCAGATACACCCCCGCCATGAATTTCCCCGACAACCTCCTGCCCTTCGACTGGCTCTGGCCGGGATGGGCCTTGTTCGCGCTGGCCTTGGTCTGGGCGGTTCGGAGCGCGCCCTGGCACCGGCTCAAGGATGCCAGCCAGCTCAACATCTGGCTCGGCGCGTGCGTCGCCCTGATGGCGCTGTGGAGCATCAAGACCGGCATCAAGCCAGGGCTGAACTTCCACCTGCTCGGCGCCACCGCGATGACGCTGATGTTCGGGCCGCAATTGGCCGTCATCGGCCTCGTTATCGTCCTTGCCGCCGTTACCCTGGCGGGCATGAGCGGCTGGCAGGGATTCGGCTGGAACGCCCTGTGCATGGACGTTTTCCCGGTGGCGATCAGCTACGGCATTTACTGGCTGGCAGACCACAAACTGCCCAACAACTTCTTCATCTACACCTTCCTCAGCGCCTTTCTTGGCGGCGCCCTGGCCATGCTCGTCGCCGGGATGGGCGCGACGCTGGTGCTGCATCTGTCCGGCGTCTACCTGGCGGCCTATCTCTACCACGACTACCTGCCCTACTTCATCCTGATGGCTTGGTCGGAAGCGGTCACCACCGGCATGGCGCTGACCATGATGGTGGTTTACCGTCCGCAGTGGGTCGGCACCTTCGACGACCTGCGCTATATCCGGCATAAATAGCTGAATAGTCGTCCCCCCCGGCGGAGGCGGGGATCCAGGATTCTGATTTGACTGGGTTCCCGCCTTCGCGGGAACGACGAAAAAGACTTGATCGGCGTTTCCCTAGGCTCATTTCATCGCCGCGTCCACCGTCGCGCGGTCGAGATGCGGCGCGAACATTTCAATGAAATCGTAGACGTAGCCGCGCAGGTAGAAATTGCGCCGCAGGCCGATGCGCGTGGTGCTGGGCTCGAACAGATGGGCCGCGTCGAGCGCGCGCAGATTCCGGTCCTGCGCCGGGTCGAACGCCATCTTGGCGATGATGCCGATGCCCAGCCCGAGCGCCACATAGGTCTTGATCACGTCGGCGTCGATCGCCGTCAGCACCACGTTGGGCACCACGCCGGCGGCCTCGAACGCGGCATTGATGCGGGAGCGCCCGGTGAAGGCGAAATCGTAGGTGACGATGGGATAGGCGGCGACATCCGCGATGGTCGGCTTCTCGCGCCGCAGGATGGGATGCCCCGGCGGCGCGATGATGCAGCGGTTCCACTGGTAGCAGGGCAGCATCGCCAGATCGTCGAACAGCTCGATCGCCTCGGTGGCGATAGCGATGTCCGCCTCGCCCGACGCCACCTGCTGCGCGATCCAGGTCGGGTTGCCCTGACGCAGGCTGAGGCGCACGTGCGGATAACGCGCGGTGAATTGCCGGATCGCATCGGGCAGGGCGTAGCGAGCCTGGGTGTGGGTGGTGGCGATGGTCAGGCTGCCGGCGGCCTGGTCGCCGAACTGCTGCGCCACCCGTTTCAGGTTGCCCGCGTCGAGCAGCATGCGTCGCGCCACCTTGATGATTTCCACGCCCGGTTCGGTCACCCCGGTAAAACGCTTGCCCGCGCGCAGGAAGATTTCGACGCCGAGCTCCGCCTCGATCAGCGCGATCTGCTTGCTGATGCCCGGTTGCGAGGTGTGCAGCGCCTGCGCGGCGTCGGTCACGTTGAGCCCGCGCTCCGCCACTTCCACCAGGTAGCGCAACTGCTGCAATTTCATATTAATAACCAAACGAAATAAGTAAGTAATTTAATATTCTTTTGCGAAATATGGCAAGCGGAATATCATCGCACCATGCCTTGTCGCACCTCCCGGTGCGGGCGATAACGACCGTTGAATAGGAGACCCATCATGAGCGCA
>JAQTMN010000002.1 GCA_028714315.1 Sulfuricella sp. | reverse complement strand
GCTATCAGCTGGTGGTCCCGCCGCTGCTGGAATACCTGCCGTCGCTGCTGTCCGGCACCGGCCGCGACATGGATCTCAAGACCTTCAAGGTGGTGGACCAGCTTTCCGGCCGCCTGATGGGCCTGCGTGCCGACATCACGCCGCAGGCGGCGCGGATCGATGCCCATCTGCTGAACCGGCGGGGCGTGGTCCGGCTGTGCTATGCCGGCAGCGTGCTGCATGCCCTGCCGGACGGCCAGATGCAGACGCGCGAGCCGTTGCAGATCGGGGCCGAGCTGTTCGGCCATGCCGGCATCGAAAGCGACGTGGAAATCCAGCGCCTGATGATCGAAGCGCTGCAACTCGCGGGCATCGAATCGATGCAGCTCGACCTCGGCCATGTCGCGATTTTTCATAGCCTGCTCGAGCATGCCGGGGTCGCCCCCGAACTGGAAGCGGACTTGTTCCAGGCCATGCAGGGCAAGGACATCCCGGCGCTCACCGAGCTGACCGCCGCCCTCGACGCCGCGCCGAGGGATGCGCTGCGTCTGCTGCCCAGGCTCTACGGTGGCCCGGAAGTGCTGGAAGAGGCGCAGCGCCGGCTGCCGGACTATCCGGAAATCCGCCAGGCGCTGGACGATTTGCGCATCATCGGCGCCCAGGTTCAAGGCGGCGTGCACAACCTGTGCTTCGACTTGGCCGAACTGCGCGGCTACCATTATCACAGCGGCGTGGTGTTCGCCGCCTATGCCGCGGGCTGGGCGCATGCGGTCGCGGTGGGCGGACGCTACGACGAAGTGGGCAAGACGTTCGGCCGCTCCCGCCCGGCCACCGGCTTCAGCATGGATTTGCGCGCACTGATCGCGGCGCTGCCCACGCCGCCGCTGCCGAAGGCGATTCTGGCGCCCTATGTGCAGGATGCTGCATTGCAGGATAAAATCGGCACTTTGCGCGCCCAGGGCGAGGTGGTCGTGGTGGATTTGCCCGGGCACGAAACGAGCAGGGAAGAGTTGAATTACGACCGCGTTCTGGCGCCGTTCGACGGCGGCTGGGCGGTGGTTGAGATTTGATATAAAAACATTTCATAAGGGTTGGACCAGCATGGCTAAGAACGTAGTGGTAATCGGCACCCAGTGGGGGGATGAGGGCAAAGGCAAGATCGTGGATTGGCTGACCGATCACGCCCAGGGGGTAGTGCGTTTCCAGGGCGGCCACAACGCCGGCCACACCTTGGTGATCGGCGGCAAGAAAACCGTGCTGCACCTGATCCCGTCCGGCATCCTGCGCGACGAAGTGTTATGTTTCATCGGCAACGGCGTGGTGGTTTCGCCCCAGGCGTTGCTGGAAGAAGTGGACATGCTGGAAGCCGCCGGCGTGGCGGTGCGCAACCGGCTGAAAATTTCCGAAGCCTGCCCGGTGATCATGCCCTACCATATCGCGCTGGATCAGGCGCGCGAGATCGCCAAGGGCGCCGGCAAGATTGGCACCACCGGACGCGGCATCGGCCCGGCCTACGAGGACAAGGTGTCGCGCCGCGGCATCCGCATCCAGGACATGTTCCATCGCGAGCGTCTCGCCGCCAAGCTGGGCGAAATCCTCGACTACCACAATTTCGTGCTGAAAAATTACTTCCATGCCGAGACGGTGGATTTCCAGAAAACCCTGGACGAAACCCTCGCCCTGGCCGAGCGCATCAAGCCCATGGTGGCCGACGTGCCGCGCATGCTGTTCGAGGCCAGCAAGGCGGGTAAAGGCCTGCTGTTCGAAGGCGCGCAGGGCGCGCTGCTGGATATCGACCACGGCACCTACCCGTTCGTCACCTCGTCCAACTGCATCGCCTCCAATGCCGCCACCGGCAGCGGCGTCGGCCCGCAAATGCTGAGCTACGTGCTCGGCATCACCAAGGCCTACACCACCCGCGTCGGCGCGGGGCCGTTCCCCACCGAACTTTACGACGCGGTGGACAAGCTCGACCCGGTCGGCAAGGGCCTGGCCGACCGCGGCCACGAGTTCGGTTCCACCACCGGCCGGGCGCGGCGCTGCGGCTGGTTCGACGCGGCCGCGCTCAAGCGCTCGATCCAGATCAACGGCGTGACCGGCCTGTGCGTCACCAAGCTGGACGTGATGGACGGCATGGAAGTCGTGCGTCTCGGCGTCGGCTACAAGGTGGACGGCGAAACGCTCGACATCCTGCCGTCGGGGGCGGAAACGCTGGCCAAGTGCGAGCCGATCTACGAAGAAATGCCGGGCTGGGCGGAAAGCACCGTCGGCGTGACCAGCTACGACGCCTTGCCCGCCGCGGCGAAGAATTACCTCAAGCGCATGGAAGAAGTCTGCGGCGTGCCGATCGCCATCATCTCGACCGGCCCGGACCGCGACGAAACCATCGTGCTGCGCCATCCGTTCGAGTGAGAAAAAGCGCGGGTTCTCCGATCCGCCCACGTCGCCGACGAAGCTCCCGACTGGGGGCTTTGTTGTTTTTAAAGGAGGCTATGTCGATGGCATCGGCGGCGGCTCCTGTCCCCGA
Organism: Sulfuricella sp.; assembly: GCA_028714315.1. GTDB lineage: Bacteria > Pseudomonadota > Gammaproteobacteria > Burkholderiales > Sulfuricellaceae > Sulfuricella. Next base: position 93,538 of record JAQTMN010000002.1, on the reverse strand, counting down.
TGCGTGTAGGACGCAATAAGCGGTAGTGCATTGCGCCGGGTGTAGAAAACAAGGTAATGTCCGGGCTGCGGTGGTGTTACATTCGGCGCATGCCCGTTGGTTATTGCGCTCTACGTTTGCTACGCTTGCTCGTGCGCTGCGCCTGAATCAAAGATCACGGCCTCCTGGCCAACCTCTACCTCCCCGTACTTGAGGCCGCCCGCGCGCTCATAAACGTGCAGAACTGCGCCCGTCGTGTTCAGCTGTGTGTCGACAAGACGGAAACTGCGCGGGATCGTGCCTTCTCCGAACAGGCGCTTGCCGGTTCCGAGAACAACGGGAAACTGCCAGAGACGAAGCGTATCGACGAGATCGTGCTTCAGTAGGGTCTGGATAAGATTGCTGCTGCCGTGGACCTGAATCTCGCCACCTTCCTGTGCCTTGAGCTTTGCGACTTCTTCTGCAACGTCGCCCTGGAGCAGATGCGAGTTGTTCCAGGCGAGCTTGTCGAGCGTTCGTGACGCGACGAACTTCGGCTGCGTATTGAGCGCCGTGGCAATCTCGTCGGCCGGGTCGGTGGACTTGGGCCAAGAGCCAGCGAAGATTTCGTAAGTCTTGCGACCAAGTAGAAAGGCGCCAGCGTGCTTGGTCCACTCGGTCATGTTTTCGAGGAACTTCTCATCAAAATAGGGGACCAGCCAGCCGCCGTGTCGGAAGCCGCCGTCATTGTCCTCATCGGGGCCGCCCGGCGCCTGCATGACGCCATCCAGAGTTGTGAAAGTGCCTACAACCAGTTTTCTCATGTGCCGTAGTCGAGCGACGCATACCAGTCGCCTCGTCCCTTGGGTGTGAGGTCAAGAAGATTATAGACTGGCGTTAAAAGATCGATGCCGCGTTCTTTGATCTCCGCGCCCATTCGGGGATGAGCGCTGTAGGTGTGACGCAGCGTTCCATCTGCGTCGCGGCTGTCGCCGGCGTCGAGATATTCCGGACCCTCAACGAAACTATAGTCCTCGACTGTCGCACCTTTCGGAAGCTGCCGGCGAAGTTCGGCAACACGCTCGCGCAGCTTCATTGACTCGATCTCCGCCAGGCGAAGTTCTTCTCGTTTGGAAAGGTATTCGGGCGATTCATTTGCCAGATTCGTTTGGCGAAAAGTTCCTTCGATCATCTCGTGCACCATTGATCCGTACCTCCTCTAAGTCTGTGCCACTTAACGCTGTTTGCCAGGACCGAGTATGAGTATAGGAAAAATAAACGCGAAAAAGAGGACGGATTTATTTTGGGGACGAAAAGGGGACGTAGAAGGAAAATAGGGGTGGACCCGCATGCCGGGTGGTGTGGGAAGGGCCGGTAAGAAGCCTGCCCTTACCCGATTAGCGCCTGGCGAACCACCCGGAAACAAGCACCATTGGGGTATTTTGCCTGCCCGCATCTTAGGATGTGCCCGCTGTGCTAGAATGCGCGCTTCCAACAGCTTGCTTGAGAAGAATAACTTTGGGAAACAGAACCAGGCAGAGGCCGTTTGGTACAGTTTTGGGCGCAGAAATGAAAACCGCACCGGCTGAATTCAGCAACGGTGCGGCTTTTTACTACGTTTTTGGTGCCCAGAAGAGGACTCGAACCTCCACACCTTGCGGCACACGGACCTGAACCGTGCGCGTCTACCAATTCCGCCATCTGGGCAAATCAGGAAAGTCCGCACTTTAATAGGAAAGCGATATTTTGTCAACGAAGAAAATGAGATTGAAGGACCCCTTCCTCGAACGCGAGCGCGCGCAGTACGCTCATCCGCTACCGAGCCGGGAGTATATTTTGCAGATCCTCACCGAGCAGGGCGTGCCTGTCGCGGAGGAGAAGCTGGCCAAGCTGCTCGAGATCACCGAGGACGAGCTGGACGTTTTCAGCCGCCGCCTCAAGGCGATGGAGCGCGACGGCCAGATCATGCGCAACCGCAAGCATGCGGTGTGCGTGGTGGACAAGCTCGACCTGATCAAGGGTGTGGTGCAGGGCCATAAGGACGGCTTCGGCTTCCTGGTGCCCGACGACGGCGGCGAGGATCTGTTCCTCGGCCCCAGCCAGATGCAGAAAGTGCTGCACGGCGACCGGGTGATGGCGCGCGTGATCGGCGAAGACCGGCGCGGCCGCCTCGAGGGCAGCATCGTCGAGGTGCTGGAGCGCGGCAATTCATGCGTGGTGGGGCGCCTGTTCAGCGAGCACGGCATTTTGTTTGCCGTGGCCGAAAACAAACGCATCAGCCAGGATTTCCTGATCACGCCGGGCGGCGACATGGGCGCCAAACCCGGCCAGGTGGTGATGGTGGAAATCGTCGAGCAGCCGAGCAAGTACGCCAAGCCGGTCGGCAAGGTGGTGGAAATTCTCGGTAATTACACCGACCCCGGCATGGAAATCGAGATCGCCCTGCGCAAGCACGATCTGCCCCATGTGTTTCCGCACGAGGTGGAACAGGCGGCGAAGAAGTTCTCCAAGACTGTCCTGAAAAAAGACCTGAAAGGGCGCGAGGACTTGCGCGAACTGCCGCTCGTCACCATCGACGGCGAGACCGCGCGCGACTTCGATGATGCGGTGTTCTGCCGCAAGCTCGACAAGGGCTGGAATTTGCTGAGCCGGGGCGGCTGGAAGCTGTACGTGGCGATCGCCGACGTCAGCCACTACGTCCAGCCCAAGGACGCGCTGGATACGGAAGCGTTCGATCGCGGCAATTCGGTGTACTTTCCGCGCCGTGTCATTCCGATGCTGCCGGAGGAGCTGTCCAACGGGCTGTGCTCGCTCAACCCGCACGTCGAGCGGCTGTGCATGGTGTGCGAGATGGACATCGACAGCAGCGGCGAGGTCAAGAAATACAAGTTCTATCCGGCGGTGATGAATTCGTATCAGCGCTTCACCTATACCACCGTGGCGGCCATGTTGGCCGATCCGAAGGGTGCAGAGGCGAAGGAGCACAAGGACCTACTGCCGCATATCCAGGAACTCTACAAGCTGTTCAAGGTGCTGGCCAAGGCGCGGGCGAAGCGTGGCGCCATCGATTTCGAGACCATCGAAACCCAGATGATCTTCAACGACCAGGGCAAGATTGAACGCATCGTGCCGGTGCACCGCAACGACGCCCATCGCGTGATCGAGGAATGCATGCTGGCGGCCAACGTGTGCGCCTCGGATTTCCTGCAAAAGAACGAGCATCCGACGCTTTATCGCATCCACGAAGGTCCCACGCCGGAGAAGCTGGAAGGGCTGCGCGAATTTCTCAAGGAATTCGGCCTGCCGCTGTCCGGCGGCGACGATCCCCATGCCAAGGACTACGCCAAGCTGCTGTCCAAGGTGAAAGGGCGGCCCGACGAGCAGCTGCTGCAAACCGTGATGCTGCGCTCGCTGCGCCAGGCGGTTTATAGCCCGGACAACGTCGGCCATTTCGGCCTGGCCTACGAGTCTTACACCCACTTTACCTCGCCGATCCGCCGCTATCCCGATCTCCTGGTGCACCGCGCCATCAAGGCCGTGCTCGACGGCGAAAAATACAAACCCGGCAAGTGGGCGGAACTGGGCGTTCACTGTTCCCTCACCGAGCGCCGCGCCGACGACGCGACGCGCGACGTGTCCGACTGGCTCAAGTGCTTTTACATGCAGGATAAAGTGGGCGAGACCTTCGACGGCACCGTCGCCAGCGTCACCGGCTTCGGCGCGTTCGTCGCGCTCGACAACATCTACGTGGAAGGGCTGGTGCATGTCACCGAGCTGGGCAACGATTACTTCCATTTCGACGCCGCCAAACACCAGCTGCTGGGCGAGCGCACCGGCCAGCGCATCCGCCTGGGCGACCGGATGAAGGTCAAGGTGGCACGGGTCGATCTCGAAACCACCAAGATCGATTTCGTCATGGCGGAACCTGTCGTCAAGGAACCGCTGTCGGGCAGGCCGCATGCTTCGAGGGATACGCCCAACGCCAAGCAACCTGCCGGAAAAGGCGCACGGGAAAGCGGCAGGGGGCGTGGCGCGAAGGAAACGGAAGGGGCCGGGAAGTCGGGCCGCAAGCGGAAAGCCGCACGCTGATGGCCGACAGTTTTATTTACGGCTTTCATGCCGTCGTTAGCCGCATCCGGCAGAATGCACTGGGCATCGTCGAAATCTACGTGCATCGGGAACGGCAGGACCCGCGCGTGCGCGAACTGCTGCAACTGGCCGAAGAGCAGGGCGTGCGCGTTATTTTCATGGAGCGCCAGCGGCTCGACGGCATGACCGGCAGCGACAAGCACCAGGGCGTCGTCGCCAAGGTCCAAGCGGCGCGTGAATACCACGACGTGTTCGACGTGCTGGAAACCCTGAGCGAGCCAGCCCTGCTACTGGTGCTCGACGGCGTGCAAGACCCGCACAACCTGGGGGCCTGCCTGCGCGTCGCCGACGCAATGGGCGCGCACGCCGTGGTCGTGCCGAAAGACCGCGCCGCCGGACTTAACGCCACGGTGCGCAAGGTCGCCAGCGGCGCGGCGGAAACCGTGCCCTTCGTCACCGTCACCAACCTCGCCCGCAGCCTGCGCGAAATCAAGGAAGCCGGCGTCTGGGTGCTCGGCGCGGCGGGCGAAGCGGAAAGTGACCTGTTCTCCGTCAAGCTCGAAGGCCCCACCGCCTGGGTGCTCGGCGCGGAGGGCGAGGGCCTGCGCCGCCTGACGCGGGAAACCTGCGACCAACTGGTGAGCATCCCGATGTTCGGCAGCGTGGAAAGCCTGAACGTTTCGGTGGCGAGCGGGATTTGTCTGTATGAGACGAGAAGGCAGAGGAATGCGTTGAAATGATCAACTTAGTGCGGGGCGTGATTGCGATGCGACGCATGGCTCTTCGCCGCATATAAGCAAATTAATCATGGCAGATATTAGTTCGCAAATCGTTTACGTGCTCACCAATCCGGCAATGCCCGGGTTAGTGAAAATCGGAAAAACCACACAATTAGAAGTTGAGGAACGTATGAAGCAGCTCTATGGAACGGGCGTGCCTGTTCCATTCGACTGCGCGTTTGCCTGCCAGGTAAAAGATGCCAACGAGGTGGAAAAAGCGCTTCATTTCGCATTTGGTAATGGTCGCATCAATCCAAACAGAGAGTTTTTTCGGATCGAAGCCGAGCGAGTCATTGCTGTCTTGAAATTGCTTAAGGTCGATGACATTACGACTCAATTTGAGCAACAGATTGAGGCTGATGTGGACACGGTCGATAAACAATCCGCGCAGAATCTCAAGGACACGAAACGTCCCCGAATGAATTTCCACGAACTCGGTATTCCGGATGGCTCGATCCTTGTTTCAAAGGATGGGCAGGTGCGAGTGACGGTAGTGGGGGAAAAGAAAGTTGATCTTAACGGTGTCATATGCTCGCTGACTGCGGCGACCAGAAAGCTTTTAGACTTGCCTGACGACTATCCGCTACAGCCGTCGCCACATTGGACGTTCAATGGGAAAACCGTCAAGGAAATCTATGAGGCATTTCATAGCGCAGCGGAGGACGTCTAAGGAGTTAAGGTGCCATCACAATCTGTGGGAGCATTGCGTCGAATGTGAGCCCGTGTAGGGTGCAATAACCAGCGGGCATTGCACCGTATTTCTGCCCAACATTCGGTGCAATGCGCTTCGCTTATTGCACCCTACATTATTCAGCTTGCCGTAAGCCGCCAGAGTGACGTTACTTCCGCCGCGCGCGCCTTATGGAGCGGATCGGCGGCATCGGCGGCGCGGGGGTGAGTCGGCCGCACATCTTCCCGCCCGACGACCTTTAGTCCCGCTTCATTGATAGCCGCGAGCAACTCGGCCCGCGAGCGCAGGCCAAGGTGTTCGGCGATGTCGGACAGGATCAGCCAGCCTTCGCCTTCCGGTGTCAAATGTGCTGTCAGCCCGTTGAGGAAGCCGCGCAGCATGCGGCTGTCGGGGTCGTAGACCGCGTGTTCGATGGGGGAGCTGGGCCGCGCGGGTAGCCATGGTGGGTTGCAGACCACCAGCGGAGCGCGTCCTTCGGGGAACAGATCGGTTTGCCGCAGTTCAACCTGTTTGCTCAGGCCGAGCCGGGCCAGGTTTTCCAGGGCGCAGGCCAGTGCGCGCGGGTCCTGGTCGGTCGCCACGATGCGCTTGACGCCGCGGCGGGCCAGTACCGCGGCCAGCACGCCGCTTCCGGTGCCGATGTCGAACGCCAGTTCCAGCGAAGGCAGCGGGGCCTTGGCCACCAGTTCGACGTATTCGCCGCGCACCGGTGAGAACACGCCGTAGTGCGGGTGGATGCGCTCGCCGAGGGCGGGGATCTCGACCCCTTTTTTGCGCCATTCGTGCGCGCCGATCAAGCCCAGCAGTTCCCGCAGGGAAACCACGGAAGGCACATCCGCCGCCGGACCATAGGCTTCGATGCAGGCTTGCCGCACGTCGGGCGCGCGGCGCAGGGGGACGCGGTAGTCGCCGTCGAGCGGCAGCAGCAGCATTGCCAGCGTGCGTGCGCGCTGGGACTGGGCCTGGCGATGCAGGTTGAAAGCTTCGCTGGGCGATGCGGCCGGCTTGGTCGGCTTGCGCTCGGCGCGCCGAGCCAGCGCCTGCAACAGCTGGCGCGCGTTCTGGAAGTCGCCGCGCCAGAGCAGGGCGGCACCCTCGCACGCCAGGCGATATGCGGCGTCGGCCGTCATCCGGTCGTCGGCGATGGCCACGCGCCTGGGCGGCGGCGCGGCGCTCTCCGAGCGCCATCGCGCGGAGCGGATTTCGCCGGCTTCAGTCCAGCTGACGACCGGGTGCTTGCTCATGGTGCTGGCTTCCGTTCGCGGACAAGGGCGCGGCGGGGCGTGTCGATCGGCTGGATATTCATAGGGTGAGAATAACAAATGTTACGCCGGCCGGCGCATTTTGTTTGCGTGAAACCCGGCGGCAGCGCAATCGCATTTGATTTTCCATCGAATTTTCATTAAACTACTCGGCTTTTCACCTTGCCTCACCGTCCCGCATGGCGGGAGGCTTTAATCCAAAAGGAGTATTCATGCGACATTACGAAATAGTTTTCATCGTTCACCCCGATCAGAGCGAGCAAGTGCCCGCCATGATCGAACGCTATCGCAGCCTGATTACCTCTACGAGCGGACAGATTCACCGCCTCGAAGACTGGGGTCGTCGCCAGCTGGCCTACCCGATCCAGAAGATTCACAAGGCACACTATGTGCTGATGAATATCGAATGCGACCAGGCGACCCTGGACGAACTCGAGCACGCGTTCAAGTTCAACGATGCGGTGCTGCGCCATCTGACCATCAAGGTTAAGGAAGCCATCACGGCGCCTTCCTGCATGATGAAGGAAGACAAGGCGCGTTCCGTCGACGCCCCGGCCGCTCCCGCAGCCGAAGCGCCTGCCGCCCAGGTGGCCGCCGCCTAAGTGAGTTGCAATCAGGTTGTCCTGACTGGCCGAATCGCCGAAATGGATGCCTTGCGTTACACCCCGGCCGGTTTGCCGCTGATGAGTTTCAGGATCGCGCATGCTTCCGAGCAGGTCGAGGCGGGGCACAAGCGAAAGGTGGAATGCGAAGTTCAGGCGATGATGCTGGGGGAACCGGCCAAGACCGCAGCCGGAATGAAAGCCGGCGACAGCGTCAAGGCAAGAGGTTTCCTGGCACGCAAGAGCCAGCACAGTCAGCAACTGGTGTTGCACTTGGATAAAATCGAATTGATTGAGAGAGGTTAAAAAATGGCACGTCCCACTACTAAGAAACCGACCCGGCCGAGCAATCGGGGCGGCATGTTCAAACGTCGCAAGTTTTGCAAGTTCACCGCCGAAGGCATCAAGGAAGTCGATTACAAAGATACCGACATCCTGAAGGATTTCATCGCGGAAAACGGCAAGATCATTCCCTGCCGCATTACCGGCACCAAAACCCGTTATCAGCGTCAGCTGGGCACAGCGATCAAGCGCGCCCGTTTCCTGGCCCTGCTTCCCTATACCGATCAGCACTAAGGAGTCGACAAAATGCAATTGATTTTATTGGAAAAGGTCGTCAACCTCGGTCAGCTGGGCGACATCGTCAAGGTCAAGGATGGCTACGGCCGCAACTTCCTGATCCCCCAAGGCAAAGCCAAGCGCGCCACGGAAAAGAACAAGGCCGAATTCGAAGCGCGTCGCGCCGAGCTGGAAAAGCAGCAAGCCGCGATTCTGGCCGATGCCCAGGCCCGCGCCGAGAAGCTCGAAGGCGCCATGGTGCAAATCGCCCAGAAGGCCGGCGTGGACGGCAAGCTGTTCGGTTCCGTGACCAACGGCGACATCGCCGATGCGCTGAAGGCGCTGGGCTTCGACGTCGCCAAGGCGGATATTCGTCTGCCTAACGGCCACCTCAAGCAGATCGGCGATTATCCCATCACCATCGACCTGCACGCCGATGTGACCGCCAACATCACGGTTTCCGTGCTCGGCGCATAAGCTTAACCGCATCGAAAAAAAGGGGCTGCGATCGCAGCCCCTTTTTGTTTTTGGGGGCTCGATTTTCGGTATACTCTTGGCTTGAATTCGAGCCCTTGTCAGAACCGCAATCATACGAACATTTAATGAACGATCAACAACTTGACGCGTTAAAGCTGCCGCCGCATTCGGTCGAGGCGGAGCAGTCCGTGCTGGGCGGGCTGCTGCTCGACAACAGTGCCTGGGACAAGATCGCCGACCTGGTTGCGGAAGGCGATTTCTACCGCCATGACCACCGCCTGATCTACCGCCACATTAACAAGCTGGTCGAGCACGGCAAGCCGGCGGACGTGGTCACCGTGTCCGAATCGCTGGACAACACCGCCAAGCTGGTCGAAGCGGGCGGACTGGCCTACCTCGGCGCGTTGGCGCAGAACACGCCGTCCGCCGCCAACATCCGCCGCTACGCGGAAATCGTGCGGGAACGCGCGGTGCTGCGCCAGTTGGTCGAAGTAGGCAGCGGCATCGCGGAGGACGCGCTCAATCCTTCCGGCCGGTCCATGGCGCAGCTTCTCGACGAGGCGGAAGCGAAAGTGTTCGAGATCGCGGAGGCGGGCGCACGCGGCAAGCAGGGCTTCATGGAGATTCAGCCGCTGCTGACCCAGGTGGTGGAACGCATCGACATGCTGTTCCAGCGCGAAAACCAGAGCGACGTGACCGGCCTGCCGACCGGCTTCGCCGATCTGGACGAAAAAACCTCCGGCTTCCAGCCGGGCGACCTGATCATCGTCGCCGGGCGGCCGAGTATGGGCAAGACCGCGTTTTCCATCAACATCGCGGAAAACGTGGCGATCCAGACCGGTCTGCCGGTGGCGGTGTTCAGTATGGAAATGGGCGGCACGCAACTGGTGACGCGGATGCTGGGTTCGATCGGCCGGCTCGACCAGCACCGCGTGCGCACCGGCCGCCTGCAGGACGAGGACTGGCAAAAGCTCACTTACGCGGTGGGCAAGCTCAACGATGCGCCAATCCATATCGACGAATCCGCCGCTCTGTCGGTGCTTGACCTGCGCGCCAGGGCGCGCCGCCTGCATCGTCAGTGCGGCAAGCTGGGGCTGATCGTGATCGACTACCTGCAACTCATGAGCGGCAGCGGCAAGGGCGGCGGAGCGGAAAACCGCGCTACCGAGATTTCCGAGATCTCGCGCGGCCTCAAGGCCCTGGCGAAGGAGCTGGAAGTGCCGGTGATCGCGCTCTCCCAGCTCAACCGCAGCCTCGAGCAGCGCCCCAACAAGCGGCCGGTGATGTCCGACCTGCGCGAATCCGGCGCCATCGAGCAGGACGCCGACCTGATCCTGTTCATCTACCGCGACGAAGTCTACAACTCGGATTCGCCGGATAAGGGCAGCGCCGAGATCATCATCGGCAAGCAGCGTAACGGCCCGATCGGCACGGTGAAAATGACCTTTCTCGGCGAGTACACCCGCTTCGAGAACTATGCGCACGGCGGCGGCTACTAGCCATGTCCCGCCCCCTGCAAGCCCGCATCGACCTTTCCGCGCTGAAACACAACCTCGCCGTGGCGCGCGGCCATGCGCCGCAATCGCGCGTATTCGCGGTGATCAAGGCCAACGGCTACGGCCACGGCATGCTGCGGACGGCGCAGGCGCTGGCCGGCGCCGAAGGGTTCGCCGTGCTCACCCTGAGCGAGGCGGTCGCTCTGCGCGAAGCCGGTTTCACTCAGGCCATCCTGCTGCTGGAAGGTTTTTTCGGCGCGGACGAGCTGCTGGCGCTGGCGGAATATCGCGTGGCGACCGTGGTGCATTCCACGGCCCAGCTCGAAATGCTCGAAATGTCCGGCCTGCCGGTCAAGCTCGACGTTTTCCTCAAGATCAATACCGGCATGAACCGGCTGGGCTTTCCGATCGACGCCTTTCCTTCGGCGCTGGCTCGGCTCCGGGCTTGCCCGGCGGTCGGCGGGGTCACGCTGATGACCCATTTTTCCTCCGCCGACGAAGCGCCGGGAATCGCAGATCAGATGGCTTGCTTCAATCGCCTCGCTTCGGCGCATGAGTTGCCGGCCAGCCTGGCCAACTCCGCCGCTACCTTGCGCTATCCCGAAACGCACGGCGACTGGGTGCGTCCCGGCATCATGCTGTACGGGTCGTCGCCGTTCGCCGAGGCAAGCGCGCAGAGCCTGGGGCTCAGACCGGTGATGACGCTGGAGAGCCAGGTGATCGCGGTGCAGGAATTGCAGATGGGCGATGCGGTGGGCTATGGCGGAACCTTTCGGGCGGATAAGCCGATGCGGGTCGGCATCGTGGCGTGCGGTTACGCCGATGGCTACCCGCGCCTTGCGCCGACCGGCACGCCGGTCCTGGTCGCCGGCGTGCGCAGCCGCCTGCTGGGGCGCGTATCGATGGATATGCTGTGTGTGGACATCAGCGCGATTTCGGGCGCCGGTGTCGGCAGCCCGGTGACTTTGTGGGGTGAAGGCCTGCCGGTGGACGAGGTGGCTGCCGCCGCCGGGACCATCAGTTACGAACTGCTTTGCGCGCTGGCCCCACGAGTGCCGGTGATCGAAGTGTAGGCGGCCCATGGCCAGGCAGAAGTCCATCTACACCTGCACCGAATGCGGCGGCCAGGTTCCCAAATGGCAGGGCCAGTGTCCGCATTGCATGGCGTGGAACACGCTGGTGGAAACCGTCGCCGAAGCGGCGCCGGCCAATCGCTACAACGCGCTGGCCAACACCAGCCAATTGCAGCGCCTGTCCGAGGTGGAGGCGCAGGAAACGCCGCGCCAAACCACCGGCATCGCGGAATTCGACCGGGTGCTGGGCGGCGGCCTGGTGCCGGGCGGGGTGGTGCTGATCGGCGGCGACCCCGGCATCGGCAAATCGACCCTGCTGCTCCAGGCGCTGTGCCATCTCGGCGCGCACAAGAAGGTGCTGTATGTCAGCGGCGAGGAATCGGCGCAGCAAGTCGCGCTGCGCGCCCGGCGCCTGTCGCTCGATGCCGGCCCGGTGCAGATGCTGGCGGAAATCCAGCTGGAAAAAATCAGTGCCACGCTGATGTCGCTAAAGCCCGACGTGGCGGTGATCGATTCGATCCAGACGGTTTACTCCGAGGCGCTGCAATCGGCGCCCGGCAGCGTGGCCCAGGTGCGCGAGTGCGCCGCGCAGCTCACCCGCCTGGCGAAGCAGCTCGGCATCACCGTGATCATGGTCGGCCACGTCACCAAGGAAGGCGCGCTGGCCGGGCCGCGCGTGCTGGAACATATCGTCGATACGGTGCTGTATTTCGAGGGCGACAGCAATTCCAGCTTCCGTCTGGTGCGCGCCTTCAAGAACCGCTTCGGCGCGGTCAACGAGCTGGGCGTGTTCGCCATGACCGAAAAGGGGCTGCGCGAGGTGAGCAACCCTTCTGCGTTGTTCCTGTCGCATCACGGCCAGGAAGTCGCCGGCTCGTGCGTGATGGTGACGCAGGAAGGGACGCGGCCGTTGCTGGTGGAAGTGCAGGCGCTGGTGGACGAGGCGCACGCGCCCAATCCGCGCCGCCTGTCGGTCGGCCTGGAGCAGAACCGGCTGGCGATGCTGCTGGCGGTGCTGCACCGCCATGCCGGGGTGGCCTGCTTCGATCAGGACGTGTTCGTCAATGCCGTGGGCGGGGTCAGGATCACTGAGCCGGCGGCCGATCTGGCGGTTCTGCTTGCGATCGTTTCTTCCCTGCGCAACCGGCCGCTGCCGGGCAAGCTGATCGTGTTCGGCGAAGTCGGCCTCGCCGGCGAAGTCCGTCCGGTGCAGCGCGGCCAGGAACGTTTGAAAGAGGCCGCCAAGCTGGGTTTTACCCATGCGGTGATTCCCAAGGCCAACAAGCCCAAACAGGCGATCGGCGGGATGGAAGTGGTGGCGGTGGAGCGGCTGGAAGAGGCGGTGGCGTATTGCAGGGGGTGATGTTTGATGACATCATACTGCTACTGAAAACAAGAACAGAACTTGGTCTGTCGGAACTGCAAGATGTCGAAATTGCTGGTTTACTTGGATGGGGAGCAGGTCGGGGAGCAGGTGCTCGACCATGAACGCATCACGATCGGGCGCAAGCCCAACAACGATCTTCAATTGGCCCATTCCACCGTGAGCGGAAGCCATGCGCTGGCCATCACCATCCGCAACGATTCCTTTCTCGAGGACCTGAACAGCACCAACGGCACCAAGGTCAACGGCAAGAGCATCAAGAAATGCCTGCTGCGCGATGGCGATGAGATCGGGATCGCCAAATATGTCCTGAAATACGTCTTCGAGGCGCTCGACCTCAAACATGCGGACGCGGCTCACCGCCACGACAAACAGCGTCACCTGGAAAACCTGATCCAGAGCGCCGACGACACCCTGGCGACGCACGAGGACATGCTCCAGCGCGCGCAGACGCTTTCCACGGCGATGCAGACGCTGGCCGCCGGCAGCCGGGGAGCCGCGAAGGCGGTCGTGAACGGACTTCCGCCCGAGGCCGGCTTGCAGATTCTGAGCGGGGTGGGCGCGGGCAGGGAGATGGACTTGAACCGGACCATGACCACGCTGGGCAAGCCCGGCATCCAGGTCTCGGTGATTGCCCGCAGCCCGGCGGGCTACAGCCTGAGCCACCTGGAGGGGGCCAATACGCCATTGCTGAACGGCGTGGCGATCGATGGCCACCCCCATGTGCTGGAAGATCACGACATCATCGAAATTGCCGGCATCAAGCTGGAGTTTTACTTCAAAGGCTATCGGGCCGTCTCCGCGTCCGAGCGCGAACGCAGCCCGGCTTCTTCTGGTTAGGGTGAGACTCGCGAAGCGAGACTTCGTCCCTCTTCTCGCCGGATTGAGCGTTAGGGACTATTTCTTCCGCGCCGCCGCTTCGGCCTTCGCGCTGCGGAACACGGGACCCCAGATCGGGTGCTCCGCTTCGGCGGGGGCCAGGTCGAATTTGCCGTCCAGCTCCAGCGCTTTCCTGAATTCTTCGCGGCACTGCTTTTCGCGGTTGGACAGGCAATGAATGAATGCCAGGTACTTGTGCGCCTGGACGGCGTCGCTGTTAAAGGCTAAACCCATGTCCAGCGCGCTCTGCAAGCTCTTCGCCGCTGGTTTGTAATTGCCGCCCTCGTAGCTTTTGATGCCGCTTGAAAGCTCCTGCTCCGCCTTGCGCGGCGCCAACTTGTCGAGCCCGATGTCGCGGACCGGCGCGGTGGAGCAGCCGGCGCCCTGCAGCGTAAGCGCCGCGAGAATCAGGATGCCTGGCAGCCGGGGACGTGTCGTCATGGTTTTCCTTTATCTGAATTTGTGCTGGATCTTGTGGTGGTCGCCGGCTTTCAACTCGACGGTTTCGCGATAAGGCGGGAAATCCGCGTTCCTGACCTCGATCCGGTGCTCGCCGGCGGGCAAATCGATTTCCTTCAGCGGCGGGGACGGGCCCCGCTTTTTGCCGTCGATGTATACTTCTCCCCAGGGCAGCACCGCGAAAGCGAGCTTGGCCGGGATCGGGGCGGGGGCCGGTTCCGGAGCGGCCCCCGCCGGCGGCCTTGCTTCGCCGAGCGGCGGGGCGACGGCTATGGTTGCCGCAGGCTGCGGCACCGGGTTTTGTTGCGCCGTTCGCGTCGGTTCGCGGCCGGGGCCGAAAAACCATGTGCCGACTGCCGCGGCGAGCAGCGCAACGGCCCCCGTCGCGGCAAGCCTGACCCGGCGTTTTACGCCGCCGGCACGAGGCAGAGCCGGGGAAGCGAGCACGAGGGTGGCGTCGCCATCGATTACCCCGAGCCTACCGGGGAGTTCGCTTTTGGGGGCGGCCACGGCCGGCATCGGCGCGCTATGGCCCAAGTGCCGGTAGTTCCTGAGGTCGATGGCCATTTCCCGCGCGGACTGGTAGCGGTTCTCCGGCTCCTTTGCCAGCGCCTTGGATACAATATAGTCGAGGGCGCCGGGAACCGCCGGGTTGAAGCTGCTGGGCAGCGCCAGCTTTTCGATCAGGATCCGGTACATGATGGTTGCCAAGGTGCTGTCCTCGCCGCCGAATGCCGACTTGCCGGCGAGCAGTTCATACAGCACGGTTCCCAAGGCAAAAATATCCGAACGGCCGTCCACGGCCTTGCCCACGACTTGCTCCGGCGACATGTACTTGGGCGAACCGAGAACGATACCGACCTGGGTCCGGGTGCCCGATGACATCTTGGCGATGCCGAAATCGGTGATCTTGATGTTGCCATTGCCGAGCACCATGATGTTGGCGGGCTTGATGTCGCGGTGGACGACGCCGTTGTCGTGCGCAAAAGCCAGGCCGTCGGCGACCTGGGCGACGATTGCCGCGATCCGGTCGAAATCCAGAGCCTCGCCCGAAGCGATAATTTCCTTGAGTTCGCGCCCCTCAAGATATTCCATTGCCATGAAGGCGATATGGTCCGCCCTGCCGATGTCATAGATCGTGACGATATTGGGATGGTTCAGCCGTCCGGCCGATTTGGCCTCGCGGTTGAAGCGCTCCTCGAACTCGGCGAGTTCGTCGCGGGACAGGTTGAGGTTGATGGTCTTGATGGCGACAGTACGGTCGATGAGCGGATCGATCGCCTTGTAGACCACGCCCATTGCTCCCTGGCCTAACTCCGCCAGGATTTGATAACGGCCTATTTGTTCGATTTCCATGGAGTAGCGAGGGGGGTATTTCCCGAGAGGGTGATGGCGGGCAATGTTTAACAGTAGAATTTTTCACCGGAACATGTCAAGCCGGGCGGGCCGTCCTGGCGTGCGCGGACCGGGCTGGAAGTGGCGGAAAATAACGCGTTGGCCTAAATTATTAACGCTACGCCACAATGTTGATATGATGCTGCCGGTTAGTGTGAAACTCGCGAAGCGAGACCTTGTCCCCCTCGCCCGCTTGCGGGAGAGGGTTAGGGGAGAGGGGAACGGCATCCAGTTGGGGAGAGGGAACGCATGACAGCGCAGAGCATGTTGGAATTCGCCGGCGCCACGGACGCCGGCATGGTGCGCAAATTCAACGAGGACAGCATCGCCATCGACCGCGAAATTGGCGCCATGATTTTGGCCGATGGCATGGGCGGTTATCTGGCCGGGGACGTCGCCAGCGCCATGGCGGCTTCGGTGGCCGCGGAAGTCGTGAAAACGGGGCTGGCGGGGGCGACGCCGGGCCAGGTGGCGAAGGAGGCGGCCGAAAAAGCCAACCGGGCGGTCCTGAAGATGGCGCAGAAGAATTCGCAGTATCAGGGCATGGGCACCACGCTGACCCTGGCCCTGTTTCACGACGACCGCATCGCCGTGGCCCATGTCGGCGATTCGCGCCTTTACCGCCTGCGCTACGACCGGCTCGAGCAGCTGACGCTGGACCATTCGCTGCTCCGCGATCAGGTCGAAGCCGGGGTGATCGACGCGGAGCAGGCCTGGGGTTCCCACAATCGCAATCTTCTGACGCGCGCGCTCGGCAAGAAAGAGGCCGTTGAAGTGGACCTGCGTGAAGACGACGTGCTGCCGGGCGACATCTACCTGCTCTGTTCCGACGGCTTGAACAATATGGTCGAAGACGCCGACATCCAGCTCGCCCTGTGCGAATTGAAGGCCAATCTGCCATTGGCGGCGAGGCTGCTGGTGCAAATGGCTAATGATAACGGCGGGCATGATAATGTTTCCGTGGTGCTGGCCAGGGTGCGGGCATTCCCCGCCCGGCGCGGTTTGTTCGACCGGCTGTTCGGCTGGCTGAGGGGGTAGGTAAATGGCAAAACTGGTGGTGACTCTGAACGGCGCGGTGGTCGGCAATCACTTTATCGACCAGGCGCGCATCGCTATCGGGCGTAGAACGGGCAACGACATCCAGCTCGACAGTCCGGGCGTGAGCAAGGAGCACGCGGTGATCCAGGCCGTGGGCAACGACCATATTTTCGAGGATCTCGGCAGCACCAACGGTTCCACCGTCAACGGCACCCGCGTCGGCCGGCACATCCTGCAAAACGGCGACGTGATCGGCCTCGATGCTTACCAGGTCAAATACATCAACGTCAAAGCCAACCCGGAGATGGATTTCGACCGCACGCTGATGATCAATACGTCCGAGCTGGAGATCGGCATCCCGCGCGATGCCGCCGGAAAAACGGGGCGCAGCCATGCGCCGGTGCCGACTGCGCGACCGTCGCGCCGTGC
Organism: Sulfuricella sp.; assembly: GCA_028714315.1. Lineage (GTDB taxonomy): Bacteria > Pseudomonadota > Gammaproteobacteria > Burkholderiales > Sulfuricellaceae > Sulfuricella. Next base: position 76,969 of record JAQTMN010000002.1, on the reverse strand, counting down.
AGGCTTCCCCCTGGGCGGGGTCAGGGACCTTCACGGCAAATTCGCCGAAAATGAAATCGAACTGGAACAGCCGCTAAAAACCTTCGGCACGGCCGGCCAGCAAACCGCCGTGATCATGCGGCGGCCGCAGGGCTACTTCATCGCCCATGTGGAAGGGAACAAATCGGCGCGAGTCAACGGCCAGGCAATCGGCGAGGGACTTCAGGCGTTGCAGGACGGGGACTTGATCGAAGTCGGGCAGGAAAAGCTGGAGTTTTTCCTGAAATAATCCTGCAAAGAGGTACAAAAAAAGCACGGGTAGAAGCAGATTCCTTTTGCGCTTTTTGTGCCTTTTTGCGGCTGGAAATAGGCTCCGTTAACCCGTTGCGGCCTCGACGATCCGGCCGCTGCTGCCGCGGCTGTCCGGCCCCATCAGATAAAGATAGAGCGGCATCAGCGTTTCCGCCACGGGCAGGCTGTCCTTGCGTTCGCCGGGGTGGGTGCGGCTGCGTTGCGGCGATTGCACCGGGCCGGGGACGACCGCGTTGATGCGCACGTTGGGATGGATGGCCAGTTCCTGCGCCCAGATGTTCACCAGTGTTTCCACGCCGCTCTTGGCGACCGCGAAGCCGCCCCAGAAAGCGCTGGGATTGTGGCCGTGGGTTTCCGAGGTCATCACGATCGACGCATCCGGCGCCTTTTTCAGCAGCGGCAGGCAGGCGCGGGTCAGCGCGAAGGGCGCGGCCAGGTTGACGCGCAGGAGTTGCAGCCACTGCTCCAGCGGCTGGTCTTCCAGCGGCTGCGGCCGGTCCATCTTGGCGGCATTGTGCAGGATGCCGTCGAGCCGCCCCAGCTGCTCGCCGATGCCGGCGGCCATCGCCGCGAAATCCTTGTCTTCCGCCTTGTTCAGGTCGAGCGGGAAAATCGCCGCTTGCGGATGCCCCGCCGCCTCGATCTCGTCGTACACCGCCTCCAGCTTTTTCACCGAGCGGCCGTGCAGGATCACGGTGGCGCCATGGGCGGCGAAGGTGAGGGCGGCGGTCTTGCCTATTCCCTGGCCCGCGCCGGTGACGAGAATGACGCGGTCCTTGAGCAGGTCTTGCGGAGCTTGATAGTTTTTCATGGCTTTTCCAGGATAAGTTTTGCGCATTTTACCCCACTTCTGACCGCGCCTTCGAGCGTGGCGGGGTAGTCGCCGGCGGTATAGTCGCCGGCAAGGTAAAAGCCAGCGAGGGGCGTGGCTTGATCTGGGCGTTCCAGATCGGGCGTGCAGGAGAAGGTGGCGCGCTTTTCCGCGATCACCTTGTGCCACAGCGGCGGCGGCAGGCTTGGCAGAGCCGCGCGCAGTTCGTCGTCCACCCGCCGTGCCAGTTCGTCCTGGCCGAGCCCCTGGTGCGGGCCTTCGGCGCTGATCACGGCGCAGATCAGGCCGGCGGCCCGGCCCATCTGGCCGTGGTCGAACAGCCACTGTGCGACGCCGCCGCACAGGCCGATCATCGGCTGGGGCAGGCGGGTGGCCGCCGGATATTGCAGGAACACGGTATAGATCGGCTGGTAGCCGAAGCGGGCTACCTGCGCCGCCGCGGCCGCCAGCTGCGGCAGCCCGGCGGTGAGCGCGGCCAGGCGCTGCGGCGGCACCGCGCAGACGACGCGGTCGAAGCGGGCGCTTCCCTGATCCGTTTCCAGGGTGAAACCATTCGCGTCGGCCCGCACCGAGCGCACCGGCCGCGACAGCGCGACGCTGCCGCCGCGGCGCTCCAGGTAAGCCGCCGCATCGGTGGGGAACAATTCGGTCAGGTCCGCCAGCGGCAGCAGCAGGTCGCTGTCCGCCCGGCTGCCGGCCAGGCCGTCGCGCAGCACGTTGAGGAAGACTTGGGCCGAGGCGGCGGCGAGCGGGGTGTTGAGCGAAGCGACGCACAGCGGCTCCCACAGGAACAGCCGCAGGTTGCCGGTCTGGCCGTATTCCTCCAGCAGCGCGGCGGCGCTGGTGTCGCGCGCCAGGCGAAAATCCCGCCGGCGCATCGCGCTCATGAAGCGCACGGCGGCAAAGCGCTGGCCCAGGCTCAGGCCGCGCGCCGCGATCAGGCCCAGCGCCAGATGCAGCGGGGCGGGCAGACGTGGTGCCCGGAGGCTGAAGCGGCCGGGAATGGCGAGCTGCAACGGCAGCCTCAGCAGCAGCGCTTCGGGGTCGGCGCCGGCTTGGCGCATCAGGCGCAGCGTCTCGCGGTAGGCGCCGAGGAAGATGTGCTGGCCGTTGTCCAGCGCGAGCCCGCGATGGTCCACCCGCCTGGCCCGCCCGCCCAGTTGTCTGGCGGCTTCGAACACGCTGACCGGAACGCCTTGCGCGGCCAGTTCCACCGCCGCCGCCAGGCCGGCATAGCCGGCTCCGATGACCGCGACGTTCATTCGCGCAGCGCGGTTTTGAAGGCGATCCACAGTTTTCTGATCGGGGTCAGCGAAACGCGCCGGCTCAGCACGCGATAGCCGTCGCGGCCGACTTCGTCCAGCACGGTGCGGTAAATCGCCGCCATGATCAGGCCGGCGCGCTGGCTTTTGCGGTCGGCCGGCGGCAGGGCGGCGAATGCCCGCGCGTAATACTGGTTCGCGCGTTCGGCCTGGAACGCCATCAAGCGGGTGAGGTTTTCCGTTTCCCGGCCCTGCAGGATGTCGGCTTCGCTGACGCCGAATTGCGCCAGTTCGTCCAGCGGCAGGTAGATGCGGTTGCGCCGCGCGTCTTCGCCGACATCGCGGATGATGTTGGTGAGCTGGAAGGCCAGGCCGAGATCGTGCGCGTATTGTTCGGTGCGCGCGTCGTCATAGCCGAATATCCGGGCCGACAGCTGGCCGACCACGCCGGCGACGCGGTGGCAATACAGCTGCAACTGGTCGAAGTCGGCGTAGCGGTTATAGGAAAGATCCATTTCCATGCCGGCGATGATTTCCTCCAGTTCCGCGGCGGGCAGACCGTATTCTCCGACCAGCGGCGCCAGCGCCTGACCGACCGGATGCTCGGGCCGGCCGGCATAGAGGTTGGCGACTTCGCTGCGCCACCACGCGAGCTTGGCGTGCGCGACGGCTACATCGGTGCATTCGTCGACCACGTCGTCCACCTCGCGGCAGAAGGCATAGAGGGCGACGATCGCGCGGCGCCGGGGCGGCGGCAGGAACATGAAGCTGTAGTAGAAGCTGGAACCGCTTTTGGCGGCTTTTTCCTGGCAGTATTGATCCGGGGTCAAAAAATTTTCCTTATTTCGCGCGCAGCGCGCGGTAGAGCATGAAAACCCAATCGCCGGCCTTGAGCACCGGCCGGTCCTGAAAAATGTCGCCGCCCGATTTGTGCAGCTTGCGCAGGATGGCTTCGCCGCCCATGACGATCATGCGCATTTCCAGGCCGATCCGGCCGCGCAGCACCTTGCCCAGCGGCGCGCCGGCCTGCAGCAGCTTGCGCGCGCGTTCGATCTGGAAGTGCATGAACGGCTGCCATTGGCCGAAATTGGCGCCGCGTGCGATTTGCGTTTCGGTGATGCGGTATTTGGCCATCTCGTCCTGGGGCAGGTAAATCCGCCCCTTGTCGTGATAGTCGATGGCGATGTCCTGCAGGAAATTGATCAGCTGCAGGCTGGAGCAGATGGCGTTGGAATAGCCGATGTTGCGCTCGGTCGCCGCGCCATAGAGGTGGAGCAGGAGCAGGCCGACCGGGTTGGCGGAGCGGCGGCAGTAATCCATCACCTCGCCGAAGTGGGCGTAGCGCTTCCTGACGACGTCCTGCGAAAAGGCGTCGAGCAGGTCGTAAAACGGCTGTAGCGGCAGTTGGTAGCGGCCCACGACTTCCGCCAGTTCGTGGAACAGCGGCGTTTGCGGCGGCGCTCCGGCGGCAATCCGGTCGAGCTCGGCGCGAAAGCCGCCGAGCAGCGCCAGGCGCGCGTCGTCACTAACGTCGCCCTCGTCGGCGAAGTCGTCCGCCGCGCGGGCGAAGGCGTAAATGACGCCGACCGGATGGCGCAGCCTGGCGGGCAGCAGGATCGAGGCTACCGGAAAATTTTCATAGTGTTTAGACATCGGGGTTCCAGGCCGGATGATGCCCGCAAAGCGAAGCGGGAGGCTGACGCCGGGCGTTGAATATATTACACTAACAGTTTTGGCGAAAGTGGCGGAATTGGTAGACGCACTGGATTTAGGTTCCAGCGCTTTACGGCGTGGGGGTTCGAGTCCCCCCTTTCGCACCAGCTGACAGACTTTAAATTGGGGAACGGAAATGGAAACGACTGCGGGAATTGCTGGAAACGCCAGCCAACTGGAACGGACGCTCAACCTGGCGGTATCGCTCGCAGGCATGGAAGCGGAAGTGGGGAACAGGCTGAAGCGGCTGTCGCGTACGGTCAAGATGGACGGTTTCCGTCCCGGCAAGGTGCCGATGAAAATGGTGGCGCAGCAATATAGCGGCCAGGTCCGCCAGGAAGTGCTGGGCGAATCGGTGCAGAAGAACTTCGCCGAAGCGGTCCGGGCGCAGAACCTGAGGGTGGCTGGCTATCCGCGGATCGAAGCCAAGCCGGCTGAAGGTGAATCCGCCGATCTGGAATTCATCGCGACTTTCGAGGTGTACCCGGAAGTTGCCGTGGGCGGCATCGGCGCCACGACCATCGAGCGCCCGCAAGTGACGGTGGGCGATGCGGAAGTGGACAAGACCATCGAGATCCTGCGCAAGCAGCGCGTCGGCTACGAGCCGGTGGAACGGCCCGCCGCCGATGCCGATCAGGTGACCATCGATTACCGCGGCACGCTGGATGGCGAGGAATTCCAGGGCGGCCAGGCGCAGGGCTACCGGCTGGTGCTGGGCGAGGGCCGGACACTGAAGGATTTCGAAGGGCCGCTCGTCGGCATGAAGGCCGGCGAGAGCAAAACGTTTGAGTTAACCTTTCCCGACGATTATCATGCCAAGGAACTGGCCGGCAAAACGGTGACCTTCGCGGTCACGCTGAACCAGGTGGCGGCGCCGAAGCTGCCGGAAGTCGATGCCGATTTCGCGCGCTCCCTGGGCGTCGAGGACGGCAGCCTGGACAAGATGCGCGGCGAGATCAAGGCCAACCTGGAGCGCGAAGTGAAGAAGCGCGTCAGCGGCCGGGTCAAGGAGCACGTGATGCAGGCCCTGCTCGACGCCACGCCGCTGGAGCTGCCCAAGGCGCTGGTCGAAATGGAGATCGACAACCTGCGCCAGCGCGCCGGTGAAGATATGCGGGCTCGCGGCATGAACGTGGGCGATATTTCGTTCCCGGCCCATTTGTTCGAGGATCAGGCGCGCCGTCGCGTCAGCCTCGGCCTGATCCTGGCTGAGCTGGTCAGCGTGAACCAGCTGCAGGCCAAGCCCGAACAGGTGCGCGCCCTGGTGGATGAATTCGCCGAGAGCTACGAACAACCCGGCCAGGTCGTCGCCTGGTATTACTCGGAACCGAACCGCCTGGCCGAAGTCGAATCTTTGGTAATGGAAGACAACGTGGTGGCGTGGGCGCTGGAGCATGCCAAGGTGGCCGACGTCACGGTCGATTTCGACGAAATGATGGGGAATGCTAAATGATGCATAACCAAAACTGGGAACCGCAAAATCTCGGCTTGATCCCGATGGTGATCGAGCAGAGCGGGCGGGGCGAGCGCGCATTCGACATTTATTCGCGCCTGCTCAAGGAACGGGTGATCTTCCTGGTCGGCCCGGTCAACGATTCGACCGCCAACGTAATCGTGGCGCAGATGCTGTTCCTGGAATCGGAAAATCCGGACAAGGATATTTTCTTCTACATCAATTCCCCCGGCGGTTCCGTGACCGCGGGCATGGCGATTTACGATACGATGCAGTTCATCAAGCCCGATATCAGCACTCTGTGCCTGGGTCAGGCCGCCAGCATGGGCGCATTCCTGCTTGCAGCCGGCGCCAAGGGAAAGCGTTTTTGCCTGCCGAATTCGCGCGTGATGATCCATCAGCCGATGGGTGGTTTCCAGGGCCAGGCCTCGGACATCGAGATCCACGCCAAGGAAATCCTATACTTGAGGCAGCGCCTGAATTCGATGCTTGCCCATCACACCGGGCAAACCGTCTCAACCATCGAAAACGATACCGATCGCGACAATTTCATGGGCGGCGAGGAAGCGGCGAAATACGGTTTGGTGGATAAGGTGCTGGCAAGCCGTAACGATATAGCGGGCTGACGGTCATGGCGCACCGCCCCCAAAATCATGAAACGGCAGCGTGCCATGACCCCCTCACCCCTAGCCCTCTCCCGCTCGCGGGAGAGGGGGACGAAGAGCTCGCTTCGCGAGTCTTAATGTTATTGGCCCAACAACTTAGGAAGACTGAAAATGGCTGACAAATCCGGCGGCGAAAAACTGCTCTACTGCTCCTTCTGCGGCAAAAGCCAGCATGAAGTGCGCAAGCTGATAGCCGGACCTTCCGTGTTCATCTGCGATGAATGCGTCGAGCTGTGCAACGACATCATCCGCGAGGAAGCGCAAGGCGACCAATCCGGCAAGACGGGGACTTCCGATCTGCCGGTGCCGCAGGAAATCTGCAACATCCTGGACGAATACGTGATCGACCAGCCGAAGGCGAAGAAAATCCTTTCCGTCGCGGTCTACAATCACTACAAACGCCTGAAAAACGGCTCGAAGAGCGACGAAGTCGAGCTTGCCAAGAGCAACATCCTGCTGATCGGCCCGACTGGCTCCGGCAAGACCCTGCTGGCGCAGACCCTGGCGCGCATGCTCAACGTGCCGTTTGTCATCGCCGACGCCACCACGCTGACCGAGGCCGGCTATGTCGGCGAGGATGTCGAGAACATCATCCAGAAGCTGCTGCAGAAATGCGACTACGACGTGGAGAAGGCGCAGCGCGGCATCGTCTACATCGACGAAATCGACAAGATTTCGCGCAAGTCCGACAACCCCTCGATTACCCGCGACGTGTCCGGCGAAGGCGTGCAGCAGGCGCTGCTCAAGCTGATCGAGGGCACCACCGCATCGGTGCCGCCGCAGGGCGGGCGCAAGCACCCCAACCAGGAATTCGTCCAGATCGACACCACCAACATCCTGTTCATTTGCGGCGGCGCGTTCAGCGGCCTGGACAAGGTGATCCGCATGCGTTCGGAGAAGGGCGGCATCGGCTTCGGCGCGGAAGTGAAGAGCAAGGACAGCCGCAAGGAAATTGGCGAGGTGCTGCGCGACGTCGAGCCGGAGGATTTGATCAAGTACGGCCTGATCCCGGAATTCGTCGGCCGCCTGCCGGTGGTCGCGACGCTGGAGGATCTCGACGAGAAGGCCCTGGTGCGTATCCTGACCGAGCCGAAGAACGCCCTGATCAAGCAATACCAGAAGTTGTTCGCGATGGAAGGGGCGGAGCTGGAGTTCAGGGACAATTCCCTGCTCGCCATCGCCAAGAAGGCGCTGGCGCGAAAGACCGGCGCTCGCGGCCTGCGCTCGATCCTGGAGCACAGCCTGCTCGATACGATGTTCGACCTGCCCTCGATGAACAACGTCGCCAAGGTGGTGATCGACGACGGTGTGGTCAACGGCGAAAGCCAGCCGATCCTGATCTACGCCGAACAGACACGGGCGGCAGGCAGCGCTTGACGCATCCCGCCCGTTACGCCGCCGCTTCCCCAGCGGCGGCGCGTTCGACCGCCGTGCGCGGCACCCCGAATTTTTCCGGCATTGCTTGAATTGTCGCGATGCCGCCCCTACCTTCTGACCTAAGACTGTTTTAGAGGTGGAGCCCATGAGTAACCCCAACGATACGACCGACCAATCCGTCACCCTGCCGTTGTTGCCGCTGCGCGACGTGGTGGTGTTTCCCCACATGGTGATTCCGCTGTTCGTCGGCCGTCCCAAATCCATCAAGGCGCTCGAAGCCGCCATGGAATCCGGCAAGCACATCATGCTGGTGGCGCAGAAATCCGCCGCCAAGGACGATCCCGTGCCGGAGGACCTTTACGAGGTCGGCTGCATGGCCAGCATCCTGCAAATGCTCAAGCTGCCGGACGGTACGGTCAAGGTGCTGGTGGAAGGCAGCCAGCGCGCCAAGGTGGTCAGTTTTGCCGATCTCAAGACCCATTTCACCGCCGAAGCAGAGCTGATCGGAGCGGAGGAGGGCGAGGCGCATGAGGCCGAGGCGCTGCGGCGCGGCCTGTTCGCGCAGTTCGACCAGTACGTCAAGCTCAACAAGAAAATCCCGCCCGAGATCCTGACTTCGCTGGCCAGCATCGACGAGGCCGGCCGGCTGGCCGACACCATCGCCGCGCACCTGCCGCTGAAGATCGAGCAGAAGCAGGAAATCCTGGAAATGTTCGGCGTGCACAAGCGCCTCGAGCACATGCTCGGCATCCTCGACGCGGAAATCGACATCCTCCAGGTGGAAAAACGCATCCGCGGCCGCGTCAAGCGCCAGATGGAGAAAAGCCAGCGCGAGTACTACCTGAACGAGCAGGTCAAGGCGATCCAGAAGGAACTGGGCGAGATGGAGGAAGGCTCGGACCTGGACGAGCTGGAGAAAAAGATCAAGGCTGCGCAAATGCCCAAGGAGGCGCTTGCCAAGGCCGAGGCCGAGCTGAAGAAGCTGCGCCTGATGTCGCCGATGTCGGCAGAGGCCACGGTGGTGCGCAACTTCATCGACGTGCTCACCGGCTTGCCGTGGAAGAAGAAAACCAAGATCAGCAAGGATCTCAAGGCGGCCGAAGCGGTGCTGGAAAAGGATCATTACGGGCTGGAGAAGGTCAAGGAACGCATCGTCGAGTATCTCGCGGTGCAGCAGCGGGTGGACAAGCTGAAAGCGCCGATCCTGTGCCTGGTCGGGCCGCCCGGCGTGGGCAAGACCTCGCTCGGCCAGTCCATCGCCCGCGCCACCAACCGCAAGTTCATCCGCATGGCGCTGGGCGGGGTGCGCGACGAGGCCGAGATTCGCGGCCATCGCCGCACCTACATCGGCTCCATGCCGGGCAAGGTGCTGCAGGGGATGACCAAGGTCGGCGTGCGCAACCCGCTGTTCCTGCTCGACGAGGTGGACAAGATGGGCATGGATTTTCGTGGCGATCCGTCCTCGGCGCTACTGGAAGTGCTCGACCCGGAGCAGAACCACACCTTCGTCGATCATTACGTCGAGGTTGAATACGACCTGTCCGACGTGATGTTCGTCGCCACCGCCAACACCATGAACATCCCCGGCCCGTTGCTTGACCGGATGGAGGTGATTCGCCTGTCCGGCTATACGGAAGACGAGAAGATCAACATCGCCATGCGCTACCTGCTGCCGAAGCAGATGAAGCTGCACGGCCTGAAGGAGGAAGAGGCCAGCATCGCCGAGAGCGCCGTGCGCGACATCGTTCGCTACTACACGCGCGAAGCCGGGGTGCGCAGCCTGGAGCGGGAAGTCGCCAAGATCTGCCGCAAGGTGGTGAAGGCGCTGTTGCTCCGGAAAGGCAAGGCCAAGATCGCGGTAACTTCACGCAATCTCGACAAATATCTCGGGGTGCAGCGCTACAGCTACGGCGTGGCCGAGCAGAACAACCAGGTCGGCCAGGTGACGGGTCTCGCCTGGACTGAAGTCGGCGGCGAACTGCTCACCATCGAGGCAGTGGCGCTGCCGGGCAAGGGCAAGATGATCACCACCGGCAAGCTGGGCGAAGTGATGCAGGAGTCGATCCAGGCGGCGCTTTCCGTGGTGCGTAGCCGTTCGCGCCTGCTCGGCATCCCGGAGGATTTTTACCAGAAATACGATATCCACGTGCACCTGCCGGAAGGCGCCACGCCGAAAGACGGTCCGAGCGCGGGCATCGCCATTACCACCGCGATGGTGTCCATCCTGACCAGCATCCCGGTGCGGGCGGACGTGGCGATGACCGGCGAGATCACGCTGCGCGGCGAGGTGCTGCCAATCGGCGGGCTCAAGGAAAAACTGCTGGCCGCGCACCGCGGTGGCATCAAGACGGTGCTGATCCCGCAGGAGAACGTCAAGGATCTGGTGGATATTCCGGAAAACATCAAGAACCGGCTGGACATCCACCCGGTCAAGTGGATCGACGAGGTGCTCGGCTACGCGCTGGAGCGCAAGCCGGAGGCGCTGCCGGAGCCGGCCGCAGTCCCCGTCATGCCGCCGGTGGAAAGCGCGGAAGCCGCTGTAATAAAACACTAATCCTTGTGCGTGTAGCGAAAGCCGAAGCGGGCGACAGCCGTCCGCTTCGGCTTTTTTACGGGCCGGATTTGATGGCCGCCCGGGAACCCTTATCTGGCGCCATTAATTTCGATTAATAATGCGCAATACCGCTTGACACAAGGATTTGCGCCTTGTTATAAAGCGGATGCAGGACTACGCCTGTTTCTCAACCGTATAGAAAGGGGACTACACGTGAACAAATCCGAGTTGATTGATGCAATCGCCAAATCCGCCGATATGTCCAAGGCTGCCGCGGGTCGCGCACTGGACTCCGCTATCGGCGCTGTCAAAACCGCCCTGAAAAAGGGTGATATGGTTACCCTGGTTGGTTTTGGTACGTTCTACGTTGGCAAGCGCGCCGCCCGCAATGGCCGCAATCCCCGCACCGGCGCGACGATCAAGATCAAGGCGGCGAAGGTTCCGAAGTTCCGCTCTGGCAAAGCGCTGAAGGATGCTGTAAACTAGCTGGCTCTGGGTGCTTAGCTCAGCTGGTAGAGCGTCGCCCTTACAAGGCGAATGTCGGCGGTTCGAACCCGTCAGCACCCACCAGTTGGTTTTGTGGTTTCAGGTTTATGGAGTGGTAGTTCAGTCGGTTAGAATACCGGCCTGTCACGCCGGGGGTCGCGGGTTCGAGTCCCGTCCACTCCGCCATACATGGGCGAACGCTGTTTCGCCCATTTTTTTTGTGCCGTCCCGCTGAATTTGGGGCATTGAATATTTCGGTGGTTGCAAAATGCTGGAAGTCATCCGCGAGCGTGCGCAGGGCCTGATCGTCAAGATCATCCTGGCGCTGATTACGATCCCCTTCGCGTTGTGGGGGGTGGACTCTTACATTCGCCATGGCGACAAAGCCGATGTCGTGGCCAAGGTGGATGGCCAGCAGATCACCAGGCCGGAGTTCGACCGGACCCTGAAAGAGCAGCAGGGTCAGATGCGCGCGATGATGGGCGCCAAGTTCGACCCCACCCTGCTCGACCGCCCCGAAGTACGCCAATCCGTTCTGGATGGCCTGGTTCAGCAGCGACTGCTCGCCGCGGAGGCCGACCGGGTCGGCTTCAATATGCCGGATTTACTGCTTGCCGCGATTATCGCCGACATCCCGGAATTTCAGCAGGACGGGAAGTTTTCCCAGGCTCTCTACGAAAAGATGGTGGGCGCACAGGACATGACGCCGACCGTGTTCGAGGCGCGCCTGCGCCAGAACCTGCTCATCCAGCAACTGCGCGAGGGCCTGGTTTACGGCCTGAACATGCCGCGCACCATCGAGGACACCGTGGCGCGGCTGGCCGAGCAGAAGCGGGAAATCAGCCAGGCGATGCTGCTGCCGGAGCAGTTCATGGCGCAGATCAGGATCAATCCGGCCGACGTTCGCGCCTACTACGATACGCACAAGGAAGAGTTCCGCATCCCGGAACAGGTGCGGCTCGATTACGTCGCGCTGTCGGTGAGCGACCTGGCCCCGCAGATGGCCGTCAGCGACGAGGAGGTCAGGAAATACTACGACGAACACCGGGCCCAGTACCAGGAGCCGGAGCAGCGCCGGGCGAGCCACATCCTGATCGGCGTCGCCGCCGGTGCGGGCGCCGCCGAGAAAGCCGCTGCGCGCGCCAAGGCGGAACAGATCCTGAAGGAAATCGGGCAGAGCCCGGTAAAATTCGAGGATCTCGCCCGGAAAAACTCCCAGGACCCAGGCTCGGCGGCCAAGGGCGGCGATCTCGGCTTCTTCCCGCGCGGCGCGATGGTGAAGCCGTTCGAGGATGCCGCGTTTGCCCTGAAGGGCGGCGAGATATCCGGGCTGGTGCAGTCTGATTTCGGCTTCCACATCATCAAGCTGACCGCGATCCGGCATGGCGGCAACCGCGAACTCAACGAGGCCCGGGGCGAAATCGAACAGGAATTGAAGAAGCAGAAGGCGGCGCAGAAATTTGCCGAACTGGCGGAAACATTCAGCAATATCGTGTACGAGCAGTCGGACAGCCTCAAGCCGGCGGCCGAGGCGTTGAAGCTCAAAATCCAGTCCAGCCCGTGGATCGGCAAAAACGGCACGGACGTGGCGCCGCTGCTCAATAATCCCAAGCTGCTGCAGGCGGCTTTCTCTGACGAGGCGCTCAAGCTCAAGCGCAACACCGAGGCGGTCGAAGTCGCGCCGAACACGCTGGTGGCCGCGCGCGTGGCGGAATATAAGGCGGCCAGCTACCGCCCCTTCGAAGAGCTGAACGTGGAACTGTCCAAGCGCATGCTGCGCGAGCAGGCCGATGCCCTGGCCGTCAAGCAGGGCAAGGACGCGCTTGCCGCATTGCAAAAAGGCGGCGCGGCGGCCGGCCTGAGGTGGGGCGCGCCGATCATGATTACCCGGCAAGACGCGTCCAGCCTGGGGCGGGACGTGCTGAACCAGATTTTCCGTGCGGACGTCGGCAAACTGCCGGCCTACGTCGGCATCGAGAACCCCAAGGGCGGCTACCTCCTGATCAGGGTCAGCAACGTCGTTGCGGCCGACGCCATCGACCCGGCGAAGATGAAATTGTACGCCGGCCAGATGAGCCAGGCGCTGATGCAGGAATATTCGTCGGCTTATCTGGCGAGCCTGAAGCAGAAGGCGGACATCAGTGTTGCCAAGGAAAAACTGGGCAAGGCAGAGCACCAGTAGGCGGAGGGACGGCTAGGAGTCCTGTCGGGCTTAAACCCAGATAATCCATTAGGCGGCCCTTTGGGCCTACGCGAGTGCTGGCGGGCGTTTTGCGGCCATTTTCGCCGCTTGCTCGTCGCCTATGGAACAACCATGGGACGCCTCCCAAGCAACGAAACTGGCCGCAAAACGCCTCGCCATCATCTCGCGTCCTAATGGATTATCTGGGTTAAAGGAAATCGGCTGCAAATCCCCCTGGCCGTCCATATTTCGCCGTTTTTTTTGCCAATAGAATGACTATTGACCCGCAAAAGCGGCAAAATCTGTCCTCGTCCAGCCGAATTTTTCGAGCAGCCGCTTCGCGGCTTACCTGCTTGACCCTCTGCGCTTCGATTCTTTAAGTCCGACAAGCTCCCGGACTTGCCGGTCCAGCGAAGGTTCCGCGCGCAGGGCGCGCAGAGCCCGCCCTGCGAACGGTGCCGATTTGGCGGGCGGCAGATAATGTCCGGCCGGTTTTCGGTTTTCGGTTTCCGGGCCTGTCCGATTCGTCCCTCCTTTGCGCCCGCCTGCCAATTTCCTGGCAAATCTTGATTTAAACCAATTGATCTTTCCCCGCTTTTCATTAGAGAATCCCATCAGGGTGGTTAGGGAAAACCCTTAGCCGGAAATAGGGGAGAAAACCATGGGGCGGATCGGGCGGGTATTGGCGGCGCTGGCGGCGCTATTGGGTGCGGTTGACGCGGCGGCGGAAGGCAAGGTTTATTCGCTGGGGGTGTTGTCCCAGCGCAGCGCGGTGCTGACGGCGCAATACTGGAATCCCATCCTGGACTACGTCACGCGCAAGACCGGCGTCACCCTGCAACTGAAAATCACCCGCACCGCACCGGAATCCAATGCTGCCATCGCCAGGGGCGAATACGATTTCGTCTATTCCAACACCATTTTCCTGCCGGCCACGTCGGCGCAGGGTTACCGCGTCATCCTTCGCCCCGCCGCCGAGTCGATCACCGGCCAGATCGTTACGCTGGAGGATTCGCCGGTAACATCGGTTGCCGATCTCAGGGGCAAGGCGGTGGGGTTCCCTTCCCGCGCGGCATTCGTCGGCTATGCCTTGCCCATGGATCATTTGCTGCGGCGCGGGATCGAGGTCACCGCCGTATTCGGCGGCAACCAGGAAGGCATCATGGGGCAGCTCAAGGCCGGCAAGGTCGTGGCCGCCGGCGTCAACAACCAGGTGATGCGCGACTTTGCGGTGCGGGAGAACCTGCGCTACCGGGTGATTTGGGAATCTCCGCCATACCACAACCTGCCGATTTCCGTCCATCCCAGGGTGCCGGCCACAGTGTCCGGGCTGGTGCGGGAAGCGCTGGCGGAAATGGAGATCGACGCGGAAGGGGCGAAAATTCTCGCGGTCAGTGCCAAGGTCATCCAGCAGAAGGCTCCCTACGGCTTCCAGCATGCCGGCCCGAACGATTATCAGAACTATCTCGATTTTTATCGCACCACGCTGGTGAAGGATATTGAGTAGCTTGTAGCTGGCAGCGCCCCGCTTTTGCTACAAGCTACCAGCTACCAGCTCTAAAAACGGACAACAGCATGACCGGGCTCATCCCGAAATTCTGGAACCGACTTCCTTTTGCAGGGCGCCTGCTGGTTACGGCGTGCATCGCGCTGGTCATTGCCGGGTTCGTCATGCTTTATACCGCGGCGCGCTGGGATGCGCGGCAGGCGGAGGAGGATTTGCGCGCGCAACTGCAGGACGAACTGCGGGTATTGCCGCCATCCCTGGCGGAAATCATCGTGATCGGGGATTTTTCCACGCTCCAGCAGACCCTGGACAACTTCGTGCAGCGCGCCAATGTCGCCCGTATTCGCTACCGCGACACCGCCGGCACGGTGCTGGAGAGCAGGGATGTGAGCGCCCAGCCGCTGGCGCCGGCCTGGTTTGTCGCCTGGACCGGGCTTGCCGACCAAGTCGGGGAGGCGCAGGCGGTGGTCGGCGGGCACGATTACGGCACGCTCAAGGTCGTTATCACGGCGCAGGAGTCGATCAATCGGGCCTGGTCGCGCCTGGTTCAGTATCTGTTGATCCTGCTGCTGGCGATCGTGCTGGATTTCGTCGGCATCTGGCTGGTGTTGCGCGGCGGCCTCAAGCCCCTGCGCACCCTCAATGACGCCAGTATGGCGCTGGGGCAGGGCGAGCGTTCGGTGCGGATCAAGCCGGCGGGTTCGCCGGAAATGCGCCGCGCTGCGCATGCCTTCAATGACATGGCCAACCGGATCGAGGAATTGCTCGATTTCCAGCGGGAGCGTGAGGAAGCCCTCAAGGAAAGCGAGAGCAAGCTGCGCGACATCGCCGCCAATATGGGCGAAGGTGTCTACATGCTGGACCGGGACGGGCGCGTCACATTCGCCAACCCGGAGGCGGAAAACCTGCTCGGCTGGCCGCAGGCGGAGCTTCTCGGCAAGGACGCCCACGCGCTGCTGCATTATCACGCCGATGGCGACCCGGCGGATTCCTGCCCGATTCGGCGGGCGAATTTCGCCGGCCAGACCTACCGGTCGCGGGACGCCCTGTTCGTCCGCCGCGGCGGCCCGGTCTTCAACGTGTCGCTGGTGTCGGCGCCAGTCCTCAAAAACGGCGAGGTCGCGGGCAGCGTGGTGGCGTTCTACGACATTACCGAGCGCAAGCAGTATGAATCCAGGCTGCACCGGTTTTACGAAACGATTTCCGTGCGCAAGCCCGAGCTGTCGGACCAGATCCGCGCGCTGCTGGAGCTCGGATGCAAGGATTTCGCGATGAATATCGGGATCGTGTCCCATATCGAGGGCGAACGCTACGAGGTTGCCCATGTCCTCGATCCGGCCGGTGCCATCGCCCAGGGCGACGTGTTCGGTCTGGGCCAGACCTATTGCCGGGATACGCTGCGGCAGGGAGGGCCGCTGATGATCGAGCATGCTGGGGCGAGCGAGTGGGCATCCCACCCCTGTCACCTGGATTTCAAGCTGGAGGCCTATATCGGCGTTCCCCTGGCCGTCGCCGGCAGTATCTACGGCACGCTCAATTTTTCCAGCGCCAGGCCGAGTCCCAGGCCATTTACCGCCACCGACCGGGAATTCATCCAGCTCATGGCGCAATGGCTGGGGGCCGAACTGGAGCGCCGCCAGGTCGAGGAAATGCTGAAGCGCCTCAACGAAACCCTGGAGCAGCGGGTGAAGGCGGAAGTCGCCCTGAACCGGGAAAAGGACCACCTGCTGATCCGCCAGTCGCGCTTGGCGGCGATGGGCGAGATGATCGGCAACATCGCGCACCAGTGGCGCCAGCCGCTCAACGCGCTGGGGCTGCTGCTGGGCAACATGCAGGACGCCTACGCCTACAACGACCTCGACCAGGAGTACATGGAGGCGTCAGTTGGCAAGGGCCGGCAATTGATCGACAAGATGTCCGCCACCATCGACGATTTCCGCAATTTCTTCAAGCCCGACCGGGCGAAAGTGCGCTTCGACCTGGCTAAGGCGGTCAAGGATGCGCTGTCGGTGGTCGAATTCGGCTTCGAACGCAGCAATATCGCCGTCGCGCTCAAAGCCGGGCAGGACGCCAGCGTCATGGGCTTCCCCAACGAGTATGCGCAAGTCGTGCTGAACGTGCTGGGCAACGCCAAGGAGGCGATCCAGGAGCGCGGCGTGAAAAACGGCAAAGTGGAAGTCACGATCGACCGGGACGACGATTACGCCTATGTCGCCATCCGCGACAACGGCGGCGGCATACCGGACGAGATCATGGAGAAGATTTTCGACCCCTATTTCACCACGCGGGAAAAAGGCACGGGCATCGGGCTTTACATGTCCAAGATGATCATCGAAACCAGCATGAACGGCAGGATGGAAGTACGAAATATCGACGAAGGTGTGGAATTCAGGATTGCCACGCCTTTAATGGATGGGACTGCAAATGGATAAATCGCCGCAAGAGGAGGCCGTGGCGGATGCCGCCGCCAGCCCGCAAAAAGACACTGGTTTGCTACCGCACGCGGGTAGTGAACAAGCGATTGCCGGCCGGGGAATTTCGGATTTGAAAAACATTTCCGTGCTTTACGTCGAGGACGATGCGGATATCCGCGAACAGCTGTCGCGCTTCCTGCGGCGGCGCGTCGGCAAGCTCTATACCGCCGCCGACGGCGCGGAGGGGCTGGCGGTCTGGCGCCGGCACAAGCCCGAGGTGGTGGTGACGGACATCATGATGCCGGTGATGGATGGGTTGAGCATGGCCGAGGCGATCAAAACCGAGAACCGGTCCGTGCCGGTCATCGTCACGACGGCGTTCAACGAAACGGGTTTTTTCCTCAAGGCGATCGACCTGGGCATCGATAAATACGTGATCAAGCCGGTCAAGACCGACCTGTTGCTGCAGGCGATCCAGAAGGGCGCCTGGGAGGTCAAGGCCAACCTGGAGATGCAGCTGGCATCCAGCGTGTTCGAGGCTTCGTCCGATGCGATTTTCATCACCGATGCGGACAACCGCATCCTGGCCGTCAACCGGGCTTTTTGCGAGATCACCGGCTACGCCGAGAGCGAAGCGGTCGGCCGGACGCCGGCCCTCCTGAGTTCGGGCAAGCATCCGCCCGATTTTTACCGCGACTTGTGGATCAGCCTGCGGGAAACCGGGAAGTGGAGCGGGGAAATCTGGAATCGCCGCAAGGATGGCGAGATCTATGCCGAATGGCTGACCATCAACGCGGTAAGGAACGACCAGGGTGAGACCACCCATTATGTCGCCATTTTTGCCGACATCACCGAGCACAAGCAGGCGGAAGAGCATGTGCGCCATCTCGCCCATTACGACGTGCTCACCGATTTGCCCAACCGCACGCTGTTCAACGATCGGCTGGGGCAGGCGCTGATCCAGGCGCAGCGCAACCGCTGCAAGGCCGCCGTGATGTTCCTCGACCTCGACCGGTTCAAGGTGATCAATGATACGCTGGGGCACAATGTCGGCGATCTGCTGCTGCAGGAAGTCGCCGTCCGCCTGTCCGAAAGCGTGCGCCAGGGCGACACCGTGTCGCGCCTGGGCGGCGACGAATTCGTGATATTGCTGCCGGAAGTCGGCGCGGCGGAGGACGCCGACCGGGTGGCGCGCAAGCTGCTGCATGCGGTTTCGCTCCCGTTCCGGCTGGAGGGGCGCGAACTGAACGTCAGCACCAGCATCGGCATCAGCTTTTATCCCGACGACGGCAGGAACGCCAATGCCCTGGTGAAGCATGCCGACGTGGCGATGTACCGGGCCAAGGAGGCGGGGCGCAACAATTACCAGTTTTACCACGCCGGCATGGATGCGGAAGCCGCCGGAAAAGCCGCGCCATCGCCGGATAGCGACAGGCCATGAGCCCGGCCGCCGCCGGCGCCCGCATCCCCGTCGCCAACGTCCTGGCGGCGGCGACCGTGATCGCCTGGAGCCTGCTGATCGGCGGCTCCCTGGCGTGGAATATTTTCCACGTGCGGCAGGAATCGATGGTGCTGGCGCGAAACGAGGCCACTTCCAACCTGAACAAGGACCTGACTTTCCGCCTCTGGGCCACCAGCCACGGCGGCGTGTACGTGCCGGTGAACGCGGAAACCGCGCCCAACCCCTACCTTGCCCAGGTGCCGGAGCGGGATGTGGAAACCACCAGCGGCCAGCGGCTGACCCTGATGAACCCGGCCTACATGCTGCGCCAGGTGCAGGAGCAGCACGCCGAGCGGTTTGGGGTGAAGGGGCGCATCACCAGCCTGCGCCCGCTCAACCCGATCAACACGCCGGACGCATGGGAAACGGCTGCCCTGCGCCGGTTCGAGCGGGGCGAAAAGGAAGTGTCGGAGCGCTCCGACATCGACGGCAAGCCCCACCTGCGCATGATCCGCGCCATGACGGTGGAGCAGGGTTGCCTCAAATGCCACCAGCAGCAAGGTTACCGGCTGGGCGACGTGCGCGGCGGCATCGGCGTGTATGTTCCGCTGGCGCCCTACCTGGCTGCGGAAAGCGGCGCGATCGGGGTAATGAGGCTGACCCACGGCGCGATCTGGCTGTTCGGGATGGGCGCGATCGGCCTGATCTTGCGCAGCAGCGCGCGCCGCACCGCCGAACGCGAGCGCGCCGAGAGGCAGGCCCACATGCAGCAATCGCTCACCGCGCTGATTCTGGATACCCTGCCGATCAACATTTTCCTCAAGGACGGTTCCGGCCGCTTTGTGCTGGTCAACGAGGAAACGGCCAGGACTGTCGGCAAGCCCAAGGCGTCCCTGATCGGGACGACCGATTACGACGCATTTCCGCCCGAGGTGGCCGAGCGCCTGCGCCGGGACGACGATGCCGTGCGCGCCGCGGACAGCCTCGCCATGCGCGAAGAGCGCCTGAACGGCGCGGACGGGGGCAGGATGATGCTCGCCGGCAAGACCATGATACGCCCGGAGGGCGCCGAGTTTCCGCTGCTGCTGGGGTTTTCGCTCGACATCACCGAGCTGAAGCGGGTCCAGGAGCGGCTCAACGAAACCCTGAACGAGCTCGAAACCATTCTCGACAACACCGTGATCGGCATCGCGCTGCTCAAGGAGCGCCGGTTCGTCTGGGTCAACCCCAAAACCGAGGAGATGACCGGCTACAGCCGCGAGGAGTTGGCCGGCCAGGAACCGTCGTTCCTGTATGCCGACCCGGACGATTTCGCAAAGGTCGGCAGGGAAGGCTACCCGGTGCTGGCGCACGGTGAAAATTATCATATCGAGTGCCGCCAGCGGCGCAAGGATGGCACCGAGTATTGGGGCCTGCTCAGCGGCAAGGCAATCGACCCGGCCGATCTGAGCAAGGGCTCGATCTGGATCCTGGAGGATGTTTCCGGCCTCAGACAGGCGGAAGAAGACCTGCGCCAGCTGAACGACACCCTGGAGCAGCGGGTCAGGGCGGAAGCCGCCAAGAACCGCGAGAAGGACCACATGCTGATCCACCAGTCGCGTCTGGCGGCGATGGGAGAGATGATCGGC
This sequence comes from Sulfuricella sp., assembly GCA_028714315.1. Classification (GTDB taxonomy): domain Bacteria; phylum Pseudomonadota; class Gammaproteobacteria; order Burkholderiales; family Sulfuricellaceae; genus Sulfuricella. Next base: position 57,164 of record JAQTMN010000002.1, on the reverse strand, counting down.
AACATCGCGCACCAGTGGCGCCAGCCGCTCAACGCGCTCAGCCTGCTGCTTGACAACATCCAGGACGCGCATGCCTACAACGAACTGGACCGGGCCTACATGGACGAGTCGGCGGCGAAAGGCCAGCAGCTGATCCAGAAGATGTCCGCCACCATCGACGATTTCCGCCACTTCTTCACGCCAAATCGGGCGAAGACCCCGTTCAGCCTGGCGGACAGCGTCAGGGACGCGATCTCGGTGGCCGATGCGGGATTCACCAACAACCATATCACCATCGAACTGCGGGTGGAGCGGGACGCCACGGTACAGGGCTTCCCCAACGAATACGCGCAAGTGGTGATGAACCTGCTGGGCAACGCCAAGGACGCGATCCTGGAGCGGAAAATCGCCCGCGGCAAGGTGGAAATCGTGGTCGGCCGCGACCGGGATAACGGCTACGTGACGGTGCGCGACAACGGTGGCGGCATCGCCGACGAGATACTGGACAAAATCTTCGACCCCTACTTCACCACGCGGGAAAAGGGCACCGGTATCGGCCTGTACATGTCGAAAATGATCATCGAAACCAACATGGACGGCCGCATCGAAGTGCGCAATACCGAGCACGGCGCCGAGTTCGCGATCGTGACGCCGCTGGCGTCCGGCGCGCCCGACGCCTTGCGCACGGCCGACCCGGTACGATAAACTTCGCCATGGCCGACAAACTCGCAATCATGCTCCTGACCATCGATCCGGATCATCCCCATGTGTGCGGCACGCCGTTTTTCCAGGCCGCCGCGGCCGCCGCGATGGACGTCGATGTCGAGATTTATTTCGCCAGCCGCTCGGTGCGCCTGTTGATCGCAGGCATCGCCGACAGCATCTATCCCAGCGACAACCTCACCAAGACCGTGTACGGCTTCATGAAAGACGCCGCCGACCTCGGCGTAAAATTCTTCGCCTGCGGCGGCGCGATGGAACCCTGCGACGTCACCAAAGAGCAACTGGTGGCCGAATGCACCGGCATCGCCGGCGCGGCAACGTTCGTCACGCGGGTAATGGACGACGAATGGAAGACCATTACTTATTAGCTTCGCTTGGCCGCGAAAAGACGCAACAAGCTGGATAGCCGCGAAAAGGCACAAAAGCCACAAAAAATTCCACGCTATTTTTGTGCGTTTTGTGCCTTTTCGCGGCCATTCGTTTTTTGATTTAAGGCCTGAAACGCGCCTACATGGTGGGTTCCGCCGGCCGGTCGAGCGCATCGGCAAACGCCAGCACCCGAATGAACGCCGTTTCCATCCGCTCGGCGATTTCTTCCGCTTCACCCCACTTTTCGCTTTTCACCGCCGTTTCGGCTTCGCGCGCGAGGCCGGCCATGCCGTGCGCGGCGATGTAAGTCGATGCGCCCCGGATTTCATGGGCGACCTTCGCGCCGGCCGGATCTTTCCGGCCGATCGCCGCCGTGAACTGTTCCAGGAGCGGCGGCGTGGTGTCGAGATACAGCGCGATCAGTTCCGCCACGATTTGCCGGTCCTGCCGGAACGTGGCGTGGAGGGATTCGAGATCGACCGGATCCGGTGCGGTGCCTTGGCGCGGCAGCCATTTCTTCAGCGCGGCTTCCAGGGCGTTGCGCGCCAGCGGTTTCATCAGGTAATCGTCCATGCCCGCCGCCAGGCATTTGTCGCGGTCGCCCGCCATGGCGTTGGCGGTCATGGCAACGATCGGCATGCGCTCGGCATGCGCCGCCCGTTCGCGCCGGCGGATGGCCGAGGTCGCCTCGAAACCGTCCATCCCCGGCATCTGGCAATCCATCAGGAGCAGGTCGTAGCGGCTTTTCGCCAGCGCTTCCAGCGCCTCCTTGCCGTTGTCGACGATGACCGCGTCCACGCCGATTTTTTGCAGCATGTAGAGCATGACCTTGCGGTTGACCGGATTGTCTTCGGCCACCAGCACGCTGGATGCGGGTGTAACCTCCGCAGCGGCGGGTTTTTCCGGGCTGGGCGCGCCGGCGGACGGGTCGGCCGGCGGCAGCGCCTGCCCCGGTCGCTTCTCCAGCCGCAGGCGGAACCAGAACGTGCTGCCCTGGCCGGGCGCGCTGTCCATGCCGATTTCCCCGCCCATCAGCGTGGCGAGCTGCTTCGAGATCGCCAGGCCGAGGCCGGTGCCGCCATACCTGCGCGTCGCCGAGCCGTCGGCCTGGGAAAATGCATGGAACAGGCGTTTCTGGTCTTCCCGCGCGATGCCGATGCCGGTGTCGCTGACCTCGAAGCGCAACGTCACCGCATCCGCTTCTTCCGCTTCGGGCACCACGCGCAGCACGACTTCGCCGGCCTCGGTGAATTTCACCGCGTTGCCGGCAAGATTGGTGAGGATCTGGCGCAGCCGGCCGGCCGCGCCATGCAGCCGGCCGACCGGCGGGATGTCGCCGCGCAGGTCGATCTTCTTGCTCCGGGCCTGCCCCGCCAGCAGTTTGACGATGCCGCCGACCAGCTCGCGCAGGTCGAAATCCTCCGATTCCAGCTCCAGCTTGCCCGCCTCGATCTTGGAAAAGTCGAGGATGTCGTTGATGATGGCGAGCAGCGATTCGGCCGAGGCGCGCATGGTTTCGGCGTAGTCCCGCTGCTCCGGGGTGAGGCGGGTGTCCAGCAGCAGCGCCGCCATGCCGAGGATGCCGTTCATCGGCGTGCGGATTTCGTGGCTGACGTTGGCGACGAACTGGGATTTGATGTCGGAGATTTTTTCGATTTCCAGCGTGTGCTGGGCGGCGCGGCGGGTCGCCAGGACGGCGATGCCGATGCCCAGCATGATCGTGGCGATGCCCAGCGCCAGCGTCAGCAGGCGGGTTTCCCGATAGGCCTGGGCCGCTTCCCTGGCGGCCTGGTGCGTGGCGTCGCGTTGCAGCTTGACCAGCTCGTCGAGCTCGCCCAGCAGCCGCTTCTGCGCCGGGATGGTTTCGCTTTGCATCAGGTCGAGCGTGGCCGGGTCATGCTCCATGGCCAGGTCGATGGTCTTGAGGACGACCGGCTGGGTGGTCAGGGTCTGGTTGGTGATGGCCGCCAGGATCAGCTTTTCCTGGTCGCTGGAAATCATCTGGTCGAGCTTCTGGCGCGCCTTGGCATAACTGGCGCCGTGGTCGTAAAAACGGATCAGCTCGGCGTCGCGCTCGAACGGGTCTTTCAGCACCACGATGGCGTGCATGCTGATCGCCCGCTCGCGCAGGGAGTCGCGCATGACGGTGGCGAGTTCGGTCTTGGCGTTGTTGCCCTCGACGATTCCTTCGAGGCGTTCGTTGATCGCCGCCATCTGGCGCAGGCCGACCAGCGCGAGCACCGCCATCAGCCCCAGCACCAGGGCGAACCCGGTGGCCAGGCCGAACCTGATGTTTTTCGTGAACACGTCAGCCCGGCAGGAGCCAGCCGTGCGCGCCGCTGACCGCCCCGAAGACGGTAACCAGGCTCAAGGTGAGCAGGACCCAGTGCAGGCGCTGGATGACGCGGAAGGTTTTTTCCGGGTTCTGCGCCGCCTTTTGCTGGAACCACTTGTGCAGCACCAGCGGTTCGAGCACGAACAGCATCAGCGTGAAAATTGCCCACACCGCGGTCATGGCGGGCACCCACCAGTATTGCGCCTGGTGATAGCGCGCCCAGGCATGCATCGCTCCCAGCATGTAAAAGCCGGTCAGGCCGGTGAGCAGGGTGGTGTAGCGCGCCTGCCGGGCGAAGCCCTGTTCGATCTTCTCGAAGAAGGCGACCTGCTCCGCGCCGGATTTCAGCTTGCGGGTGGCGGGCAGCAGCACGGTGGTGACCATCGCCACCCCGCCGATCCACAGCACCACGCCGATGACGTGGAGGGCGCGGGCGAGTGCGAAAAGATTGAGTTCCATGGAGGGTTCCGGATGCGGTTGGGATGAACTGATTCTACCAAATAGGGCAGGGCGGCCGCCATCGTCCCATGGCGAGCCGCCGGTGCGATGGCCGAATGAATTCGGCCCTACCTGTCCGACTCGCTGTCCAGCGCCGCGAGTCCGCGCGCGAAGGAGGAAAGTCCGGAATTGTTGAGCAGCACGCAGGGCTTGCCGTACTGTTTGCACAGGCGCTTGACCGCGTAGTAGGCGGCGTGGCTGACGTTGTCGGCCGGGCAGATCACCGCGTCGGCGGCGGCGAGCATGGCGGGCAGCCGCTTCCGGCTGTCTTCCAGGCCGCCGTCGTGGTGGACGAAGCGCCCGTTGCTGCGCTCGACCAGCTGGCGGTAGTGCTCGGCGAGCCCGGTGCGCCCGCCCACGCACAGCACGCAGCGTCCGGTGAAGTCCGGGCCGGCGCAGCGCCCATCCTGCCCTTCGTCGCAGCCGCCGCAGGAAGCGGGCATCAACAGACCGCCCAGGGTTTCCTCGGCGGCGTCGAGGTCTTGCCGCAGGTCCGCCGCCACCCGTTCGAGCCGGTCGGCGCGCGCCGTCGCTTCCAGTCCGCTTTTCCCGGCCTGCTCGGCGCGCGCGGACTCGGCCTCCAGGCGTCGTTCCAGCTCGGCGATGCGCTGGGCCTGCCGCGCAGTTTCATCGCTTCCGGCGGCTTCCCGCCGGCTCTCGCCGGCATCGAGCAGGCGCCGTTCGGTGCCGAGCGCCTCCGCCAGGCGCTCGTTCAGGGCGTGGATCAGCGCCTCTTTTTCCGCCAGCTGGCGGGCGAAGTTGTCCTGCTGCCGGGACAGGCGCGCCGCCAGATCGGCATTGTCCTCGGCAAGCCGGGCCAGCTTGCGCAGGTCGGCGCGGCTTGCCGTGCCGACCTGGTGGGAGATCATGTGCACCTCTTCGTAGGCGACATGCATCAGCTTGTCGCTGGCACGGCCGTGGCTCATCACCGCCCACAGCGCGGCGGCGATTTCCCCCCGCGCCAGCGCCGCGCGCCACAGCGGCAGGATGTCGTCATCCGACCTGGCGCGGGCGAAGCGCTGCACCAGCGCGGCGAACTTGCGCTCCATTTCCTTCTGCACCAGCTCGGATAGCGCGTTGCGGTCCCGCGCCAGCCCCACGGCGGCGCTGTGCAGTTCGTAGTCCGAACCGGTATCCCAATCCTCCAGATCGGCGCGGCGCGCCAGCCGGCGCAGCTCGTCCACGGTGAGGCAGGTGCCGATGATGGGACAATGGTAGCGGGTGTGGATTTCCCACAGCTTGCGCCGCCGCGGCGCGGTTTGAGCCGCCGCCGGCGGTATGGCGGCGAACAGGCTGGATGGCGCTTGGTAAGACCCGCCGCTCGCGTTTATCTTGTTCGCTATGCACATGCTTCATCCCTCACTTGGTCAGCAGCAGCTTGTCCAGCTTGGTCAGGGTCAGGCGGTATTCCTGGCCGTCATGCATGATGCGCAGCTCGCGGCTTTCGCCGAGCAGCTCGCGCAAATCGATGCGCCGGGGGGGAGCGGATTGGGCGTCGTTCGCCGGCAAGGGCAGACGCGGGTTTTTATCCTCCGGCCCCTTCATGGCAAACCGCGCGCGAGATAGGGCAGCACCGAGCCGAGGGTGAGCAGCGCCAGAAAGAATGCCACCTGCCAGCCGCTTCCCCTGCACAGCCAGATCAGCGTTTTCATGGACGCCCCCAGGCTTCGTTGACGAAACGCTCGCGGAAGTAGAAGCCCTGCACGCAGTCGAAGCCGATGTCGTGGGCCAGCGCCAGATCGCCCAGGGTTTCCACGCCCTCAAGCACGGTGCGTGCCCCGGCGGCCTTGGCCATGCCGTGGAACCATTCCAGCACGGCGAACTTGCGGTTGCCGCGTTCCCTCAGCCAGGCGCGGTCGAACTTGATGAAGGAGGAGTCGCAGAAGCTGCCGAACGACACCAGCCCGTTGGATACCCCCAGATCGTCGGTGGCCACCTTGATGTCCGCGTTCTTGAAGTCGGTGATCATGGCGTTGGCGCGGGCCACATCGCGGATGTGCAGGTTCTCGATCACCTCGATCATGATTTCCTGGCCGGGGCAGCGGGAGCCGCGGAACAGCTCGGTGAAGACGTTGCCGCCCGGCGTGCCGCCGACGTGGAAACTGTCCGGATCGAGGTTGAGGAACAGCAGCTCGGTTTTAGGGGCATGCATGATCTGGAGTTTTTTCAGTTCCAATTCGGTATGAAACAGCAGCAGCGGGTTTTCGTGGAGCATCTCGAATACCAGGTTGGGCGGCACCGCTTCCCCGTTCGCCCGGTAAAAGCGGGCCAGCGCCTCGTACCCCTCGGTTTCCCCGGACACGGTGTCCACCACCGGCTGGTATTCCACCCCGAAGCGGCGGTTCAGCAGGATGTCCAGCAGTTCGTGCGGGTGCAGCGCGGCAGCGGCCGGCGTCGGGCGGGCCAGGCGATGGGCATGTTCGAGGACGTTGAATTCTTCTTTCAGGATGGCGTTCATTGGGTAGCTCCTCAATCAAGCGGCGAGCCGGAGCGGGATGTCGCGCGCCGCCAGCAGTTCGGTTTGTTTTTTGCGCACGACGGGATCGGCGGCATCGCCCGCCAGCGCGCCCATGGAGACGATGAAGGCCGACGAGGCGAGCCAGCTCTGGAAATGGTCGCGCGACAGCCAGCTGCTTTCCACCACGAACAGGGTGTTCCGACCCCCGGGCGGGATCACGCGCAGGCCGATCAGCCCGCGCTGCACGTTCATCAGCCCGATAAAAAGCTGGAGCCGTTCCTGGAAGGAATGTCTGTGCGCCTTGCAGACGAAGAAACGGTCGTTGACGCTAATCATTTCCGACATGTGAAAACCTCCTTAACTAACAAGTCAACCGGGATGGCTGGCTACCGTCCGACCGGAGGTCATCGGTGCTGGCTGGAATTATTCGACTTCTGGCTAATGATAATCATTCTCATTAGTGAAGTCAACGGAATTTGCAATGCGATATTGAAACTGAAAAAAGCGGTTACCTATAAAACGCAGCTAACCACGGGGCTCACGGGGAAAAATCAGTTTGCTGCGTGTTTTTGCCCACATCACCATTGGGTGACAAGGCCAAATTCAAAATCCCGTGCCGTTCCCCGTGCGCCCCGTGCGCCCCGTGTTCCCCGTGGTTCAAATGAGGTTTTTAGGGTTAACCACCGGGAGCGCAAGAGACCACGGAGCCAGCCCGGCTACCGCAACAGGTGGCGGCGGTGGGCCGCCAGATGCGCGCCGAGGGCGGCGAGAAACACGCCGCCGCTGACGGCGTGCCAGCGCTTTTTTCCCATCGCCGCGAGCGCGAGCGACAGGGGCAGGGTGGCCAGCATTCCGCGCTTGGCGTAGCGATTGATGCGCACGCGCCGCGAGGGATGGCGGGAGGGGGTGGCCGCGGGGGTCGGCGGCGCGGCGGGCGGGGCTCCGGCGGGGCGGCGCGGCGTTCCCGCCTTGCCGCCGCCGAGCAGAGCCCTGATGAGGATGGCGATGGTGCTGCCGTTGTGCAGGATGGAGGCGGTGGCGGGCGCCAGGCGGCCCGACGCGGCGGCGGCGAGAATGGCGGTGTTGATGCCGACGGTCAGGCGGAAATTGCCGTCCACCTTTTTCAGCGTCGCGATCGCCAGCGCCCTGGCATCGGCAATCAGGGCGATGTCGTCTTCCAGCAGGGCGATGTCGGAGGTGAGCCGGGCGATGTCCGCGCCTCTTTGCATGGCGATGCCGACGTGGGCGCCCGCCAGCGCCGGCGCGTCGTTGATGCCGTCGCCGACGAAGGCGATGCGGGCGCCTTCGCCGCTGAGGCGGCGCACGATGTCCGCCTTCTGCTCGGGCAGCAGCTCGGCGTGGAAGCCGTCCAGGCCGAGTTGCTGCGCCAGCTCAGCGGCGCGGTCGTGGTGGTCGCCGGTCAGCATCAGGATGCGTTTCACCCCCAGCTCGCGCAGGCGGGCAATGGTGCCGGCGCTGGCTTCGCGCAGCCGGTCCCGGAGGGCGATGACGCCGAGCAGGCTGCCGCCGTAGCCGATATAGAGCAGGGTGCGCCCCTGCCGGTAGAGCGCGTCGATGCGCTTGCGGTGCGGCGCGACGGCAATGCCCTCGTCCTCTTCGACGAAATGGCGGGAACCCACCACCACGCGCTTGCCGTCGATGACGCTGGCCACCCCGTGGGCGGCGATGAATTCGACCTCCTTATGGTCGAAGTGCCGCCCGCAGCGCATTCTTGCGGCTTCGACCACGGCCAGCGCGAGCGGGTGGAAATAATGTTCTTCCACCGAGGCGGCCAGGCAGATCAGGCCGTCGGCATCGAAAGCGGGATCGAAGGCGATCGAGTCGGTGACTTCCAGGGTGCCGGCGGTCAGCGTGCCGGTCTTGTCGAACACGAAGGTGTCGGCCTGGGCGAGCCGTTCCAGCACGTCCGCCCCCTTGACCAGGATGCCGGCCTTGCCGGCGCGGTGCATGGCGGACTTGAAGGCCACCGGCGTGGCCAGCTTGAGCGAGCAGGAATAATCCGCCTGCAGCACGGCGGCGGCGCGCCGCCAGTCGCCGGTCAAGGCGAAGGCGCCGCCGGCCAGCCCGAGGACGACGGGCACCAGCCGGTCGGCGAGGCGGGAGGCATCGAGCTGCGCGGCGCTCTTGGAGGCGAGCGAGTGCTCGACATAATCGGCGATGCGCGCGGTCGCCGTGTGCCGGCCGACATGCTCCGCGTAGATGCGCAGGCGTCCTTCCTCGACCACGGTGCCGGACAGCGCGGGGTCGCCGCGCGAGCGCCCGACCGCCAGGCTTTCGCCGGTCATGGATGCTTCGTTGACCATCGCCTCTCCGCCCAGCACGGTGCCGTCCACCGGGATGGTGGCGCCCGCGCCGACGATGACCGTGTCGCCGACCACCACCTCGCCGGCGTCGATCTGGCATTCCACGCCGTCGCGCTCCACCCACACCAGCCCGGTGGCCGGACGCAGCAGGCTTTTCAGCAGATCGTCGGAGCGCCGGGCGATGCTGTGCTCCAGATATTCACCCAGCGCCAGCATGAAGACGGTGGTGTTGGCGGCGGTAAAATCGCCGCGCGCAGCCGAAATGCCCACCGCCAGGGCTTCAAGCACGTGGGAGGTGATCCCTTCCCGGCGCAGGTCGTCGAGCGCCTCGCCCAGGATCGGCGCCGCCGCGGCCAGGGTGGCGGGCAATTGCAGCGCGGCAGGCAGGCTGCTCGAGGACAGCAGCAAGGCGCCGCTGGCTGCGACCGCCGCCAGTTCCCTGCGTCCGGTCGGGTGTCGCGCCTCGGCGGCAGGCGCGGATTCCAGGGCCAGCATGCCCGCCCGCAGGCGTTCCGCATCGGTCAGCGCGGGGTCGTGCTCCACCACCAGCGAACATGCGGCGGAATTGAAACGGACGCGATTCACGCCGGCCAGGTTTTCCACGGCGCGCGCCGCCAGCTTGGCATCGAGCGGGCGTCCGCGCTCGCAGCGGAAACGGAAGCGCGTCCGCCCGGCAAGGCGATGCACCGGCTCGAGATGGGAGAATAGCGGCGATGCGCTCATGCGGCGCTCTGTCTTTCGGCCTCGACTTCGGCCTGGATGTCGGCCATTTGCTCCTTCATTTCCTCGAAGCCGCCGGCGATGCCGGAATACAGGCCGACGCCGGTGCGGATCAGTTTGGCGCGCAGTTTTTCGTCGCTCAGCACATACACCGCCGCCGCGCCGAGCACGGCGCCGAGAATGAACTGCTGGCGGCGGCGCGAGCCCAGCATGCCCTGCAGATTGCCGAGCAGGCCGGCAGGCGTGTCTTCCATTTGCCGGGCGAGTTTTGCCTCGGCGCGATTCGATTTCTTGCGGGATTTTTTCTTGCTCATGCCATCTCTCCTTGGTGTGGAATGCCGGGTAAAGTCTCATGCTGTAAAACGCAGTTAACCACGGGGCTCACGGGGAATACGGGGTAAAACCAATTGGTTGCGCGTTTTTGCCCATATTACCCGTTGGGTGGCGAAGGTTAAATTTAAAATCCCGCGCCGTTCCCCGTGCGCCCCGTGTTCCCCGTGGTTCAAATGAGGTTTTTAGGCTCATGGGTCTCATGCGTAAAATGCGCGATCATCGCCAGTGCGGCCACGCCGGCGCCGACCGCCGTCAACGCGCCCGCCGGCGAGCCTTCGCGCAGCGCGTCGGCGGCGATGCCGCCCGCCGCCAGCGCGGCGCCGCCCTGCAGGGCGTGCCGCAGGACGGCGCGCACATGGGGGGCGCCGCGGCTCGACGGGTCCTGCAAAGCCGCCAGCAGGCCGGTGGCGACGAAGCCGCGCACAAAATAATCGGCGGCGCCGGCGAGTTTGCGCGACGCGCGGGGGCGTCTTTTTTTCATGCCAAACCTCCGGGGGTGTTATCGGGGGAGGCCGCCTTCTTCTTCCTCGTGGCGGCGGCGGGCGATTTGGCGCGCGGCTTCTTCGCGGCGGGCGCCACGGCGCTGGCCGCTTCCTGCACCGGCGCCTTCACTTCCGGCGGCTGTTTCACGGAAGCCGCCTTCTTCCTCGTGGCGGCGGCAGGCGGTCTGCCGCGTGCCGGTTTCTTCGCGGCAGGCGCCGCCACCGCCGGCTCGGCATTCGCCGCTTTCGCTTCCGGCTCCAGCCGCTGCTTCATGGCGGCCGACGCGCTTGCGACGCTGCCCAGTCCGGAGACCGTGGCGTCGCGCAGCTTTTCCTGGATCGATTCCAGGCCGCCGCGCACCTTCCCGCCGCGCAGCGATCTCGTGGCCAAAATGCCGGCGACGAGGCCGGCAACGAATGGGAACAGGGGGAACATGGCATTCTCCTTTTCACGTAAAAAAACGGCAGTTGAAAACTTGTAAAAGCGGGTGACCACGGGGTTCACGGGGAACACGGGGGGTAAAATCAAAGTGTTGTGTGTTTTCTCATATCGCGCATTGGGTGAATGGGGTTAAATTTAAAATCCCAAATCAGCTCCCGTGTGCCCCGTGTTCCCCGTGGTTAAAATGCGGTTTTTTGCGGCAATGTCTCATGTCTTTCCCGCAGAATATCCAGGAGCACCTTCGCCGCGGGCGTGTCGCGGTCGGCGAGGAGGTCTTCCCAGGCGGCGGAGGGGATCACGCCGGCGTCGTATTCCACCGTGCAGGAACGCGCCAGCCCGTTGATGCGCACGTCGCGCACGCCGCGGATAGTGGTCAGCGCGCCGCGCAGGCGTTCCGGGTCGAATTCGCGCAGGCGCGAGATTTCGGCCAGGCTGAGGTCGAGCCGGATGCGGATCCGTCCCGGAATGTGGTGGGCGATCGCGGCGCGCGGCGCGAATTGCCGAATGATCTGGTGCGTGTCCATGGTTTCGTTTTTTCCCTGAAACTCCGTATTCCCCGTGACCGACTGTTTTTCAATTTCCGTCATCGCGCCGTCGGCCGGGCGCGGCGCGTCCACAGCCAGACCGCCGACGGCAACATCAGCATCATGCCCTGCGTGCCCAGCCCTTGCAAGGTCGGCGCCACGCCGGCCCAGGCGATGCTGGGGAAGCCCGGCAGGTAGTGGCTGGGCAGATATCCCGTCGCCTGGAGTTCGATCAGCGCCTGGCCGGCGAAAATCACCGCCATGGCATACAGCAGCGCGGCGGTCGCGCTGAAGAAAGCACGCAGCGGAATCCGCATGGCGAACCGGCGCAGGCCGAAATACAGCGCCGCCAGCGCTACGGCCGCCATCGCGATGCCGGATGCCAGCGCCGTCTCGTGGCCGGGGGCCGAGGCGGCCAGTGCGGCGTAGAACAGCACGGTTTCGGCCCCTTCCCGGTACACCGCCAAGCACGCCGCGCCGCCCAGCGCCAGCAACGATCCGCCGGACAGCGCGCATTCCATCCGGCCCGCCACCCAGGCTTGCCAGCGCCGCGCTTCCCGTTTCGAGAACAGCCAGAAGCTGATGTACACCAGTATGCCGGCGGCGGCCAGCAGGGAGACGGCCTCGATCATGCCGGCCGAAATGCCGTTCAGGCGCATGCTCCGGTTCAGCAGCCAGCCGGTGAGCAGGGACAGCGGCACGGCGATGCCCGCCCCGGCGTACAGCACCCACACCCGGTCGGCCGCCCCGGCGCGGCGCAGGTAGGCCGCCAGCGCGCCGATCACCAGCATCGCTTCGGCGCCCTCGCGCAGCAGGATGAGCAGGGATTTGACGAACACGCTCCAGAAACCCTCCACGCGCTCCCCGCCATACAGCTTGCGCGCCTCGCCCAGCGCGGCGGAAACCCGCGACCAGCCGGCGCGCACGTCGTCGGCGGGCGCGCCGCGCATGGCTTTGGCGTTGAGCGCGCCGAACAGCACTTCCAGGTTGGTTTTCAGGCCCGGATCGCGCACGCCCAGATCCATCTCCAAGCCGGAAGTTTCGAATACATCGAAATACAGCGAGGAAAACTCAGTCGCCGCCGCCAGCCGATTCGACGGGTCGTAGCTGGCCGCGGCCGCATCGCCGCGCCGCAGGATTTCGTCGATGGCCGGGTTGAAATCGGCGGCCATGGCGGCGCCGGCAATCAGGAGGAACATGATCGGACTGATAAAACGGGAGAGCAATTTCATTTCGATTCCTAAATCAAGACAGAAACGTTTCGCGCCAGGGCGCCAAAGGGCAAAAATCGAGCTGCCCCGCGTGCGGTTGGGAAAGCGCCGAATCCGAATAAACCAGAAAACCTTATTCGAACCACGGAGATCACGGAGGACACGGAGCACAACAAAGCATTTCCTGATTAGCCACAGCGGAACATGCAGGAGCGGCCTCCCGGCCGCGAATACCGGCATCGCGGCCGGGAGGCCGCTCCTACGTGGCGATATTCGACGCGATCCATCCCTCCGCTGAGGTTGGTGGCTAATCAGGACGCGTTTTGGAAGCATTGAGCATCCAAGGGATACACGCCATGCATTTTCTCCGTGATCTCCGTGGTTCAAATAGGGTCTTGAGGTTAAATCAGCGCTTCCTTGACTTTTTTCGGATCGGCCAGATCAATCTGCCAACACCCGGTTGACCAGGTGGCGGGCGGCGTTTTCCACATCCGCCGCGCGGCTTTCCGGTGCGCGGCCGTAGCGCCATTCTGCGTAGTGCCGACATAGCTGCGCGATGGCCGGCGACCAGGCCGGGCGCGCGGCGGACACCCGCTGCGCGTAATGGCTGGGGCATTCGCCGGCGCGCGGCGCCAAGCCATGTTTGGCCAGCAGCCGGCAGGCGCGCCGCCAGTGGCGTTCCGGCGGCGGAATCAGGCGGCGCTCGCGCCAGCGCGCGAGAGCGTGGCGAGCGCCCAGCAGCAGCCCGCTGCCGAGCGCGGCGGCAAGCAGCAGCCAGACCCAGGCGAAACCGCCGCCCTTGCCGTCCAGCAGGCCCAGCTGTTTTTCGCCATCGAGCCGGAACACCCAGCGCTCCAGCCAGGCGGACACGTCGGGCAGGAAGTCGCCGCCGCGCGCCGCTGCGGCCGGCGCCGCACCCGCCGCGAGCGAGCCGGCGGGCGGGGGCGCGGCGTGCTCGCCCGGTTGCTCCTGCGGCGCGCGCCGGGCGGTGGGGGCGGGCGCCGGCTTTGCCGGTTTGCCCTGGTCGGCAAGACGTTGCGGCGCGATCATATCGACCGGGTCGATGCGCCGCCAGCCGCGGGCTTCATCCCAGATTTCCACCCAGGCATGGGCATGGCCGCGCTTGACCACCACATAGTCGGTCAGCGCCATCAGCTTGCCGCCCCGGTAACCGGTGACCAGGCGCGCCGGCACGTTCGCCGCGCGCATCAGCACGGCGAAGGCGCCGGCATACAGTTCCGCGTTGCCTTCCTTGCGTTCGAACCAGAAAGCGTCGAGCATGTCCTTCCCCTGCGGCGGGGTAAAGCGGTCGCGCACGCGGTAGCCGCCTTGCGCCAGGACGGCGAGCGCGGCGCGGGCGATGGCGTCGGCCGAACCTTCCTTCCCCAGCTCCCGGCCCAGCGCCAGCAGGCGGGGGTTGCGCTCTGCCGGCAGCGTCAGGGCGCGCCGGCGCGTGTCCGCGCCGATTTCGGCGCGCGCCGTCCACTCCAGCCAGGAGGACAGCTCGTAGCTGATTTCCTGCGCCACCGGCTGGTGGGCGAGGACCTGCCAGTCCGGCCCGATGAAGGATTCGCTGGTCAGGCCGGAGGGCAGGTCCAGGCCGTATAGCCACAGGCCGCCGTGCGGGGTCAGGCGCACGCGGTAGCGCACTTCCTGCGCCCGGCTGCGGAGCTGCTCGCCGAACGCGGCGGCGCTGCGCCAGCCGCGCTGCATCAGCTTGCGCCCCTCGCCGGCATATTCGGCGTCCATCTGCCAGGCGTCGCCGTCGAAGTCGTAAAACACCGGGCCGCGCCAGTACAGCTGGCTGGTCGGCGGCACCCAGCCGTGAAACTCGGCGACCAGCACCGGCTGGCCGTCGCTCGCCCCGGTCTGGGTCTGGCCCGGCTTGAGGCGGGTGGAAATGCCCAATCCCTGGTTGGATTTTTCGATCGAAACCGGCAGCGGCAGGCCGAAAGTCAGGCCGATGTCCCACAGCGGTCCGGGAATGCGCGGGAAGAACACGAACAGCACCCCGGCCAGCGGCAGGGCCAGCAGCAGGCGCAGCCCGCCTTCCCGGAGCGCGTCCTTCATCGCCGCCAGGCCGGCGGCCGGACGCGCTCCGTCGCGGCAGGCGAAACCCGCCGCCAGCAGCCATGCCGCCGGCAGCACCAGTGTCAGGCCGGCTCCCTCGCCCCATTGCAGCAGGCCGATCGCCACCGCGACCGCGGCAGCCGCGCCGATCAGGTTGAATTCCGTCCGCGTGCGCGCTTCAGCCAGCTTGAGCGCGAGCACCAGCAGCAGGGCCAGACGCAGCGTCGCGCTGTCGAGCCAGCCGAACGCCAGGCCGGCGAGGCCCACCGCCAGCGCCAGCAGAACCAGGCGCGCCCCGGACAGCAGGCGCGACGCGGGCAGCAGCCGGCTGGCGAGGGCGGGCGTCAGGGCGAGCCAGGCCGGCAGCGGTAGCGCCGGGGCGTGGACGGCCAGCGCCAGGCCCAGCAATCCGGCCGGAAGCCACGGCGCGGGGTTGCCCGGCGCGAAGCGGGAACGGGATTTGGCCAAGATCAGCGTCCCCCGTAGAGATTCCAGGCGACCACGTCGTCCTGGCTTTCCACCCCGTCCGGCCCGAGGGAATACAGGTCGTAGGAGCGGACCGTGCCGGGATGGAGATAGCGGTAGGGCCGTCCCCACGGGTCGAGGGGAATTCTCTCCAGCATTCCGCTCTTCGCCAGCGCGTCCAGCCCCTGCGCGGTATCCGGCATGGGCGTGCGCTGCAGCAGCGCCGAGTTCAGGGCGCGCAGGTCGTCGCGCGCACGGGTCAGCCGCAGCGTGTGCTCATCGCTGCGGTGGAGATGGATGCCCGCCGCCGTGGCGACGGCCGCCGCCAGGGGCAGGGCCACCGCGAGGGCTTCGATCAGGCTGATATTGCGCCAGCGTATCCGCATCATGATTTCGATCCTCCTGGTTGGGCGGACACCGCCGCCGGGATGCTCGCCGCGGTTTCCTGCATCAGGACCGGCGGAATGACGATGCCTTCGGTCTTGCCCATGTCCTGGCGGTCGATATTGGTGAGGATTTCCTGGAACGCCAGCCGGTACCACAGCCGGACGCGCGCGCGGTAGGGCGGGCTGCTTTTTTCCGGCAGGCGGACGGCATACGCCACGCGATCGGTTTCGCCCGCGAGGATCGGCTTGCGCGGATAGACCAGGCGGTCGGCGTCGAACAGGATGTGGCGCAAGTCCTTTTTGCCCTCGGTGTCGAAGATGTGCTTCACCCACATCACCGCATCGGGGGCGACTTCGCCGGTTTTCGCGTCGAAGCGGCCGCTGTGGAAAACCGGCTGGCCGCGCGCGTCCTCGACCTCGATTTCCAGCCACATGTGGCGCTGGTCGAGCGGCCCGGTGGGCAGGGCGTGGCCGGCGCCGGTGTTGCCGACGGCGACTTCGAGCCTGAGCTGGCCGCGCTGTGCCGGGTGCAGGGTCGCCTTCAGGCTGGCGGCCGCACGGAGCAGGGCGGTCACCTGGTCGCGGGTCTGTCCCAGTTCCTTGCCATAGTCGGCGGGGCTGAACAGGCGGTTGATCCCCGCCGGCGGACCGCCGCGCAGGGTGGTGGCCAGATCGCCGGGCAGGCTGGAGTCGGCGAGCAGGTAATTATTGCCCGCGATGCGGTGGGAAATGTTTTTGGGCGGCTTTTCGCCGCGCTTGAGGGCGCCGATGTACCCGGCCGGATCGCGCGCCATGTGGCAGTTCTGGCACTGGACGCCGGCTTCGGCGTAGGGCGAGCGGCGCCATTCGTCGTAGGTGTCCTGGAGGTTCATCGGCTCGGACCCGTTGACGGCGGTCGGGCGGATTTCGGTGTGGCAGGCGCCGCACAGGGCGCTCGACCCGATCAGCGGGCTGGTCCGCGCCGCGTTCATGTCGCGCGCATGGCGGGCGGGGGCGGCCATGATCTCTGCCGGATGCAGGTGGCGCGCCACGCCGTTGATGTTGGACGTCAACGCGCCATTGCCCGCCAGCGGCTCGGCGTGCGTCGCCGTATGGCAGACGACGCAGGTGACGCCTTCCTCCAGCGCCTCCTGCTCGGGCACGCTGCTGACCGGCGTGACCGCGCCGGTCAGGGTGCCCAGCGGATTATGGCAGGACTCGCACCAGCGGCCTTTCTCGTCGCCGTGTTCCCTGGCCGCGTGCGACGCCGTGGTGTTCTCGCGCACCGTGCTGTCGTAGACCAGGTCGCGGTCCGAAATGGCGTGGATGGAGGTGTTCCATTCCGTGAACTCCTTGCGGTGGCACTCGGCGCAGGAAGTGGAGCCGGGCACGCCGCGCCAGTTGACCAGCGCCTTGTCGGTGGTTTTCAGCTCGCCGGGCGCGAACGGGTTGGCGCCGAACGGCAGCGCGTAAAACGGCATGTCCTTTTTGACTTCCACCGCCAGCGTCGGCGAAGGGTGCAGCCACAGCGCCGCGCCGGCCGCCGCCAGCACGGTCAGCAGCACGCCCAGGAAGAGGCGCCCCCACGGGCGGAAGGGTTGGCGTTCCGGTTTCATCGAGATTTCTCCTTGTTTGCAAAATGCAGCGCCAGCACCAGCGGCAGGATCGGCGTCAGCCACAGGTGAAGTTTCTGCAGCGCGTCATGCGCGCCATAGGGCAGCGTCTGCGGCCAGCCGGCGAGGTAGGCGACGGCCGGCAGGGAAATCAGCAGGCCCGACAGCATCACCAGCAGCACCGGCCACATCAGGGCATAGCCCAGCATCCGCTTGGCCGCATGGGGATCGCCGCGCCTCTGCCGATACAGGCGGAAGGGATGCACCAGGTGCAGCAGCGGCTCCTTGCAGTCCCGCCAGTGGAGCACGACGAAAAAGGCGAAAAAGGCCAGCGCCAGCATGCCGGAGGCAAGGTGGCTGAGCAGCAGCACGTGGTTCAGGTTGTCGTGCGGCAAGGCGGCGAACAGCAGCGCCCCGGACGCCATGGCGGCGCCCAGGCCGATCGCGAACGCGCCGGCCAGGCGGCGCAGCGCGTCGCCGCTGCGCCAGCGCAGGCCGACGGCCGGGTCGATGGCGGCGGATTGGGGTGGGGAACTGGAATGGCTCATGGTTTTTTCTCCGGGTTGGCGTGAAACTCGCGAAGTGGGGACTCGTTAGGGGAGGTTTGGGGCAAGGGCTCATGCAGCGCCAGCAGGGCCAGGCAGGACTCGCGCTGGGCGCGGCCGCGGCCCGGCGGCACGCGGCTGCCGTCCAGGTCGAGGCCGTATTCCTGCCCGCCGCGCTCCGCCGCCACCACCCAGGCGGCGAGCTGGGACAGGCGCCGCTCCAGGCCGCCGTGGCACAGGTTCGCGTCCAGCCACAGCGTCTGGCCGCCCGAACCGCCGTCGAACACGTTCACCAGCAATTCCTCGCGGCGGCCCCAGGCGCGCCAGTTGATGCGGCCGAGGCGGTCGCCCGGCGCATAGGCGCGCACGCCGTGAAAGTCGCTGGATTCCTGGCGGCGATGCGCTTTTTGCGCCGAACCGGCGGGCAGGGGCGCGTCGCCGTCCGGCGCGGGGTAGACCAGCACGGAGGGGGGCGGCAGGCGGCGGCGCGCCTGCCACAGGCCGAGCGGATGGCGGGTGGACAGGGAAAAACCGTCGAACCGCGCCTTTCCCCGCTGCGCCGTGCGGCAGGGAAACTCCAGCCGCGCCTCGCCCCGCGCCGGGGCATCCCACGCCAGGCCGGACTGCCCCCGGCGCGCCAGCGACAACGCGCGGCGCGGACGGCTGCCGGCGTTTTCCACCATCCCGCCCAGCTGCGCTGCCTCGCCGGAAAAAACCGGGCTGGCGGGCAGCCAGTTCCAGGCTAGGCCGGACAGGTTGCGGCGGCATTCCCAGGCCGATTGCAGCCAGACCGCGAGCAGCAGGAAGGCTAGGGCAAAGACGATGTTGTTGCCGTAGTTGATGGCAGTCGCAAGCAGCGCCAGCACCGCCGCCAGCCAGATCATGCCGCTCGCGGTCGGGCGCAGCGGCAGGGCGTCGAGGAGGTTCATGGCAGCGGCACCGCCTCCAGCAGGCCGGCCGCCGCGCCCGCGGCGCTGCGGGCATCGGCCAGCCCCAGGCGGTGTGCCGCGACGGCGGGGAAAACCGCCTGGACGTCCGCCGGGATGACGTGGTCCCGGTTCTCCAGGAAAGCCCAGGCGCGCGCGGCGGCGAGGAGCGCCAGGCTGCCGCGCGGCGAAAGCCCGAAGCGCAGTCCGGCGGCGTGGCGGGTGTGCTCGGCGAGGGCGCGCACATAGGCGAGGAGGCCGTCGGAAGCGTGGACGGCGCGCGCGGCGGCCTGCAATTCCAGCAGGGCGGCGCGGTCGATCGCCGGCTCCAGCCGCTCCAGCAGGTCGCGCCGGTCGTCGCCGCGCAGGATCTCCATTTCCGCCGCCTTGTCGGGATAGCCGAGCGACAGCCGCATCAGGAAACGGTCCATCTGGGCTTCCGGCAGCGGATTGGTGGAAAGCTGATCGACCGGGTTTTGCGTGGCGATGACGAAAAACGGCTGCGGCAGGGGGCGGGTCTGCCCGTCGCTGCTGACCTGCCGTTCTTCCATGGCCTCCAGCAGCGCCGACTGGGTTTTGGGCGAGGCGCGGTTGATTTCGTCCGCCAGCAGCAGCTGGGTGAACACCGGGCCGGGATGAAACACGAACTCGCCCTTCTCCCTGACGTACACCGCCGCGCCGGTCAGGTCGCCGGGCAGCATGTCGCTGGTGAACTGCACCCGGTTGAATTCGAGCCCCAGCACCCTGGCCAGGGCATGGGCGAGCACCGTCTTGCCCATGCCCGGCAGATCCTCGATCAGCAGATGGCCGCGCGCCAGCAGGCACGCCAGCGCGAGCCGCACGCCGTGGCGCTTGTCGAGAACAATGCCGTTGAGCGCGGCCTCGATCGCCGCGATTTTTTCAGTGTGTGTGTCCATTTTTATTTCTCCGTTCAATATTCAATAAACAGGGATTGTCCATTAGCCATGAATTGGCAGGATTTCGCAGTCGTTGTGGGTCAGGCTTTAGCCTGACATGTACGGCTGAAGCCGTACCCACAGGGGGCATCCTGGGCTAATGGACAATCCGGGATAAACCTAATAAAACGCTTAGCCACGGGCTCACGGGGAACACGGGGTTTGTTGCGTGTTTTGTCCATGTCACCCATCAGGTGACGAAGGTTAAATTTCATCGGGGCTCCTTCCGTTGTCCGAAAATTCAGGGTTGCGGCGCGGTGCGTTCGAACGCGGGCAGTTTCGGCAGGATGCCGGCCGCCGGAATGCCCGACGTCAGCTCGTTGAAGCTGCGCGTCTTGCGCGCCGCGAGCAGGCTCGACTCTTCCGGGCTTTCCAGCACCCGCGGCGTGATCAGCAGCACGATCTGGGATCGCGAGGACGTGCGCACGTCCCGCTTGAACAGGATGCCCAGGCCGGGAATGTCGCCCAGCAGCGGGACTTTCGCCTCCTGCCGGTCCAGGTTTTCGCGGATCATGCCGCCCACCGCCACGGTCATGCCGTCGTAGGCATGGGCGGTAACCTGCAGGTTGGCCGTGGCCACGGTATCGATGGGGAACTTCACGATCTCGCCGCTGGCGGTGGCGATGGGAATGGAGGTGTCGCCGATCTTGACGGTGGAACTGTCCTGGTCGATGGTCAGGCTGACGGAGCGGTCGCCGTTGATGCGCGGCAGGATGGAAAGCGTCTGGCCGACGTTGCGCCTTTCGGTTTCGGCGGTGATGTTGGTGTTGCTGGCGCCGGTGGTGCCGGTGATGGTCTGGGTCGATGCGCCGGTGACCAGCACCCGCTCGTCGCCGATGAACAGGCGGGCCGGCTGGTTGTTGGCCGCCACCAGCATGGGCGACGCCAGGGTCTTGAGCTTGTTCTCCTTGGCGAGGAGCTGGATGCGCAGGCGCAGGGTGTCGCTCATCAGCTGCCAGACGAAGGTGGCGTCCTGCTCCGCGGCGAAGTTGCCGCTGGAGGCGACGTTGCGGCCGTATCCCGTCACCGTGCTGCCGTCCGGGGTGACCAGGCTCAGCGCCCCGACCGGCAGCGGGCCGCTGGTGATGCCCTTGATGTTTCCGGTGAAGCCGTCCGTCCGGCCCGAGGTGCCGATGTCGAAAACCGACTTGAAACCGTCGTCCAGCGAGGCTTCCAGGATCTGCATCTCGAGCAGCACCTGGCGCGGGGGACGATCCATTTCCCCGATCAGCTCGGCGATCTGGGTCAGCGCCGTTCCGTCCCCGGAGCGCACCAGCAACAGGTTGTTCAGCTTGTTGTAGGACAGGTAGATGGTCGGCCCTTGGCGCGCCACCATATCCTGGATATCCGCGATATTCACCTGGCCGCGCCCCTGGGAATCGGCGCGGAGCTGCGATTCGATCCGGTCCTGGCCGAGGCGGCCGAGATCCTGGGCCGGATCGTAGTTGCCGCCGCCCTGGCCGGCGCCGCCCGACGCCCGGTTGAAGGCGGACGATGGCTGGGCGGCCGGCCCGGTGTCGAGGGTCGCGCCGCCGGTCATGCTGCTGTTGGCCGGGTTGGCGGGGACTCCGGCCGAAGGCGTCGCCTGGTTTGCCCCGCCGGCAGCCGTTTTGCCGGGGCTGCCCAGCGCCGCCGGCGTCTCTTCCACCGGCAGGGAAAGATTGACCCGCGCGCCGAACAGCGCCTTGACGGCATTGGCCGTGGCCACCACGTTGTGATGGCGCAGGGTGAAGACCCGCGTCTTTTCGTCCCGGACGATGGCCAGGTCCTTCTGGTATTCCGGGCCGCTCATGATGACGTAGGTTTTCGAGGCGGCATCGTAGCGGAACCAGACGCCGGCGGCGCGGCACAGGTTGCGCACCATGTCCTCGACGGTGGTGCTGCGCAGGTAGAGCGAAGCCACCTGGTCCGCCACCTTGCCGGTCACCACCACGTTGGTCCTGCCCACCTGGGAGATCAGCCGGGCGGCCTCGTCGAGGCGAATCTGGGTGAGCTGGATGTCGCCGATCACCGCCGCGCCGGCGGGCTCCGGCGCGGGCAGATCCTGGGCGTGCAGGCCGACCGCAAGCGCGCTTGCGATGGCGGCGACGAGGCTGCGCCAGGCGGGCCTCATCGCAGCACCACCCTCTTGCCGGGAGCGCTCGGGTCGATCAGGGTGAGGCCTTCCGCGTTGATCCGGACCTGGAACGCGCCCAGGTCGCCGAGGTCGATCAGTTCCTTGTCCATGACGGTGACGATATCCTTGTTGTTGACGACGAGCTGGGCAATCCCGCCCTGCGCGGTGCGCAGCAGCGCTTTCACCTGGATGCGCCGCTGCAGGTCGAGCGTGCCGGATTTGGGCAGCCCCATGAAGCGCCCGCCGCTACGCCCCTCCTTGAGCTGGGCCGACACCTCGAACGGGTCGCGCCCGATGTCGATGCGCGGGTTGGCCCGGCCGGGTTCGTCCGCCTTTGCCGGGGCGGCCGGGGCGGCGGCCGGCGCGGCGGCAGGCTGCCGCACGCGGCGGTTCACTTCGTCCGCATAGCGCCCGATGGTGGCCATGCCTTCCCGCAGGGAGGGCGCCATTTCCTTGCTCTTGTCGCCCGCCAGTTCGGCGGCCGGATTCTGGGCGCGGGCTCCGTCCGACAGCATGAAAAAAACGGCGGAGAGGACGAGGATCCCGGACCGTCTGGCGTACCGCGGCTTGATGGTGGTTGTGGGTTGCATGGGGTTCCTCAGCCGCCCCCGGTGGAGACGGCCAGCACGGCCTGGAAAAAGGCGTAATAGACGAAGCCGACGATGCCGCCGATGAGCAGGGTAAGCACCGGTTCGATCATCGACGAAAGCAGTTTCACCCGGCCATCCAGCTCCTTCTGGTAGTGGCTGCCGAGCGCTTCCATGACGGCTTCCATCTCGCCGCTGCGCTCGCCCACCGCCACCATGTGCTGCATCAGGCGCGGCACCGGCGGGCGCGCCAGCGCCACCGCCAGCGCCCTGCCTTCGAGCACCTGCGCCCCGGCCTGGGCGAAGGCGTTCGCCAGCGCCCGGTTGCCGGTGACCTGGCACACCGTGCGCAGGGCGTCCAGCGCGGTGAGGCGGCTTTTGAGCAGCAGGCCGAAGGTCCAGGCCATCTGCGCCATCGCCGCCGACATCATGGCGCCGCCGAGCACCGGCACGTGCAGCAGCAGGCGGTCGATGGCCAGGCGCGGGCCGGGAACGCGGCGCAGCAGGACGAAGGCGGCGACCAGCGCGGCGGCGCCAAGCACCAGGGTAAAGCCCCACTTGCCGAGCCAGTCGGCGATATCCATCATGGTTTTCGCCGCCCAGGGAATGGCTTTGCCGCGCGATTGCAGGAAAACCGCGAAGCGCGGCACCACCGACCCGACCAGGAACGAGATGACGCCGATCGCGGCCAGGGTGACGATGGCGGGATAAGTCATCGCGGTCAGCAGCTGGCGGCGCACGTCGGCGCGGCGCTCGGTGATCGCGGCCATGCGCTCGAACACCTGGTCGAGCTCGCCGCTGGCCTCGCCGGCCTCGCACAGCTTGACGGCGATGCGCGGGAACACCGACGCTTCGTGCGCCAGCGCGGCGGAAAAGCTGCTGCCCTGGCGCACGCGCCCGGCACAGCGGTCCAGCACCGCCGACAGGCGCGGCCTGGCCGACAGGCGGCTGGCCGCTTCCAGCGCTTCGAGCAGGGTGTGGCCGGCGCGCAGCATCAGCTGCATCTGGCGGTAATACAGCTGCATGTCGCTGTTGCGCACCGACAGGCCGAGGCGCAGCAGCCGCCAGACCGACCTCAGGTGGTCGGCGGGCGAGGCACCGCCGCCGTCGCCCTCGCCCAGGTCCAGGATGCGGATGCCCTGGCCGCGCAGGGCTTCGCGCGCCTGCGCGAGCCCGGCCGCGTCGATGCGTCCGCGCAGCTCCTTGCCGTCGGGATTGAGGCCGGTGTAGGAAAAAGTCGCCATGGGATCAGAAAATATGCAGATAGGGCCGCACTTCGGCCAAGCTGGTCAGGCCGCCCAGCACCTTGTCGCGCGCGTCCTCGCCGAGCCGCCAGTAATCGCGGGCGGCGCGCGCCAGCTCGCGTTCGCCCGCGCCCGACGCCACTTTTTCCGCCAGCTCGCCGTCCGGCCACAGCGCCTCGAACAGGCCGATCCGGCCGCGGTAGCCGGTGCCGAGGCAGCGCGGACAGCCGGCCGGTTCGTGGATCTCCGCCGCCCGGCCTTCGAGCCCCAGCAGCCGGGCCTCTTCCTCGCCGGCCGGGCGCGGCTTGCGGCAATGCGGGCAGAGCATGCGCACCAGGCGCTGGGCGATGATGCCGTGCAGGGTGGAGCCGATCAGGAAGCGCTCGCAGCCGATGTCGGCCAGCCGGGTGATGGCGCCGACGGCGGTGTTGGTGTGCAGGGTGGACAGCACCAGGTGGCCGGTGGTGGCGGCCTTGAGCGCCACGTCGGCGGTTTCGAGGTCGCGGATTTCGCCCACCAGGATGACGTCCGGGTCGTGGCGCAGGAAACTGCGCAGCGCGCCGGCAAAACTGGTCTTGCCGCCGGCCTGGACCTGGCTGATGCCGGGAATCACCTGTTCCACCGGGTCTTCGGCCGTCAGGATATTGAGCGCGTTGGCGTCCAGTTCGCGCAGCACCGCGTACAGGGTGGTGCTCTTGCCGCTGCCGGTGGGGCCGGTGACCAGCACGATGCCGTGCGGGTGGTCGAGCACGCCGCGCAGGCGGGCGATCATCGCGGCGGACATGCCGAGCGAATCCAGGGTCTGCCGCCCCGGATCGCTTTTCATCACCCGCAGGGTGAGGCGCTCGCCGAACTTGATCGGCACCGAGGCGACGCGCATTTCCACCGGCTCCGCGCCTTCGCGCGCCGGGTAGTTGAGGCCGCCGTCCTGCGGCGCGCGCGATTCCGCGATGTCCATGCCGGACAGCACCTTGATGCGCGAAATCATGCCCTCGCCCGGCGCCTTGGGCAGGACGCCGCCCCAGGCCTGCATCCGCCCGTCCACCCGCAGGCGCACGCGCACGCCGTCGCGCACGCTCTCGATGTGGATGTCCGAGGCACGCCGCAGCAGGGCGTCGCGCAGCAGGGCGTCGAACATGCCGACCGGATCGTCCTGGTTTTCTTCGCGGCCCGAGGCGGGCAGGAAGCGCGACAGGAGCGGCGCCAGCGCGGCCGGTTCCGCCACGGCCAGGCGGGTTTGCGCGCCCAGCACGCGCAGCGCCGTTTCCACCGCGACCTGGTCGGTCGGGTCGCTCAGGGCCAGGAACAGCGCGCCGTCGCCGTCGCGCGCGGGCACCATCGGCTGGCGCTTCAGCAGGCTGGCCGGCAGGCGCGCCAGGGCGGCGTCATCGACCGTCCAGGATTCCAGGCGCGCATAGGGCAGGCCGTGTGCGTCGGCCAGCGCCATGTAGAAGGCGGCACGGGGCAGCCCCAGTTCGAGCGAGAGCACTTCCAGCATCGACTGGCGCGACACCCGCGACAGCGTGCGCAGGCGGTTGAGCTGGTCGCGGTCGAACAGGCTGGCCTGGATGCCGGCATTGATCAGCGCATTTTCGTTGACGCTCATGGCGTGCTCCATCCCGCGCGCAGCAGGCGGTCGAAGTTGATCGGGTCGCGCGCCAGGCGGCGGCCTTGTTCCGCCGAAATCAGGCGGTCGCGGGCGTGGGCGGCCAGCGCCTGGTCGAAGGTCTGCATCCCCGCCTCGCGGCCGGATTCGATGGCCGAATAGATCTGGGCGGTGCGGCCGGAAGCGATGAGGTTGGCAATGGCGGGCGTGGCGTGCAGGATTTCCACTGTGGCGACGCGCCCTTTCTGCTCCAGCCGGGGCAACAGCTGCTGGGCGACGACGGTCTTCAGCACCAGCGCCAGCCGATGGCGCACCACCGCCTGCTCCTGGCCGGGGAAGGCGCCGACGAAGCGCTCGATCGCGCCGGTCGCGTCCGCCGTGTGCAGGGTGGAGAACACCAGGTGCCCGGTCTCGGCCGCGGTCAGCGCGGCCCGCATGGTTTCGATGTCGCGCAGCTCGCCGACCAGGATCACGTCCGGATCCTCGCGCAGGGACGCCCTGACCGCACCGGCGAAATCCGGCACGTCGGTATGCAGCTCGCGGTGGCTGATGAGCGCCTTCTTCGGCGCATGCACGAATTCGACCGGATCCTCGATGGTCAGGATGTGCACCGGCAAACTGGCGTTGATTTCGTTGATCAGCGTCGCCAGCGTGGTGCTCTTGCCGCTGCCGGTGACGCCGGTGACCAGCACCAGGCCCGACGTCAGCCGCGCCAGGTCGCGCAGGCTTTCCGGCAGGCGCAGTTCGGCCAGCGAGGAAAAGCGCGCGGGCAGGTGGCGCGCCACCAGGGCGGGCTGGCCCAGGGCGGTGAACACGTTGATGCGGAAGCGCTCGCTGTCGCCGGCGGTGTGCCCGAGGTCAACGCTGCCCTTTTCGTCGAGGTCGCGTAGCCTGGCCGCGCCCAGCAGGGCGGACAGCAGGCTGTCCATGTCTTCCCGGCTGAAGGGTTCGCCGCGCGCCGCCGCCAAGTCCCCGTGCAGGCGCCAGCAAGGCGGCCGGCCGGGCGCCAGATGCAGGTCGGAGGCATGCGCGCCCACCATGGCGCCAAGCAACTGGTCGAACGCGCACAGCGCGGGGGAGGTGTCGGGAGTCATCCTATAAATCGCAGTTAACCACGGGGCTCACGGGGAACACGGGGTAGAATCAATTTGTTGAGTGTTTTGTCCATATCACCCATTGGGTGACGAAGATTAAATAAAAAATCCCACGTCGTTCCCCGTGCGCCCCGTGTTCCCCATGGTTCAAATGAGGTTTTTAGTGTCATACGGCCAGCTTGATCACGATTTCCAGCCATTGCTTGGCCGGCGCCTGGGTTTCCGGGTTGCGCTCCATCTTCACGGTAATGTCGCTCCACACCGGCGCGGCGATATAGGGCAGCGCGGCGAGGCCGTCGAGGAACTGCATCAGGCCGCGGTAGCTGGCGCGGGCGCGGAACACGATGAGCGGCCGTTTGAAGGGATTGCTCCCGGCCGCATCCCGCATGAGCTGAGGCGTCGGCACGCTGTCTTTGTCCTCCGGCCTGGAATAGACGTGCTCCAGCGCCTGCACCTCCATGTCGCCCGCCTCCGCCAGGCTGGTCAGGCCGCTTTTCAGGGCATTGAGCGCCAGCGTGTCGTCGAGCGAGACGAAGGCCGCGTCGAGGCGCCCGATTTCGGCGCGGGTTTCCTCCAGCTTGAGATGCAGCGCTTCGAGTTCCTTTTTCGCCTCGGCCACGCTCTTCCCCGCCAGGCTGGCGGGCGGTTTTGCCGGGGCGGTGTCCTGCCTGGAGGCGGATTTTTCCCGCACCGCCTGTTTTCCCAGGTCGTATTCCATCTTGGCGATGCGCTTGTGCGCCACCGGCCAGAGCAGGGCGAAATACAGCGCGGCCAGCGCGGCGGCCAGCGCGGCGGCGCGGGCGTTGCGCGTGCGTTCCGGCAGCGCCCGCCAGGTTTTGTACAGCGCCGCGGCGCGGCGGCGGGGGAAGGCGGTCATGATTTCGCCGCCTCCAGTTCGTCCTGGTCCGGCAGCAGCCAGAACGTTACGGTGTGGCCGGGCTTGTCGCTGCGCCCCTTGCTGGCGACGATTTCCGTCTGCGAAACGCCGTAGCCCAGGGCGCCGGAGAATTCGGCCATGCGGTTGGCGAAGGCCTGCGCGCCGGAATAGCTCGGCGACCACGCGGTGACCTTGATCGAGGTGGCATCGTTGGCGGAACGGCTGTTGTGCAGGGATTCCAGCACCGCGTCGTCGCCCACGGCGCGCGCCAGGGTCTGGATCAGGTCGGGCAGATGCCGGCGCATGGCGGCGATGGAGCTCAGGCGCTGGCGGTCGTTGAGCAGCGGCGCCAGCTCGCTGCGGGTCTTGTCCAGATCCTTGGCGAGCGCCTCCAGTTCGGCGTTGAAATGAAGCTGCTGCTGGGTGCTCTGGGTGCGGTTCTTTTCCTGGCTGAGTTTGGCGGCGGCGGATTTTTCCAGGCGCATGGCCGCGACCTGCTGCGCGGCCTCGATGCCGCCGAGCAGCGCCAGCACCCCCGCCACCGCCAGGGTGCGGCGGAAATCGGCATTCGCCAGCAGCGGCTCGCGCATTTCGCGCTCGGCCAGGCGCGGCAGGCGCGCGCTTTGGGAGGGCGCGTCCGCTTCGTCCGCCAGGCCGCGCCACAACCCTTGCCAGCATGCGTCGGCGCGGGTCAGCGTGACCGGGCTTCCGGCGAGCGTTTCCAGTTCGTCCACCACGGCGGCGGCAGCGTCTTCGTCCGCCGGGTATAGGCACAGCAAGTCCAGGCGCGCGCGTCCCCCGGTTTCCCAGTCCCCCGCCAGGCGCGCCAGCCAGTCGCCCCGCAGCGGGCGCTCCATGCGGCCTTCGGCGCGCGCGGCAACCACCCGGCCGCCGCGGCGCAATACCGCGACCACTTCTTCATGGTGCAGTTCCAGGCTGACGCGCGCCGCGTCCCCGCCTTCCGCCGCGTCGCCGGCCAGCCATGCCAGCGGCAGCGTGGCGGCGAGGCGAATCCCGTTTTCGTCGAGCGCGCTGGTCCATGCCTGGTAGTAGCCGGCGTTGGCAGCGCATCCCAGCCAAGTCGGCTGGCCGTCGCTCGCGTGCCCGTTCCAGGCGATGGCGAGGTCGCCGTCGAGCAGTTGCAGCCGTTCCTGCAGATACAGGCATTCGTCCATCGCCGGGCGGCCGATCAGCCCCAGGTGCATGGCGGTTTCGCCGAAACGCAGGGGTGTCGCGTTTTCCCGGCGCAATTCATCTTCCATGCCCACCCGCGCCCGGTCGTCGGCGGACAGGTGGCCGCGCGCCGCCAGCAGCGCGCCGAAATTCCACAGGTTGCTGAATTCGGCCTGTGCGGTTTCCAGGTCGGGGCGCAGCAGTTCGCGCATCTGGCCGGCCGGGCGCGGCTTGCCGGGCGCAACCGGCAGCTCGGCCACCACCGGCGACACCAGGCGCGAAGCCAGCGCGGCCTTCGCCGGCAGCTTGATTCCCTGCCCGGCGAAGGCCGCCGCCACGTCGCGCGCGGCGGCGGAAAAATCCGCCTTGCCGGAAAATGCTTCGCCCACCACTTTCAAGCCGCCGCTGCCGCATTCGGCGACCACCGCCCGCAGGCCGGGGATGTCCCAGGCCAGCAGCAGCCAGGTCGAGGCAGAGTTGCGCGTGGGGAAGGTCCAGCGTTTCATCGGATGCTCAGCTCCACCAGCGGCGGGATCAGCCCGCCAATCAGGTCGATGTGGGTGAAAACGGCATCGGCGGCGGAAGGGTGAAGCGCTTCGCTGCCGCCCCAGCCGCCCGCCTTGCGGGTCAGCACCAGCACGTGCCGTCCCTGCGGCACGGCGCCGTGCATGGCGGCGGTGCCGCCCGGGTAGCAGCGCCCGCCGAACGGCAGCGCGACGCTGTCGCCGTCGGCGATGGCGGCGGCGTTGGCGTCGCTTGAATGGCGCAGCCAGTAGCTGCCGCCGGTGCCGTTGTTGCGGAACGCCAGTAGGCTCACCGCATAGCTGTCGGCGGGAATCGGCGCGCCGGTGCGGTTGGCGATGCGCACGTTCAGCCCGGCGAGCGGGATGCGCCAGTCGCCCGGCGCGACCGTGAGCGCCCGGTCGGCGGCCATGGCGCTGCCGCCGGCCGCGTTGTCCGCGCCCAGGCTGGCGAGGGTGAGCGCGTTGGCGACGCCGGTGTTCCAGATCCAGCCGAAATTGAGCGCGTCCAGCGCGGCGTCGGCGTCGATGTTGCCCCAGCCGTCGCGGAAGCTGCCGTTGTAGGCGAGTCCGCCCAGATAATTGCCGCGATGCCCCTTGAGCAGGGCGGCCGCCGCCGGCAGCGCGGTTTCGCCGCCGTTGCCGGCGCAGGTGCCGTCCGGGTCCGGGTCGAACAGGGGTGTTTGCGCCGCCCGCGGCGCCAGGCTGCCCGCCGCCAGCAGGGCGCTCGCGCCGGCGGGCAGCCCGCCGTTGTCGGCGACATAGCCGCCGGTGCCCGCCGCCGGCTCCAGGCCGCCCAGCAGGGCGCGATACAGGCTTTGCATGCGGTTGCGGGTGTCGTCGTAGCGAATCTGCATGCGATCCTCGGCGGTCACGCCGAAGGCCAGCATGGCGGCGGCGGACAGCACGGCGACCACGACCAGGAGTTCGATGAGGGTGAATCCGCGCATCTCAGTCGCCGAAGGAAACCACCAGGAGGGCCGGCCCCCGGTTGTTGTTGTAGACGTGGTAGGCGTAGAAGGTGCGGCTGTCGCCGGGCTTCAGCGTTTTTGCCATGCGTTCGGCGGCGGACTCCTCGATGTAGGCCGCCAGCGCCTTTTCGCTGCCGTAATCGAGGCCGATGCGATGCCTGACCTGCGGCGGGCTGGAAAACTGCATCGCCGCCAGCGCGGCCTTGAGGTAGTCGGCTTTCTGCTGTTTGGGAAGATCGGACAGCACGGCGCGGAATTTGACGGCGACAGGCGCGAAAATGATGCGTTGCCCGGCGGTTTCCGTTTTCGAATTCGCCACCAGTTGCGCGAGTTCGACTTGCTTGAATTTGGCCGCCGCGCTTTCGGCGGCGGGGGCGCCGGCGGGTTCGGAATGCGCCGCGGGCGACAGCATGGCCAGCGACATCAGCGCGGCGATGAAATGGTTTTTCATTCTGAAAACCTCATTTGAGCCACGGAGATCAGGGAGAACACGGAGTAAAACAAAGCATTTGAGGAATATCGGCATTCACCCAATGGGCGAAACGCAAGCTCTACGCAACGTCCTGATTTTTCTCCGTGGCCTCCGTGTTCTCCGTGGTTAACTGCTTTTTTTAGGTTTATCGGGTTCATGTTCAGTTTCCTTCCAGGCACAGGACCAGATCGTCGGCGCCGTCCGGATTGCCGCCGTTCGGGCGGCACGGGTCGGCGGCGTTGCGGCCGCCGTAGCGTCCGTCCGCGCCCCAGTACGTCACGCGCGGCGCATCGCCGGCGGCGAGGCCGAACACCGGGAAAGGCCGGGCGTGCAGCGTGAGCTCGTGGCGGGCGGCGTCGTAGCCGGCTTCGCCGCGGTTCACCGTGCGCCACCCCAACATGCAGGCGTTGGCCGGGTTTTCCGGGTCGGTGCAGCGATTCCAGCCTGCGGCGGCGGGGAAGGCCCCCGGCCCCACGCCGAAGGCCGGGATGTCGTCGATCTTGCTTCCGCTCAGCGGGTCGCCGCTGCCGTCGGCGAGGTTGAAATTGGCGCCGTGATCGGTCCAGGCGCGGGCGGAGCGGTCCAGATAGGGGCCGTTCCAGCCGCGGCGGGTGTCCGGGTTCCACGCCGCCAGATAGGCTTGCGGATGATTGCCGCACAGCGCGGGCCGCTCGAACAGCAGGGCGAGATTGATCGGGGAATCGAACCAGTCGTCGCGGTCGGCATCCACGGCCGGCAGCGTCCAGGAGCGCAGCACGCCGCCGACCGGCGCGCAGTTGCCGCCGGTTTCGGTGGTGCCGGGCGCGGCCAGGGCGAAAGGCCCCTGTCCGGGGTAATAGCCGGTATCCGCGCGGAAGCGGCGCAGGGCGTCGGCCAGGCGCAGGATCTCGCTGCGCGCGATCTGGTCCTCGGCGCGGCTCTGCACGCCGGTCTGCCCGCCCCAGGCGAGATAGGCCAGGGTGGCGAGAATGCCGGTGACGACAAGCAGTTCGACCAGGGTGAAGCCGTGATCGCGCAGTCCGCCTGCCTGGATCTGGTATGGTTTCATCAGCGATGGAATTCGGTAGGAAATGGGGGAAGCCGGGATGGCCGGGCTTCCCCGTGCAAGACCGGAAGGCGAAATCGCCCCCGGTTTCATGTGACGCGATTAAGTGCGGCGGACGTTGTCCACTTCACCCAGTTCCTCGTCCTTGGTGTCGCCCGCGCCATCGACAATGGCCTGGAAAGTGGCCTGGCCGCCGGCGGTGGAGGTGTTCCACAACACCACGAAGCGGTTGTACTCGTCGTTCGCGACGTGGCGGTAAACCGGCACGTTGGACAGGGCGCCGATGGTGGAGGGGTTGAACAGCGACGAATCCGGGCCGACGCCGAAGGCCACCAGTTTTTCCCCGGCCGCGGCATTGACGCGCTGGTTGTCGCCGCTCCAGGTCATCACCGCGTCGCCGGCGGCCATCGTGGCGTCGGCGGCATAGCCGCAGCCGTTGGCCGTTGCCGGACGGAAGATGTTCTGCGCGGTGACGTTGTTGGTCTTGTCGGCGATCAGCCCCTTGATGTTGGCGCTGTCGCACAGGGTGCCGCCCTGCGCCGCCGGATCGATGACGCGGGCGGTGGTGATGCCGACATTGCTGAGCGCCGCCACGTCGCCCGCGGTCAGGGCGCCCGCAGTCAGGTTGCCCGCCAGGGCGCTGTTGAGGACGGCCGACGGGGTGGCGCCGGTCATGACGTTGGTGGCGTTTTGCATCAGCGAATCCCAGTTGTTGGGATAGTTGCCGCCGTTGAGCACGCGGAAGGTCTGGATGCCCTTGGACAGCTCGTCCATCATCGCCACGTGGGCCGCTGCCGCGCCCTTGCGGTCGGTGTCCTGCAGCATGATGGTGGCGGTACCGGCGATGGCGGCGAGGATGGCAACCACGACCAGCAGTTCGAGCAGCGTGAAGCCGCCCTGTTTGTTGCGTACTTTTTCAAAGCGGCGCTTGAGACCGCGGCTCTTGACTTGCGCCGGGTCGATGGAGGCCACCAGCTCGCTCTGGTCTTTGCGGGAAAGGGACATCAGTTTGATCAGATTCATTATCGGTTCCTAAATTAAGTTGAAGGGTTGTTTGGCTCGATCCCGTCGCCGCCAAGGCCGATCGGGTGCCGTTTCGCTGCAAGTGCTTCCAGCCGGGCCCTCCCCGGTCTGTGCGCCGTCGGCGCGGTTAATTCCAAAAATCCCTATCTGAAAGCGCGTAGCCTGGATGGAGCGCAGCGCAATCCAGGGATTCCCCGGATTCCATTTCATTCCATCCGGCTGCGCGCCTAACTTCTTTCCAGGTTGATTCTTTTCGGGATTGCCGGCGAAGGCGAGGCTCGCGATGCTTCCGGGCCGGACGCTTGGTCCGGCGCATTGCCCTCGACCCGCCAGATTCCCCAGCGCAGCGGCTGGCGATCCGAGGAGTCCACCACGAAGCGGTATTGTTTGCCGCAATGGATGATGATTTCCTTCTGGCCTTTGCGCAGGATTTTTACTTCCACCCGGATTTCGCCGAAGCCGTCGTGAGCGAAGACGTCTTCGTAAAGCCGGACAAAGCGGCTGAGCACATCCTGATTGCGCATGGTTTTTTCCGGCGCGCGACGGAAACCGGAGCACTGGGTCTGCCCGCATTCGGCGGTCGGGCCGCAGTCGGCGGCTCCGCGGCTTGTCGTTTCGGATTCGGACATACGAATTCCTCGTTATCGCCCGCGGGGCGGGCGTGTGGCATTTACGAGGCAGGGGAAGCGATCTTCTTTCCTGCCAGCTCAGTGGGACGGTTTATCCGTCGTTATCCCGGCTGGCTGTCTGGTTCGAAGACTGGATGGCTGGCGAAATCGCCATGGAGCGATTCAGTAGATGGGCGAATTCTACCGTGCTGCGTTGCAAATGTAAAGCATTCTCATTTGCGATAAGCGGTCGATTACGGAAGTCACGGAGAAAAGTCAGCCCTATAAACTCATTTGAACCACGGAGAGCACGGAGAACACGGAGTAAAACCAAAGCTTTCGGGAAAGATCGAGCGCTTACCCAATGAGTGAAACGTAAGCGCTAGCAATATCTTGTTTTTCTCCGTGACCTCCGTGCTCTCCGTGGTTAACTTTTTTTTAGGATAAAACGCAGTTAACCCGGATCGGTCACGAATCCGATCCGCACCAGTCCAGCCCTGGCCGCTTCGGACATCACTTGCGCGACTTTTTCGTAGGGCGTGGTGCGGGCGGCGGAAATGTGAAGTTCCGGCTGGGGCTGTGTGGCGGCGGCTGCGGCGAGGCGCGCCGCGAATTGCGCGGGCGCGACTTGTTCGCCGTTCCAGAAAGTCAGGCCGCCGCCGTTGATGGCGAGTTGCACGCTGTCGGGCTTGGCCAGGTTGGGCGCCGAGGAGGCTTTGGGCAAATCCACCTTGACGGCGTGGGTCAACAGCGGCGCCGCGACCATGAAGATGATCAAAAGCACCAGCATCACGTCGATCAGCGGCACCATGTTGATTTCGGCGAGCGGCTCGTTGTCGTCGCTGCTTTCCATGCTTGCGAAGGCCATGTTTTTTTCCTTTATGTAAAAATCAATTCGCTAACCGCGAAGGTTTGTGGGTACGGCTTCAGCCGAACAGTCAGGCTGAAGCCTGACCCACAGGCGATTGATTTATCGGACCGCCAGGCCGGGATGGACCGGCGCGACGTCGCTGCCCATGCCCTGCGCCCGCGCCATGGCGATGACTTTTTCGCTGGTGGCGCGGGCGTCGGTCAGCATCGGCGAGGCCTTGATGCCGGTCGCCAGGAACACGAACACGTCGTAGGCGAAAGAATTGAGCCGCGACAGCGTGTTGCGGTTGGCGCGGGCGAAGGTGTTGTAGCCGATGGCGGCAGGGATGGCGACGGCCAGGCCGATGCCGGTCATGACGAGCGCTTCGCCCACCGGGCCGGCGACCTTGTCCAGCGTGCCCTGGCCGGAAGTCCCGATGGCGATCAGCGCGTGGTAGATGCCCCAGACCGTGCCGAACAGCCCGACGAAGGGCGCGGACGACGCCACGGTGGCGAGGAAGGTCTGGCCGAATTCGAGCTGGGACTTGTCTTCTTCGATGGCGCGCTTCAGCGCCCGGCTCAGCCATTCCTCCGGCGTGCCGGAGTCGATCAGGCTGGGCGGGCATTCGCAGCCGTTCTTGCAGCGGCCGTGCTGCTCGATGGCGGTGAAGCCGTGGTGCAGCAGGTGCGAAAACGGGTCGGTGGCGCCGGTTTCGCGGATGCGCCCGGCGACGGCTTCGAGGTTGGAAGCTTCCCAGAAGGCGTCGAGGAAGGACCGGCTTTTCCGGCGCATGCGGAACAGGTGCGCGCCTTTGGTGGCGATCAGGTACCAGGTGCCGGCGGACATGATCAGCATCACGCCCAGGATGAAGCGGGCCACGCCGTCGGCGTGCGTCAGGAAATGGGCGAAGCCCAGCGTTTGTTCCATATCAGCCTCTCAAATTGAACACAATGGGAACCAGCACCCACATGCCGATGGCGTCGTCGCCGTGGCGGGCCGGCACGAACTTCCAGCGCCGGACGGCATCCGCCGCCGCCTGGTCGAGCCGGGCGAAACCGCTGCCGGCCTTGATCTCGATCTGGCTTGGCCTGCCGTCGGGCTCGACGAAAACCCGCAGCAGGGTTTTCCCCGATTCGCCCAGACGCCGCGACATGGCCGGGTAAACCGGCGCCGGATTGAGCAGGTAATCCGCGTTAAAACTGGGCTCCGTCACGGCTGGTGCGGGGTGTTCCGCAGCCGAGGGCCGCATCGGCCTGGCGGCGGATAGCTCGGGCGCGGACGGCGCCGCCTTGGCGACGGGCATCTCGACCGCCTCGGCGGGGGCGGCGGACGAGGTGGTTTGCACTGGCGGCCGCGGCTCGGGAACGGGTTCGTGTCTTCTCGGCTGAGCCGGCGGTTTGGCCGGCTGCCTGGTGGTCGGCGGCGTCGGCGACGGCTGGATGAGGCGCACCATCAGCGCTGGGGTCTGCGGCAGACGTCTGGCGCCGTCCGTGGATAGCAGCGCGGCGGCCGCGGCGATATGCAGCCCGACGATGCCCAGCAAGCCGGCCAGAGAAATAGGCGGCCCGTTGGCGTAGGTTTGCGTATGCGTGTTAGCGGTCATGGCGAATCGTCGTCCCCGAAGCATGAAACAGCGTCCGTTGTGGGTACGGCTTCGGCCATACAGTCAGGCCGCCCCCGCAAGGAGTGTCCCCGCCGCGAGCGGCAGCCAACCCTCTCTCCAACTCTCTCCCAGAGGGAGAGAGGGCAATCGTTCCCTCTCCCGCAGGCGGGAGAGGGTTAGGGTGAGGGCTGCTGCCCGCACGGGCGAGAAAGCCCGACCCACAGATCGCATCCTGTTTCGCGAGTTTCACGTTAACTCTGTTTTATCGGGCGCTGCACGCCGGAAACGCGCCATCTGGGCGCGGGCGAACAGGCCATGGCAGAACACGCCGCAGGCCGCCAGCAGGGCGAACACGGACAGCCCGGCAAGGAATGGAGTCAGGAATTCAGCCATGGGCCGCCTCCGCCATCAATCGTCCCCGCGCCGCATCGCGGCGTTTGGCCTGGCTGCGCCACCACAGATAAAGGCCGGTGAAACCGAGAAAGACCCAAGTCGCGCCGAGCAGGTCGATCCAGATCCATTCCGCCGCCTTGCCGAAGAGCGCCTTGCCGGTGTGCAGGTCCATCACCAGCCTGCCCAGGGTGACGCGCTCGGCGCCTTTTGTTTCCGCGGACAGGTGCGCCAGCGCTTGCCGCACGCTGGCCTCGGGTTGCCACTTGGCGCCGTTGCGGCTCACCACCAGTCCCTGGTCCTTGATCGCCACCGCCACGCCGCCGTCGGGTTCGAGGCTGGCGTTCCAGGCTTCGCCCGGGCGGGCTTTGCGCCAGCCGTCTCGCCCCAGCACCCAGACGCCGTTTTTGGCCGCCGCGACGATGCCCCAAGGGGCGGCTACCAGGGCATTGACCTGGGTTTGTCCCAGCTCAACGGCCGCGCTCGAAGCGCCATCGGCGACCCGGTAAAGGCCGTTCTGGGTGCCGATCCACCGGCTGCCGTCGGGCAGCGCCAGGCTGGCGCGCACTTCTGCTTTGGGCTGCTTCACGGGCGTCTGGCCATAGCCCGGCAGCCAGCCGGCGGCGCCGGTGATGTCGATTTCACCAAGCCCCAGCGCCTTCTTGTGGGCGAGGAACAGCGCGGTCATTCCCACCAGCAGCATGGGGACGACCAGGATGACCGATACCCAGTTGTGCCAGTCGCGGGCTTTGAGATTGAGTTTCATGGGTTTCCGTCTTCGAAAAAATTCCTGATTAGCCGCAATGTAGGAGCGTCCTCCCGGCCGCGAATACCGCATCGCGGCCGGGAGGACGCTCCTACGTTTCCGCGGGTTTTGGAATTCATTAGCGTTCCTTTACGGTTGACTGCTTTTTTCAGGTTCACGACATGAACCCATACAGACGCATGAGCTGCGCACCGTCGCTGGGGACATTGCGCAGGACATGCCAGAGGTCCGTGACGTAGTCCGCGATTTCGCCCTGATCCACCGCCTCCGAGGCGCCCGATGCCGACGCCCGCTGCACCGCGTGCCCCAGGTTCCGCAGCCGGGCTAGGACCTGTTCGGCCGCCGTAGCGGGATCGGCATGGGCGAGCGCCGCCTCGACGGCGGCGGCATGCAGGGTTTCGGTGTAAACGGCGTTGCCCATGCCAGGGCAGGCAAGGGGGATGTTCGGCAGGCGTTCCCGTAGCGCGGTTTCCACCAGGATGGCATTGACCCGCGGCCAGCCCACTGCCGGCGCCGCGGGCGGGCAGGGATCGAGATGGCCGGCCACCACCAGTTTCTGGATCAGGACCGACGATTCTTCTGCCGTCGCCTTGCCGGCCGCATGATGGATCTGGAGGGCGCTGGCCGGCCCGCGTTCCAGCAGGGCATGAATGGCTGCCACGGCCTGGGCTTCGGGCTCGATGTCGAAGAGAACGGGGCTCTCGTCGCCGGCCTTGAGCGGCAGCCGGCCGGGCACACCGGTCAGGCAGAAGGCAAGCCCCGACAGGTCCGGCGCCGCGCCGTCCGCGGCCGGCGCGGCAATGTAAATGTCGCGCCGAAAGCGCGTGTTGACGAGGAAATCCCGCAGCGTTTCGAGTTCCACCCGCGAGCCGGCCGCCGCCAGCAGGCCGTCGAATTCGGGCGGGGCCATCAGCTCGAGGTAGTTGTGCCGGGGCGTCGCGCTGCCGGCATATGCGAGGCCCGCCCCGGCCATCGCCTGCGCCACTTCGGCGAAGTGGAACGGCGTATTGCAAGGCGTGAGATATTCATGGGCCAGGTAGCGAACGTCCCGCTGTGCCATTTCGTCCAGGTGCGCAGCCGCCGCCGGCACGTCCCGAAAATAGCCGGCGCCGCCTTCCGCCAGCCGCTTGAGCCGGTCGAACGCGCCGCGGACTTTTTGCGCCGAATCGCCCGATTGGGCCGCAGCGAGCGTGCGCATCATCTGGCGCAGGGGCTGCAACGGCGCCCAGCCGGGCAGCGCGTTGTAGCTCGCCAGGACCAGCCCGCCGGGCTTGAGGAACCGGCGCAGGAAGGCGTGGATCTCGTCCCTGACCGGCGCGGGCACCCAGCTGTACAGCCCATGCATGACGATGAAGTCGCAGGGCGGCAGGTCGTCGTCCAGCATTTGTCCGATGCTTTTGGCGTGGAACCGGAGATTTTCCACCCCGGCGGCGCGGCGCAGCGATTCGCCGTATTCGATATGGTGCGGGTTGAGGTCGCAGGCGATGAATTCGCCGCCGGGATGGAGCGCGGCCAGGAGCAGCGCGGTGATGCCTTTGCCGCAGCCCAGCTCGCACCAGGTGAAGCGCTCCAGCGACGGCGCCCGATGGCCGTTGATGGCGGCGGCGTAGGCCAGCCGCGCCGGCGCCAGGAACGGGTAGAAGTGGCCGGTGTATTCGAGGTCGGTCAGGTAATCGCCGTCCGCCGGCGGGGTTCCCATCACCATTTTCCTTCCAGGGTCAGGTAGTAGACCGGAGCCGATTTGGTGTATTCCCGTGTCGCCGTCTTGAGGGCGCCGGGGCTGTAATACTCCAGGGTTTCCTTGTCCTTGGCGCCGTCCAGGGCGTTGCTGGCGGACAGTCGGAGGGTGAAATTCCGGTCGAGCCGCTTGGCGACGAAAACATCCAGCCGCTCGGTGGTGGCTTCCGTCTGGTGCTTGGTGGCGCTATCCTCCTGCAGCAGTTCCCCGCGGACGTTGTAGTTCGCGCCGAAGGTGATGCCCCATGAACGGAGGTCGTAGTCGAAGCCCAGGTTGGAGACGTAGCCGGGCTGGTTCTTGACCTTGGCGGTGACGCCGTTGGCGTTGGTGATGCTGGAGTGCAGCAGGGAATGATTGCCGAGGAGCGTCAGCCCCGGCGCGCCGAATGTATCCATGGCGACCCTGAAATCCATTTCCACGCCCCAGATGCGGCCATCGCCGGCATTGTAGGGACGCTCCACCCAGCGGCCGTTGCTCTCCAGCGTGGTGGTTTTCTGCACCATGTCCTCGATGTCGCGCTGGAACAGGTTGACCGCGACCAGGCCGGCCCGGTTGGGCAGGAAATGTTCCACCCCGATTTCGTAGCCGATGGCGGACTCCGGCCGGAGATCGGCATTGCCGCTCTTGTCCGCGTTGGTGCTGGAGTTGGCGCCGGTGGCGGCGATCACCACGTTGCTCAGGTCGTCGAACTTGGGAGGGCGCACCGACTTCGCCACGCTCGCCCGGAAGTTGGTGGCCGGGGTGACCTGCCACAGATAGTGCAGGCTCGGGGCAAGGAACTGGATGGTGCCGTCGCGCTCCGCCCCGGCGCCATCGACGGACTGGGTGGTGATCTCCTCGCGGTGCAGGCCAGGGGTCAGGACGTGCTCCGGATTCAGGTGCCATTCGTCCTGAACCCAGAGCACGAGCCGCTTCTCCGAGATGTTGAATTTGTCGCCGAGGCTGGATGCCTTGGCTTTGCCGTTCTCGGTCGTGGTCTTGGAATCCTCCCGGTCGCGCCAGGAGGTCTCCGCCCCCACCCCCAGCAGGTGGCCGCCGAGGGCAGCGGACCACTTGGCGGCCAGGGCGCTTTCCCGGTCCTCCTTGCTGCCCGGCGCGATGGTGGTCTTGGTCAGCGCATTGGCGGCGCTGTATTCCTGCTGGAGTTGATCCTTGCTCTCAGTGGCTTGCTGGGCCGACAAGCGGACTTGTAGCTCGCCCAGCGGCAAGTGCCGCAGCCATTCGCCCTGCAGGCGGTAGACTTCCTTTTCCTTGTCTTCCGATGTGGTGGTGAAGCCGTTGCCCGCCAGGCCCGTGCCGGTGGCCGGGGTGGCGTACTTGGACTTGTCGTTGCGCGTATCGGTGTGCTGTTCCTGTTTCAGCAGCAGCGGCTCCAGCAAGAGCGTATCGCCCCCGCCGAGGTTCCAGCGCAGGCGCGGCGCGAAGCTCAGTTCGCGAACGCCGGTCTGCTTGTTTTCATCCTCCAGTTCCCACTTGCTGCGGGCGCCGCCGGCGGTAAACCCCTGGTTGTCCTTGTGCTTGGCCTGCACCTGGGAGGATTCCACCGCCGATCCGTTGAGCAGATAGGAAAAATCCCCGGCGCCGTTGCTGTAATTGGCGGACAGCTGGGGTCTGGCAACCCCTTCGATCTGGTTGATCCCAGCGCGGAACGAGCCGCCGGCACGCGCGGGAATTTCCCGCAGCACGATGTTGATGGTGCCGCCGATGCCGTCCACGCTCTGGTCGGCTGTCGGATTGCGGATGATCTCGATGCGCTCGATTAGGTCCGCCGGCAGCACGTCCATTTCCATCGCCCGTTCGGCCCCGCCGCCGAGAGTGCGCCCGCCGTTGATGAGCACCTGGGTGTAGCCCTTGTCCAGCCCCCGCAGGCTCACGTCCTTGGTTTCGCCCGGCCCGCCGCCGAACACGACGCCGGGGAGCTTGCGCAAAACGTCACCGACGGTCATTTCGTTGTAGCGTTCCAACTCCTTCCGGTCATAAACGATTTTTTGCGCGTTGGCGTCCTTGCGCTCGTCGAGAGCGTCGCGCTGGGTGGTGGCGATGACATCGGGGAGGGTTTGTTCGGTCGCCGCCAAGGCGCCGGTTTGCTGGCAGATCGCCGCGATCAGCGCGGCCAGGGTCCGCTTGCGTAAAACTTTCATGCATCCAGTCTCCAAAAAAGAAATATTTTTCGGCTGGCTGGGTGCGCTGGAACGTTCGGCGGCTACCTGGCTGGCGAGGGTTTAATCCGGGGATTTCAGGGGTGTTGATTCATCCTATAACCATGGGGCTCACGGGGAACACGGGGATAAAATCAATTTGTTGCGTGTTTTGTTCATTCACCTATTGGGTGACGAAGGTTAAATTCAATCCCACGTTGTTCCCCGTGCGCCCCTTGTTCCCCGTGGTTCAAATGAGGTTTTTAGATTCATGTTGCGGCTGCCGTTTCTTCCGTCTTACCAAACATAAAACAGGAACAGCCACGGCGCGATCACGCCGGCCACGCCGGCCGCCACGGCCAGGGCGGCGAACAGCCGGCGCGGCAGGGAACAGGACAGGCGGCGCAGCATGCCGGCGGCTAGCGCCATGCTCCACAGCGCGGCCAGGCCCAGCAGCACGCCGCGCACTTCGGGCAGCCAGGGCATGACGATGCCTTCCGCCTTGAGCAGGGTGACGGTGAGCGAGGACAGGCCGAGGAACACGCCCAGGCCGCCCATCGGGATCAGCGCGTAGGCGAGCCAGCGCGCGTTCTGTTTGGCGCCGCCCGGCAGCGCGGCGCCGGCGAGGCGCAGCCAGAGGGTGATCCAGCCGCCGAGCGCCAGGGCCATGGCGCCGATGTAGGCGACCACGCCGAGGCCGTCGAGCCAGGTGAACACATCGTTGGCTTCGGGGTAATGGGTGAGCAGCCACCACGGCGCGTTGTCCTGCAGCAGGGCGAAGGAATCGTGGTCGATCAGCCATTCGGCGACACCGGTCTTGATCGCCACGAACCAGGGCGAGGACGACCACTGGAACGCGCCCACCGCCGTGCCGATGATGCCGAACACCAAGAGGCGCGCTTCCCACGCGCCCGCTTCGGCGGGTTTCAGGTTGACGACCTCCGAGCCGGGCAGGCGCGAGGTGAGCGCAACCGCTTCGCGGTGCCCGCTGCAACGGCCGCACATGTGGCATTGCGAGCCGCCTTTCATGCGCCGCATATCGAGCAGCGGAGCGCAGTCCACCGGCACCAGGTGGGAATGCGCAGCGACGTCCCATTTTTCGCGATCGACCCGGAAATGCAGCGGGGCGAGGCGGGAGAGGAGGGCGAACACGCCGGAAACCGGGCACAGGTGGCGGCACCAGACGCGCTTGCCCTTGCCGTAAACGAAGCCGACCGCGACGGCGGCGACGGTGGAGCCGCCCAGCACCAGCAGCACCGCCTTGGGGTATTCGTACACGCTGACCAGCTGGCCGTAGACGGTGGTGATGACGAAAGCGGCGAACGGCCAGCCGCCCCACTTCAGCCAGCGCGGCACTGGGCGGCCCAGGCCGTGGCGGCTGGCGAGTTCGGTGAGCGAGCCTTCCGGGCAGAACACGCCGCACCACACCCGGCCCAGGGTGAGAGTGGAAATGATCACGAACGGCCACCAGATGCCCCAGAACATGAACTGGGCGAGCAGGGTGAGATTGTTCAGCACGCTGGAACCGGTCCCCGGCAAGGGCAGGAACGCCGGCACCGTGACCAGCGCCAGGTAGAACGCCACCACCGCCCACTGGATGCCGACGATGGTCCGGCGATGGCGCCGCATGGCGTCGCCGACGCGCTGCAAGGCCGTGGCCGGACGCTGCAGCATGGGGTGGAAAATTATCGGTTGTTCCATTTTCATGATCGTAAATTCAATTCCGGATTAACCGCCGAACGCGGACAAACGTCGATGGTGTAGGGCCGAATTTATTCGGCCAACCGGATGTGCAAATGAATTCGCACCTACAAGCTTTTGCCTTTCCTCGCCCACCCCAGCACCAGCGCCCAATAGGCGCCGTACACCAGCACCAGCGTCAGCGCCGGGTGGGCGCGGTAGCCGGTGAGGGTGGCGAGCAGATTGCCGACCGAGGCGCTGTCGTCGAGCAGGAAGGAGCTGTCCCACACCGGGTCGGCCAGCGCCGGCAGCCAGCCGTAGCCGATCATCCGTTCCACCCCGCCCACCAGCATCCCGGCGGCGAGCAGCAGCAGCAGGGTTTCGCTGATGCGGAAAAAATTCTTCCACGAGATATAGCGCCCGCCGTTCGCCAGCAGCCAGAAGGTGACGAGGGCGAGGGCGAAGCCCAGCGCGGCGGCGCCGAGGAATTGGGCGAACGCCATGCCGTGCTGCTCGATCCCGGTGCCCCAAAGGAAAATCACGGTTTCCGCGCCCTCGCGCCCGACCGCGAGCGCGGCGATGACCGCCACCCCGGTCCAGCTGGCGTCGCCCGCCGCGCGTTCCAGGCCGCTCTCGAGTTCTTTCTTCAGGCCGCGGCCGTGCTTGCGCATCCAGAACACCATCTGGGTGATCAGCGCGGCGGCAACCAGCATCATGCCGAGCTGAAAGTAATCCAGCGCTTCGCCGTCCAGGCTGCTGTAAACCCCCATCATGGCGAGCCCGAGCAGCCCCGCCAGCGCCAAGCCGCCGGCCACGCCGCCCCACAGGTAGCGCATGCCGCGCGCGCCTTCGGGATGAGCCTTGAGCCAGGCGTAGAGAATGCCCACCACCAGGATACCCTCGACGCTTTCGCGCCAGACGATGAACAGCGTATTGCCCACTATTTTTCTCCTACTTGACGACGATCTGGCCCTTGGCGGTGTTCGGGTGAAACTCGCCGAAGAACTTGTAAGTGCCGGGCTTCATCGGCGCGAACACCACGGCGCGAGTGACGCCGGGGGCGAGCACGGTTTCCTTGCGCAGCTCGATGCTTTCGAATTCCTCGGGGCCGGAGCCCTCGTTCTTGACGACAATCTTGAATTTCCTGCCGCTGGGAACCTCGATGGTTTCAGGGTGGAAATAGCCGTTTTTCACGGTCAGCTGAAACGTGATCAAATCCTCCGCACCGGCGGGAAAGGGAAGCAGCATGCCAAGCGCCAACAGCGGAATCGGGGCGATCCGCGCGGCGCTGTTGCCAAGCCAGACGAATATTTTCATGTTTTGCACTTTTTCAGAAAGGACACGCTTGGGAATTTATCATGAATGCGAATTATTATCAATAAAATCGTAGGTAGGGCACCCGTGCCCCGACCCAAAAAAAAGCCGCCCATGAAGGGCGGCAGGATACCGAAGCGATGATGTGTTTCGATCAATACGCCAGCTGCGCCCGCAAGCCCAATACCTTGACGCTGCCGGCGCCGGGGTTGGCGCCCATGCGCGAGATGTACTGGAAGTCGGGCGAGATTTCGAACTGCTTGGTGATGCTGTAGCGGTAGTAGATTTCCGCCACCCGCTCTGCGCCGTCCGGCGTGAAGGCGACGTTGTCGCCCGCAGTAGCCGGGGTGCCGTCGTCGTCGCCCAGCAGATCCAGGGTGCCGCCGGCTGCGCGGTAATCGCTGCTCGACCGCAGCCAGCCGCCGGCCAGGCCGATCGCGTCGCCGCCCCGGCCCCAGTAAGAGCCGTTGAGCTCGGCACCCAGGGTGAGCGTCCGGTCGAAGGGCACGCTGCCTTTGGTCATCTGGCCGTAGCGCCCGAACAGGGTCACCCCGTCGCCCACCCGCTGGTCGGCGGAGACGCCCCAGCCGCGCTGGGCGGCGAGGGTGCCGCCGAGTTCGGCGCCCTGGCCCTGATGCCAGGCATAGGCGCGGTAATTGCCGGTGAGGCCGTCGAACTTGAGCGAGGTCTCGGCCTGGGCCATGACCAGCGGCGAAGAGAAGAAGCGCTGGTAATTGGCGCCCTGGCCGGTGCCGAACACGCCGAGGGACAGGCGCCAGGTTTGCGGCTTGTCCGCATAATTGTAGTAGGAGGCCACGAAGCCCGGCTGGAAC
This sequence comes from Sulfuricella sp., assembly GCA_028714315.1. Lineage (GTDB taxonomy): Bacteria > Pseudomonadota > Gammaproteobacteria > Burkholderiales > Sulfuricellaceae > Sulfuricella. The sequence continues at coordinate 13,177 of JAQTMN010000002.1, read as the reverse complement.
CCGTTGGCGTCCACGCCGACCTGTCCGCCCGCGTCCAGCAGCGGGTTGTGCACGAAAGCGGAATTGAGGAACTGGACGGACTCGTCCCCGGCTGCCGCGTTCTGATCGAAGAAGCCGAAGATGTCCATCTTGCCGAAGGTGAGTTCCAGGGTTTCGTGGGACTGCGGTTTATAGCCGCCGGACGGCAGCGGGATGGCGGCTTGGTACCAGGCCTGGCCCAGGATCGCCGTGGAATCGTCGGGGGGGGCGCCGCTGGCGCGGAACGCCACCGCGTTGGGCGCGCTGGCGAAGGCGCCCAGGCTGGCGAACGGTGTGTTCAGGCCCAAGCCCTGGCCGATGCGGAAATGGGCGAAGATCTTGTGATCGATGTCGCCGACTGGCTCCAGCGGCAGTTCGGCGGTGATGTCGGCGCGGTAGTTGAGCTGGCTGTTGTTATTCGCGGTACCTGCCGGCAGGCCGTAGGGGCGCTGCGCCACGGTGGTGAGGCTCGCTCCGGCCGTTAGGCCGTCCAGCGCGTCGATCTTCTTGGCGGCCTTTTTCATGTCGAGGGCATCGTTTTCCACCGCCTTGAGGCGCGCGGTGATATCCGGCTCGTACTGGCTGATCTGGTCGCTCTCCAGGCCCTTGCTGATCTGTTCTTGGGCCAGTTCCAGCGACTGCACGCGCTTTTCGAGCTCGGCAGGCGCCTTGGCTGTCGTGCCCGCGGCTTGCACCTTGCTTTCCAGCTCGGCGTTGCGTTTTTCAAGATTGTCGAGGCGCTGGTTGAGCTTCTGGATCAGCTTCACCAGTTCCGCCTCGGACGGGGCGGCGCAGGCCGGTGCCGCGGCAAACAGGAGCGCGGCGGCCAGGGCCAAGGGTTTCATCGGCGTCTTCTTCATGCTTAGTACCCACCCTTTTTGCCGATGCCGACGTAGGTGAATTCATATTCCACCTCGAACGGCTTGAACCAGGGGCGCACGCCGGTCAGGCGGTCGGTGTGGCGGCCGAAATGGCTGTGCGGATCGGAGCCCGGTGGGGAAATCTTGTATTTGACCGTGTACTTGCCGGGTCCCTTGAGCTTGATGTTGTCGCCATAGTGCGGGCCATCGTTGGCCACCATCGGCATGAAATCGCCCGCGATTTTGTCGCTGCTGCCCTGCTTGGTGACTTCGTACTTGATGGACAGGTAGGGGATCCAGGCGCCTTCGTCGAAACCGTTCGGGTTGTTGGCCAGGGCATGGATGTCCGCCTCCATGTGCACGTCGGATTCTTCGGCCTTGCGCATCATGCCGTCGGGTTCCATGGTGACCGGTTGCAGGTAGACCGCGGCCAGCTCCATGCCGTTTTTTTGCTGCGGCGTGCCGATCGGGTATTCCACGGCGGCGGCGGCGCCGGAGAGCAGCAGCAGACCGGGAACGAGAAGCGTGGTCAGCGTATGTTTGGAACGGGACATTTGTTGTTTCCTTTCACTGTTTTTAATGGTCGAAACGGTTGCGATGCATTCTTTTGCAGAGACCGAAATTTTTATTTGAGTCATCTTGCAAATGAGAACTGTTCGCAATATTATAGTTGCCATGATCGGCTGTCAACAGAAATGAGTGTTGATCTCATTCTTGAAACAGCGCGCAATTTTTATGAAAGGAAACAGCATGTACGTATGTTTGTGCCAGGGCGTGACCGACGGGCAGATACGGGAAGCGGCGAGCGCCGGGGCGTGCAGCATGCGCGATTTGTGCGCGAACCTCGGCGTCGCGTCGCAGTGCGGCAAGTGCGCGAAATGCGCTCACAAGATATTGCAGGAAAGTCTCGCGGGATGTGCGAACAGCGGCCGGGCCGAATTGGCCGCCGCGCTTTGATGGCGGCATCTCCCGGCCTTTGCTATAAGCCAGCCTGTTGCCTAAGATGAAATAGGAACTGCCAGTCAGACACCGTTTGACTGCGACGGTTATTGTTAATCACCAGGGAGGCTGCAATGAAAGGCGATCAGGGGATTTTGCCGTTGCTGAACAAGCTGTTGGCGGGAGAGCTGACCGCCCACGACCAGTATTTCATCCACTCCGAAATGTACCGCAACTGGGGCCTTTCCCGCCTCCACGACCGGGTGCGCCACGAGATGGACGACGAGCGGGAGCACGCCCGCCAGCTGATCGTCCGCATCCTGTTCCTGGAGGGCACACCGGACCTGGCGAGCCGGGCGCCCCTGACGGTCGGCGCCAACGTTCCCCAAATGCTGGAAAACGACCTCGCCCTGGAAATGGGGGTGGTGAACGCACTGCGGGCGGTGATCGCGCAATGCGAAACACAGCAGGATTACGTCACGCGGGAACTCTTGGAGCAGATGCTCGACGATACCGAAGAAGATCATGCCCACTGGCTGGAACAGCAGCTGGGCCTGATCAAGCTGGTCAGCCTGGAGAACTATATCCAGTCTCAGATGGGCAGCGGCTCTCCCAGCTGATTTTCCCGAAAGGACAAAAAAATGAAAGGCGATACCAAAGTTCTGGCTTACCTGAACAAGGCCCTGGTCTACGAGCTGACCGCGATCAACCAGTATTTCCTGCATGCGCGGATGTACAAGAACTGGGGCCTGAGCAAGCTGGGCGACCACGAGTACCACGAATCCATCGAGGAAATGAAGCACGCCGACCGCCTGATCGAGCGCATCCTGTTCCTGGAAGGACTGCCCAACCTGCAGGACCTGCTCAAGCTCCTGATCGGCGAGAACGTGCCGGAAATGCTCGACTGCGACCTCCGGCTGGAAATGGAAGACCATGCCCTGCTCAAGGAAGCGGTGGCCTATTGCGAATCGTGCGGCGATTACGTCAGCCGCGAACTGCTCGACGACCTGATGGAGGATACCGAAGAGCATATCGACTACCTGGAAACCCAGATCGAACTGGTCGGCAAGGTCGGCCTGGAGAATTACCTGCAATCGCAGATGGAGCCGGGCGGTTCCTGATTGACCTGGCAGGCCGCAAAAGACAAATTGGCCGCGAAAAGGCGCAAAAAGCACAAAAAGAGCAATGAGGGGCTAATCAGGCTTTCGATCCTCACTCCTCGTCCTCACGGCTTTGTGCTTTTTGCGCCTTTTTGCGGCAAACGGTTTTCACGGTCATAACAAGCACCGTGATGCCCGTCGCTGCCGTATCCGTTACAATCGCGGCTTCGATTCCGGACTCCCTCCATCTATGTTTACCCGATTCGCCGTGTCGCTCGTTTCGGCACTGTTCTTTCTTTCCGGCTGCACCACGGCGCCGGTGGCTACGAGCGTGCCCGTTCCCCAGGTCCAGCCCGCGCCAAAACCACCGAAAGTCGCCCTGGTGCTGGGCGGCGGTGCGGCGCGCGGGTTTGCCCATATCGGCGTGATCAAGACCCTGGAGGCGCACCGCATTGTGCCGGACATCGTGGTGGGTACCAGCGCCGGCAGCGTGGTCGGGGCGTTGTACGCCGGCGGCTACGGCGGATTCGCGTTGCAGAAAATCGCCATGCAGCTGGAGCAGGACAGCGTCGGCGACTGGGCCTTGCCCGACCGGGGATTCATCAAGGGCGAAATGCTGCAGAATTTCATCAACAAGGCGCTGCAGAACCGCGCCATCGAGAAGCTGAACAAGCCGTTTGCCGCCGTCGCCACCGATTTGCAGAGCGGCGAGGCGATGGCGTTCCGCCGCGGCAACGTCGGCATGGCGGTGCGCGCGTCGAGCAGCGTTCCCGGCGTGTTTCAGCCGGTCACGATCAGCGGCAGGGAGTATGTGGACGGCGGGCTGGTCAGTCCGGTGCCGGTCAGGGCGGCGCGCGCCATGGGAGCGGACGTCGTGATCGCCGTGGACATTTCGGCCAAGCCGAAAATCAACCGGTTGAACGACAGCATTGACATCGTGCTGCAAACGTTCAGCATCATGGGGCAGACGATCGGGCGCTACGAACTGGCCGAGGCGGACGTGGTGATCCGCCCGCAGACGGGTATGATCGGCGCCGCCGAGTTCGACCAGAAGCATCTGGCCATCATGGAAGGGGAAAAGGCGGCGCTAGCCGCGCTGCCGCTTATTCGTTCGAAGCTGCAAAAGGCAGGTGGGACGTGACCATCCGGCGTGCGCCGTTGAACCTCTTGACCCAATAGCTCTCGTTCATGTTGACCACTTCGACACCGCGCCCGGTGACCGAGGCGTGGACGAATTTGTTGTCGCCGAGATAGATGCCGACGTGGGAATAGGTATGGCGCATGGTGTTGAAGAACACCAGGTCGCCGGGCTGCAATTCCGAAATCGCGATTTTCTGGCCGAACATGCTGATGGCGCGGGCATTGTGCGGCAGAACCAGGCCGGCCGCCTGGTTGAACACATGGCTGACGAAGCCGCTGCAATCCAGGCCGGTCTCCGGCGAACTGCCGCCGAACTTGTAGTTGACTCCCACCAGGCTCAGCGCATAAACCAGCGTGTCCTGCGCCTTGCCGATCGAGCTCGACAGCACGCCCTGGCGCGGCATTTCCGGCGCGGGCGCAACGTTGTCGTCAGCCCAGGCCATGCCGGCAAGCAATAAAAGTCCGCCGTAAAGTGAAATCTTGTGGAGATGCATCATTTTTACTTATGGAGGGATTCAGGCATTTTAATGATTGTTGCCGCAACGTCAAGAAAACCCTTGAGGCAATGACTAAAATTTAATTGGGATTGAGGGGCCAAAAATGCCATTTCGCGACCGCAACGAAGCCGCTCTCCGCCTGGCGGAGCGTCTTGCCGAATACAAGGGTAAAAATCCGCTGGTATTGGCGATTCCGCGCGGCGCCGTGCCGATGGCGAGGATCGTTGCCGATGCGCTGGGCGGCGAAGTGGACGTGGTGTTGGTGAGAAAACTGCGCGCGCCGTCCAGCCCGGAATTCGCCGTCGGTTCGGTGGACGAAAGCGGCTGGACGTACATCGCGGACTACGCGGCACGAGCCGGCGCCACGCCCGAGTACCTGGAAACCGAAAAAGAGGCGCAAATGGAAACCATGCGCCGCCGCCGCGCCGAATATACCCCGGTGCGGCCGCCGATCGATCCGGCCGGGCGCATCGTGATCGTCATCGACGACGGTTTGGCGACGGGCTCGACCATGATCTCGGCGCTGCATGCCTTGCGTGCGAAAAACCCCGGGAAGCTGATCTGCGCCGTGCCGGTGTCGCCGCCGGATACGCTGGAAACGGTGGCGCGCCATGCCGACGAGGTGATCTGCCTGGAAACGCCGGCTTGGTTCCAGGCGGTCGGCCAGTTCTACGTGGACTTCCCGCAGGTGGAGGACAGTGAGGTGATCGCGATTCTGAGCGGGAAGGCAATGTAGGTGCGAATTCATTCGCACATCCACCGTATCGGCATCGTTCGAGGTGTGGGTCAGGCTTGAGCCTGACATGTACGGCTCAAGCCGTACCCACAGCGCTTGCACTTTGTGCGAATGAATTCGCACCTACGGATAAATCAGCGTATCGCCAGGTATTGGCCGAACCAGCTTGCGGCATGGGCCGCTACTTGTTCCAGCGCGCCCGGTTCCTCGAACAGGTGGCTGGCGCCTGGAACGATCACCAGTTTTTTCTCGCATTTCAGCTGTTCGTACGCTGAGTGGTTGAGCTCGATCACCACGCTGTCGGCGCCGCCCACGATCAACAGGGTGGGCGCCGTGACTTGGCGCAACGCATCGTCTCCCGCCAGGTCGGGGCGTCCGCCGCGGGAAACGATGGCCGCGATTTCGCCGTCTTCCGCCGCCGCCTGCAAGGCTGCCGCCGCGCCGGTGCTGGCGCCGAAGTAGCCGATGGCGAGGGATTGCATCCGTTCCAGGCTCTTCAGCCAGCGGGTCGTGGCCAGCAGGCGTCCGGTCAGCAGCGGGATGTCGAAGCGGGTGGCATAGTCGGTGTCTTCCGACCGCGTCAACAGGTCGATCAGCAGCGTGCCCAGGCCGGCGCCGCGCAGCACGCCGGCGACGTAGTTGTTGCGCGGGCTGAGGCGGCTGCTGCCGCTGCCATGGGCGAACAGGACGACGCCTGACGCATTGTCCGGCAGGTCCAGCATGCCTTCCAGGCTGACGCCGTCGGCCGGGATGTTGACCAGTTTCGGGGATTCTGAAGGTTTCATGGCGTGACTCCTTATCTAACGGTCATGGCGAATCGCCGCCCGAATCATGAAACAGCATCTGTTGTGGGTACGGCTCTTGTGCCCTTTAGGGCGCGGCCGTACAGTCAGGCTGAAGCCTGACCCACACGCGCATCCTGCACGTTAACGATAGAGCCCTAACTACCGGCTTGCAGCACCACCGGAATGCGGCGCGCGCCGAACTGGCCGGCGAATTTCTCGAAGCGGCCGGCTATCGCCGCGCCGCAGTCCGGGCAGTGGCCGTCGTCGGTCAGGCGGTAGGATTCGATCTGGTACCAGTCGCGCACGATGAGCGGCTTCCGGCACGATGGGCAATAGGTGCTGTCGCCCTCGGTGTCGTGCACGTTGCCGGTGTAGACGTAGCGCAGGCCTTCCCGCATCGCGATGCGGCGGGCGCGGGACAGCGTCGCCGCCGGGGTGGGCGGCACGTCCATCATCTTGTAGTCGGAATGGAAGGCCGAGAAGTGCAGCGGCACGTCGTCCCCCAGTTCCTTGCGCACCCAGCGCGACAGGGCGGTGAGTTCCTCGTCGCTGTCGTTGTGGCCGGGGATGAGCAGGGTGGTGATCTCGAACCACACGTCGGTTTCGCGCCGCAGATAGACCAGCGTATCCAGTACCGGCTGGAGGTGGGCGCCGCAAATCTTGTAGTAGAAATCGTCGGTGAAGCCTTTCAGATCGACGTTGGCGGCATCCATTTTGGCGTAGAACTCGCGCCGCGCCTGATCGTGGATGTAGCCGGCAGTGACCGCCACGGTCTTGACGCCGCGCTCGCGGCAGGCATCGGCGGTGTCCATCGCGTATTCGGCGAAGACCACCGGGTCGTTGTAGGTGAAGGCCACGCTCTTGCAGCCATGCCGCTGCGCCGCATCGGCGATGGCTTCGGGCGAGGCCTGGTCCATCAGGCGGTCCATGTCTCGCGCCTTGCTGATGTCCCAGTTCTGGCAGAATTTGCAGGTCAGGTTGCAGCCCGCCGTGCCGAACGAGAGGATGCTCGAACCGGGGTAGAAATGGTTGAGCGGTTTCTTCTCGATCGGGTCGATGCAAAAGCCGGACGAGCGGCCGTAGGTGGTCAGCACCATGCGGTCGCCCTCGACCATGCGCACGAAACACAGGCCGCGCTGGCCTTCGCGCAGCTTGCAGTCGCGCGGGCACAGGTCGCACTGGATGCGGCCGTCGTTGAGTTTGTGCCACCAGCGGGCGGGGTGGTAAGTTTCTTCGTTCATGTTTTAGCTGGTAGCTTGTAGCTGGTAGCTGGTAGCAAAACACGCGGCGAAGCCGCACAAAATAGCTACCTGCCACTCGCTACAAGCTACGAGCTCTCCTTCCATTTCTTCACCGTATAACGAGACAATTTGACCCCCTCGGCCCAGAAATCCGCCGGCAGCCCGGCCTTGCGCTTGAGGTGGGCCATGAACAGGCCGCATTCCGGCAGTTGTTCCCATACCTGCGGCAAAAAAGTGCCGCGGTAGCGGCCGTATTCGAGCAACACGCCATCGATGCCCGGACGCAGTTGGGCGAGCGCGTCGCTCTCGCCGCTGAAGCGCATCGGCTGCATCGGCGACAGCAGGGAAACCTCGACCTCGGTATATTCCAGCTCCGCCAGCGTCAACGGCGCAAAGCGCGGATCGCGGAAAGCCGCCGCAACGGCGTTGGCCTTGATGTCTTCGAGCAGCGGGCGGCATGCTTCCAGGCTACCGATGCAGCCGCGCAGATCGCCGTTCTGGGTCAGAGTGACGAAACACGCGCCGGGTTCCCCGAGCCATGGCGCCTGTTCGTCCGCCGGGGTGGGCCGGCCCAGCGCCTGCGAGATGGCGGAACGGGCGATCGGTAGCAGGATTTTCCCTCGTTCAGTGGTCATAGGTCGGTTCCTCGGTAAAGGCGAAGGCGGCGTAGCCGACGACACGGCTCTTGTCCCCGGCGGTGTCGCCGGAATTGCGCAGGTCGAGCAGGAGCGGCTGGAGGCGATGATTCCGGGCAGCCACCAGCAGGCCGTTGACCGGCGTGCCGCCGCAGGCCTGCTGGTGATCGAGCGGCCCCCGCAGGGCGAGGATCGCCTGCGCTGTGGCGCCGTCGGTGCGCTGCGCTTCGCGGTACGGCAGGAAATGGGACAAGTCGGAGCTGATCACGATCAGCGTTTCCCTCCCGCCCCACAGGCGTTCCAGCACTTCCGCCACCTCCTGCGGCGTGGCGTCGCCCACCGCCAGCGGCACCAGCTTGAAGTCGTTGAGCACGGTCTGCAGGAAGGGCAGCTGCACTTCCAGCGAATGCTCCCAGGCATGGGCCTGGTCGAAGCGCACGACCTGCGGCAGTTCGGCGAGGCCGGCCATCGCTTCGAGATCGAGCGGCACCACGCCGAGCGGCGTGGCGAAGCCTTCCGCATCGGGCAGGGCAAGCCCGCGCACCGGCACCCGGTGCACCGGGCCGAGCAGCACGACGCGGCGGTAAACGTCCCGCCCCTGCCGCAGCAGCGCGTAGGCGCCGGCGGCGACCGGCCCGGAATAAATATAGCCGGCATGGGGTACAATAACCGCCTTGGGCAGGATGCCCGGCTTTTCCAGGCGCTGCGCTACGCCCGCCAGCAGGGAGGCGATTTCCTCGGCTAGCGGTTCGGCCTGGCCGGTGTAGAAAGAACCGGCGACGGCGGCGGGGCGTATTCGCTTCATGGAATCTCCTTTTAGTTGTCAGTTGTCAGTTGTCAGTTGACAGTTATCAGTAGAAACGGGCGGCTCCGCCGCACAACTGACAATAACTCTGTTGGAAAAATAATGCCAAATTACTATGCTTTGATTCCCGCCGCCGGTTCCGGTTCGCGCATGGGCGGCGAAATGCCCAAGCAATATCTGTCCGTGCTTGGCCGGCCCCTGATTCACTATGCCATCGCCGCACTGTGCGCGCATTCGGGGATCGCCCGCGTTTACGTGGTGCTGGCGCCGGACGACCTGCTCTGGCAATCGTTCGACTGGAGCGCTTTCTCCGACAAGCTCGTGCCGCTCTATTGCGGCGGTGCGGAACGCTTCGAATCGGTGAAGAACGGCCTGGCGGCGATCCAGGGCGAGATCGGCTTCGAGGACTGGGTGCTGGTGCACGATGCGGCCCGCCCCGGCCTGAGCGGCGAACTGCTCGACCGCCTGATCGCCGGGATCGGCGCGGACCCCTTCGGCGGGCTGCTGGCGGTGCCGGTGGCCGACACATTGAAGCGCGCCGACGCGGACCATCGCGTGCTGCGCACCGAACCGAGGGACGGACTATGGCAGGCGCAGACGCCGCAGATGTTCCGCTTCAGCCTGTTGCAGCGCGCGCTGTCGCTGCTGGACGGCGCGGTGACCGACGAGGCGCAGGCCGTGGAAAAGCTGGGATTTCAGGTCAAACTGGTCGCCGGCGACATCACCAATTTCAAGGTCACCTATCCGCAGGACATCAAACTCGCGGAAATGATCGTGGGCCGCCTGTAGGGCCGAATTCATTCGGCCGACCGAAGCGGCCCGCAACGCGGCGGTGAACAACCATCCGGGAGGAAAATCAATCATGAGAGTCGGACAAGGTTTCGATGTTCATCAATTGGTGGAAGGCCGCAAGCTGATCGTCGGCGGCGTGGAAATTCCCTACGAACGCGGCCTGCTCGGGCATTCCGACGCCGACGTGCTGCTTCATGCCATCTGCGACGCGCTGCTCGGCGCGGCGGCCCTGGGCGACATCGGCCGCCACTTTCCCGACACCGATCCGCGCTACCAGGGCATCGACAGCCGCCGGCTGCTGCGCGAGGTGGCACGCCTGCTGCAGGACAAGGGCTATCGCGTCGCCAACCTGGATGCCACCATCATCGCCCAGGCGCCGAAAATGGCGCCACATATCCCGCAAATGGTGACCCATATCGCGGCCGATCTGGATGTGGCGGCGGATTGCGTCAACGTCAAGGCCACCACCACCGAAAAATTGGGCTACACCGGGCGCGGCGAGGGGATCGCCGCCCAGGCGGTGTGCTTTATTGAGAAGAGGAGTTAACGGTCATGGCGAATCGCCGCCCCGAATCATGAAACAGCGATTCGCCATGACCGTTCCCCTCTCCCCTAACCCTCTCCCGCAAGCCCTAAAGGACTCCGATCCGCTATGGGCTGAAGTCCATGCGGAATCGTATGCGGGCGAGGGGGACGAGGTCTCGCTTCGCGAGTTTTACGTTTACACCAGGGGCACGCAGTGGCGCACGCCGGCACCGATATCACGCTCGATCGAAAACTTCAGTTCCTGCGGCGGCCGGAAGTGTACCCGGATCGGCCCCGCCAGGTCGAAGCGGTCGAGACCCACATATCCTGGGTGTTCCTGACCGACGCCCATGCCTACAAGCTGAAGAAGCCGGCGCGGTACGACTTTCTCGATTTCACTACGGTCGAGGCCCGGCGCCGGGATGCGGAGGAAGAAGTCGCGCTGAACTCCCGTCTTGCCCCGAATATTTACGAGGGAATCCTGCCGCTTGCCGTGGACTCCGCGGGCGCGCTGTCTCTGGGCGGCGAGGGCGAGGCGGTGGACTGGCTGGTTCGCATGCGCCGTTTGCCGTCGGACCGGATGCTCGACCAGGCGATCAGGCAGGGAACCGTCGAAACCGCCGATGTGCGGCGGGCCGCCGCGATGCTGGCCGGATTCTACCGGGCATCGCCGCCGGTGGAATCGAACGGGCCGGCATACCGGGAGCGGTTCGAACAAAACGTGAATGCCAATTTGCGTGAACTTGCTGATCCCGCCTATCAGCTGCCGCAACGGTTGGTCCGCACCATCGTCTCGGCGCAGCTTGCGTTTCTGAAGGAAGATTTTCCGCTGTTTGATCAACGCGTGCGAGATGGAAGAGTTATCGAGGCCCACGGCGATCTTCGCCCCGAGCACATCTGCCTCGGGCCGGAGCCGGTGGTCATCGATTGTCTGGAGTTCAAGCGCGAATTCCGCATCCTGGACTGTGCCGACGAACTGGCCTTTCTTGCCATGGAATGCGAGCGCTTGGGCGCGCCGGCGGTGGGGCAAACATTTTTCGAGGTCTATCGCGAATCCACCGGGGACAATCCGCCGGAAAGGCTGATCCATTTCTACGAAAGTTATCGCGCGGCCCTGCGGGCGAAAATCACCGCCTGGCATCTCAAGGATTGCGAGGAACGTAATCGGGTGAAGTGGTCCGGGCTGGCGATGGAATATCTGCGCCTGGCGGAGATTCATGCACGCGAGTTTCGGCATCCTCCCGCGCCGACGAAGGAAGCTCGGGCATGACCACCCTATGGGTTTTGTCCAGGAAATCGGAACGCGTCGGGGTGGTTCCGTGGGTGCGAATAAATTCGCACCCACAGGGCCCTCTGGGTTGTTATTTCCCGAACGGCTGCGGATGCGGCGTCGTGTCCGAAGACGGTGGCAGGAGCGGCAGCTTGAACGACGGCTGATCGCCGGTCAGGGTCTTCAGGAAGGCGACGATCTGGGCATTTTCGCCATCCGTGAATTTTTTGCCCAATTGCAGGCGCCCCATGGTATCCACCGCGTCCCTGAGGGTGGCCGCCTCGCCGTCGTGGAAATAGGGATAGGTCAATTCCACATTGCGCAACGTCGGCACCTTGAAGTTGAAGCGGTCGGCATCCTTGCCGGTGACCGCCACCCGTCCTTCGGCCGGACTGGACGATTTGTAGGGTGCGACCACGCCCATTTTCTGGAAGGAATTGCCGCCTACGGCCGGGCCGTTGTGGCACGCCACGCAGCCGCTGTCCTTGAACAGCCGGTAGCCGGCAGTCTCGCTGGCGTTGAGGGCCTTCTTGTCTCCCCTCAGCCATTTGTCGAAACGGGAATTTGGCGTCACCAGGGTTTCCTCGAAGGCGGCAATGGCCTTGGTCACTTCGTCGATCGTCACCTTGTCGGAGCCGAACACGGTCTTGAATTCGCTGACGTATCCCGGAATCGACTGCAACACATCGACCGCCAGTTCGTGCGTCGAGGCCATCTCGCCGGGGTTGGCGATCGGCCCGCCGGCCTGCGCCTTCAGATCCTTGGCCCGGCCATCCCAGAACTGGGCCACATTCATGCTCGAATTGAGGACGGTGGGCGCGTTGATCGGTCCCTTGTTCCAGTTGTGCCCTATCGAGGTCTTGAGATTGTCGGTGCCACCCATGGAAAGGTTGTGGCAGGAGTTGCAGGAGATGAAACCGGACTTGGACAGGCGGGTATCGAAATAGAGTTTCTTGCCGAGCTCGGCCAGGGCCGGATTCCCGGTCTTGGCGGCGGCGACGGGCTGGATCGGTTCGTTGCCGATGGCGCCTTGGGCCGGGCCGGTGGCGGTTACGGCGGCCGCCACGGCAAAGGTTAGCGTAAGGATGCGATGGTTCGACATGGTGCTTCTCCTTCGTCAGTGAAAAAAGCTTTTAGGATGGTGTTATCTTGTTTGTTTGTATGGTAGTATCCTGCAATGTTGCAAGTCAATGATTTTAATATGATTTATTTTAATACGCGGTATAGCTTGCGGCTATGGCGGATATTTCCGTCACGCCGCGGAACGTACGGGACAACACCATGAAACTTTCCGCCTTACGCTACCTGGTCGCCTTCGCCGACGAGGGCTCCGTCAGCCGGGCGGCCGAGCGCTGCCACGTCAGCCAGCCGACCTTGAGCATCGCCTTGCAGAACCTGGAACTCGAACTTGAGGTCACGCTGATCGACCGCGCCAAGAGCCATATCGCGCTGACCGACTTGGGCCACCAGGTGGTCGCGCAGGCGCGCCGGGTGTTGGAGGAAACGCGAAAAGTGGAGATGGTGGCGCAGACCGGAAGGAACCCGCTGAGCGGCGAGTTCCGGCTCGGGGTGATTCACACCATCGGCCCCTACCTGCTGCCGGAATTGATCGCCTCGATGCGCCGGACGGTGCCGGAAATGTCCCTCTACATCGAGGAGAACATGACGGCCCTGCAGGCCGATTACCTGAAATACGGCACGGTGGATGCCGCCATCATCGCCCTGCCTTTCGATATTCCCGGCATCCAGACACGGGCGCTTTACGACGAGCCGTTCCAGGTGATCGTGCCGCCGCAGCATCCCTGGGCCACGCGCGAAAGCATCCCCGCCGAGG
>JAQTMN010000001.1 GCA_028714315.1 Sulfuricella sp. | reverse complement strand
ATGTGAAAGTAGGTCACCGCCAGGCTCCTTATACAACAAAGCCCTCCTCGCGAGGGCTTTGTCGTTTGTAACTCAACGTAAAACGTAAACCGCACAAAAAAAGCCCGGCTTGTATCCGGGCTTTTTTTGTTTGTCTCAGCGGCAATCGTTATTCGGTGGCGGCCACTTTCCTTTTTTGTTCCGCCGGGAGTGCGACAGAATCTCTTTGTTGCTAGCTGGTTGATGTTTCAATCATTCTGGTTATTTGATACAATGTTGAAATCGTATATGGGCTGTCAGCCCATTTTTTATTTGTGGCGGGGAATATGGATTTATACGGTTTGCTTGAGTCCACAGTAACCGGTTTGGGGTACGAGTTTGTAGATCTCGAGGTGTCGCAGCGGGGTAAATTCCTCCGGCTGTTTATCGATAAGCCCGGCGGCATTTCCGTCGACGATTGCGCTTTTGTGAGTGATCATCTGTCGCGTTTGCTGGCGGTCGAGATGGATTACGATTATGACCGGCTTGAGGTTTCTTCCCCGGGATTGGATCGGATTTTAAAGAAGGAAGCGGATTTCGTCCGTTTTTGCGGGGAACGTGTGCAGATTAAGTTGCGCATACCGTTGTCGGGCAGGAAGAATTATGCCGGCGTGTTGGTTAATGTTAAAAACGGTGTGCTGGAATTGGATGTTGATGGCGCGCCTTTGTCACTGAATATCGCCGATATCGACAAGGCGCGTTTGATCCCGAATATATAGCCGGAGGTGGTATGAGTCGTGAAATTTTGTTGGTCGTAGATGTGATGTCGCGGGAGAAGAACGTCTCTAAAGACGTGATTTTCTCCGCACTGGAATTGGCATTGGCTTCTGCAACCAAAAAGCGGTTTCATGAGGAAGTGGATGTGCGCGTCGATGTCGACCGCGATACCGGCGAATATTCCACCTTTCGGCGCTGGCACGTGGTTCCCGATGATGCCGTCGAATTCCCCGAGCGCCAAATTGGGGTGGCTGACGCACAGATGCGCGATACCCAGATTGAATTGGATGGTTTTGTCGAGGAACCTCTTGAACCGGTTGAATTCGGGCGTATTGGCGCGCAGGCAGCCAAACAGGTCATTTTGCAGAAAATCCGCGAAGCGGAGCGCGAGCAAATCCTGAACGATTTCCTGGCGCGCAAAGAATATCTGGTTACCGGGACGATCAAGCGTATGGAGCGGGGCAGCGCGATTATAGAATCAGGCCGGATTGAGGCGTTATTGCCGCGTGAGCAGATGATCCCAAAAGAGAATCTTCGGGTGGGCGATCGCGTCCGCGCGTTTCTGACCCGCGTCGATCGTGGCGGCCGCGGCCCGCAACTGATTCTGTCGCGCATCGCCCCTGAGTTTTTGGTCAAGCTATTTGAGTTGGAAGTGCCTGAAATCGAGGATGTTTTGCTCGAAATCAAATCGGCGGCGAGAGATCCCGGTATGCGGGCGAAAATCGCGGTCAAATCGAATGACCCGCGTATCGATCCGATCGGAACCTGCGTCGGCATGCGCGGTTCGCGCGTGCAGGCCGTCACTTCGGAGCTTGCCGGCGAGCGGGTGGACATTATCTTGTGGTCGCCGGACCCGGCCCAGTTTGTAATTAACGCGCTGGCGCCGGCAGAAATCAGCAGCATCGTGGTCGACGAAGAAAAGCACAGCATGGATGTCGTGGTGGAGGAGGATCAACTGGCCCAGGCTATTGGTCGTCTTGGGCAGAATGTGCGCTTGGCAAGCGAGTTGACTGGCTGGACGCTGAATATCATGACTGAGGAAGAAGCCGAGCAGAAGAATCAGGAAGAAAGCACCGCGATCATTTCCCAGTTCATGCAAAAGCTGGATGTCGATGAGGAAGTGGCGGAGATTCTTGTGCAGGAAGGATTCAATACGCTGGAAGAGGTGGCTTATGTGCCTATCTCTGAAATGCTGGAAATTGAATCTTTTGACGAGGATACGATCAATGAGTTGCGTAGCCGTGCACGTAATGCGTTGTTGACGGAGGCAATTGCCAGCGAAGAAAAAGTCGAGGCTCCCTCGGAAGAATTGTTGGCCATGGAGGGTATGGACGATCAAACGGCCCGTATCTTGGCATCCAAGGGAATCGTGACGATGGACGATCTGGCCGATCTGGCGGTTGACGATCTGGTGGAAATGACTGAGATGGATGGCGAACGCGCTAAAGAATTGATTATGAAGGCACGCGCCCCGTGGTTTGCATGACAATAGTGAGCAGAATGTATTGGAGACCGAAATGGGACAAATAAACGTAGCTCAATTTGCCAGCGAGCTGGGCTTGCCCGCGACGCTGTTGCTTGAACAGTTGAGGGCTGCGGGCGTGAATAAAGCGGTGGCCGATGATTCGCTGACTGAGCAGGATAAAACGCAGCTGCTGGATTACTTGCGCCGGGCGCATGGGGCGCAGGAAAGCAAGAAGAAAATCACGCTGACGCGCCGCGAGACCACCGAAATAAAAAAATCGGACAGCACGGGTAAGGCGCGCACTATCCAGGTCGAAGTGCGGAAAAAACGGGTATTCGTCAAGCGCGATGCGACCGAGGCGCTCCCCGCCGAGGCGGCTGCCGCTGAAATGGAGCCGGCCGAAGCGATCTCCGTCGAAATGCCGGTCGAAGTCGAAGCGGTGCAGGCGGAAATGGCTCCTGTCGAGGCAGCGCCGGTTGAGATGGTACCCGTTGAGGTGGTGCCGGAAGCAGCCACGGCCGAGGCAATTCCGGCTGCGGTAGCCGAAACACCCAGAAGAGTTCAGCCGCGGCTCCTGCTCGATACGGAAATTGCCAAGCGCGAAGAAGAGAAACGCAAGCAGGCAGAGCTGTTTGCGCGGCAGAGTGCGGAACTTCGGGAAAAGCAGGAAAAGCTCGTGCAGCGCAAGCTGGCGCTTGAGGCCGAAGCGCAGGCCAAGACTCTGGAACAGCAGCCGGCAAAAACAGCCGAACCCGCCTTGTCCGAGGGGACTTTACATAAGCCTGCCGCGAAGCCGGGCGAGAAGGTCGAGAAGAAAGCGGCAAAGAAAGAAACCACTTGGGCTGACGCTGCAGGTAAAAAACGCGGCATCAAGGTGCGCGGCGACACCGCAGGTGCAAGCGGCTGGCGCAGCCGCAAGGACAAAGCATCCCACCATAAGGCTGAAGATCAGGGGCCTCATGGTTTTGCCATGCCGACTGAACCCATCGTGCACGAAGTGTTGATCCCAGAGACCATTACCGTCGGACAACTCGCGCAAAAAATGGCGGTAAAGGCAGCGGCTGTCATCAAAGTGATGATGAAGATGGGTTCCATGGCGACGATCAACCAGGTGCTGGATCAGGAAACGGCGATGATCCTGGTCGAGGAAATGGGCCACGTTGCCAAACCTGCGGCGCTGGACAGCCCTGAAGCCTATCTCGCGGAGACAGAGGCGCACGAAGTGCATATGGAGCCGCGTGCGCCGGTGGTGACGGTGATGGGGCACGTCGATCACGGCAAAACCTCGTTGCTGGACTACATCCGTCGCACTCGCGTGGCGCATGGCGAAGCGGGCGGCATTACCCAGCACATCGGCGCCTATCATGTGGAGACGCCGCGCGGGATGGTGACTTTTCTCGATACGCCTGGTCACGAGGCCTTTACGGCAATGCGTGCTCGCGGTGCCAAGGCGACGGACGTGGTGATCCTGGTGGTGGCTGCCGATGACGGCGTGATGCCGCAGACGATCGAGGCCGTGC
Source organism: Sulfuricella sp. (assembly GCA_028714315.1). Taxonomy (GTDB): domain Bacteria; phylum Pseudomonadota; class Gammaproteobacteria; order Burkholderiales; family Sulfuricellaceae; genus Sulfuricella. The sequence goes on along the minus strand of JAQTMN010000001.1, from coordinate 116,497 downwards.
ACCATGCCAAAGCGGCGAATGTGCCGGTTGTGGTGGCGATGACCAAGATCGATAAACCCGATGCTAATGCGGAGCGTGTCAAACAGGAATTGGTGGCCCAGGGCGTTGTGCCGGAGGATTGGGGCGGCGACACGATGTTTGTCGAGGTGTCCGCCAAGACCGGCCAAGGTATCGACGATCTGCTGGAGGGCGTGCTGCTGCAGGCCGAGGTGCTGGAGTTGAAGGCGCAGAAGGATGTGCCGGCCAAAGGCTTGGTGATCGAGGCCCGGCTGGACAAGGGGCGCGGCCCGGTGGCGACTATCCTGGTGCAATCAGGGACGCTCAGGCAAGGCGACATGTTGCTTGCGGGCGGGGCTTTTGGCCGGGTGCGGGCCATGCTCAACGAGAGTGGCGAAATGGTCAAGGAGGCCGGCCCCTCTATTCCGGTCGAAATCCAGGGGCTGTCGGAAGTGCCGATGGCCGGAGAAGATGTCATTGTCTTGAATGATGAGCGCAAGGCGCGCGAAATTGCATTGTTCCGCCAAGGCAAGTTCCGCGACGTCAAGCTGGCCAAACAGCATGCGGCGAAGTTGGAAAACATGTTCGATCAAATGGGCGAAGGCGAGGTCAGGGTTCTGCCGCTGATTATCAAGACCGATGTCCAGGGGTCCTACGAGGCGCTGGCCCACGCCCTGCAAAAGCTGTCCACGGAAGAGGTCAAGGTCAACATCATCCACAGCGGGGTCGGGGCGATCACCGAATCGGACATCAATCTGGCGCTGGCTTCCAAAGCTGTGGTGATCGGTTTCAATACCCGCGCCGATGCGACCGCGCGTAAGTTGATCGGCGCTTCCGGGGTCGATGTGCGCTATTACAACATCATTTACGACGCCGTAGATGAGGTCAAGGCGGCGCTATCGGGCATGCTGGCGCCGGAGCGCAAGGAAAGCGTGATTGGCCTGGTCGAGGTTCGCGAGGTCTATCGCATCTCCAAGGTGGGTACCGTGGCCGGCTGCTATGTGCTTGATGGCGTGGTAAAACGTGGCGCCATGGTGCGCGTGCTGCGCGATAACGTGGTGCTCCATACCGGTGAACTGGATTCACTCAAGCGCTTTAAGGACGACGTGAAAGAAGTGAAATCCAGCTTCGAATGCGGACTGTCGTTGAAGGGTTTCAACGATCTCAATATCGGCGACCATATCGAGGTGTTCGAGATGGTTGAAGTCGCCCGCAGTCTTTAGATCGTCCATGGAGCAGAGCGGGCACCACTATCATGGGTAAAGCTTTCCTACGCACGGGGCGGGTTGCCGAGCAGATCCAGCGTGAATTGGCGGAGCTGATTCAACTGGAAGTAAAGGATCCGCGCGTCGGCTTGGTGACGTTGACCAGCGTCGAGGTAACCCAGGATTATGCGCATGCCAGGGTGTATTTCACTACGATGAACACGACTGGCCAGGCCCGGCTTGCCCAGGCCGGCCTGGAGCGCGCCGCCGGTTTTTTGCGCTCGCAACTGGCACATCGGATGAAGCTTCGGATCATGCCGCAATTGCACTTTATCTATGACACGTCGGTCGAGCGGGGAGTGCAGCTTTCCCAATTGATCGACGCGGCGGTTTCCGAGGACAAGGCGCATCGACAAGAACAAGAAGATTAGCCCATTGCAGTTCAAACGGATCAAACGCCCGATCAGCGGCGTCCTGCTGTTGGATAAGCCATTCGGGATTTCGTCGAACGCCGCCCTGCAGCATGCCAAAAGACTGTATCAGGCGGCCAAGGCGGGGCATACCGGCAATCTGGACCCGATCGCAACCGGCTTGCTGCCGATCTGTTTCGGCGAGGCCACCAAGTTCTCGCAGTTCCTGCTCGATGCCAATAAAACCTACCAAGCGGTTTTTAGGCTGGGCCAGACCACGTCCACCGGCGATATCGAGGGCGAAGTAACCGGCCGTTTTCCGGTCAATCTTTCGTTCGAAGCCGTAAAGCAGGCGATGCAGCGTTTCATCGGGCCGATTTCTCAGGTGCCGCCCATGTATTCGGCGCTCAAGTTCCAGGGCAAGGCGCTTTACACCTATGCGCGTGCCGGCGTCGAAATCGAGCGTGCGGCGCGCGAGGTCACGATACACAGTTTTACCCTGGATGCCTTCGGCGGGGATGAGCTGACGGTCACAGTGGAATGCAGCAAGGGCACCTATATCCGCGTATTGGCTGAAGACCTGGGGCGGGCATTGGGATGCGGCGCCTTCATGCAGGCATTGCGGCGCACGCGTACTGGCGGTTTCGAGATCGGCCAAGCGTTGACGCTGGAGCAGCTTGAAGCGCTAACTCCGGAAGACTGCGACCAGCGGCTTTTGCCTCCGGATTGTCTGGTGAGCGGATTCCCGAAAATCAGCCTGGATCGCGAAAGCGCCTATTATTTTCGGCAAGGGCAGTCGATTTGGCTGCCCAAGCAGCAAAATGCCGGAGTCATGGTGTTGTACGATGAGAAGCATGAGCTTATCGGAATTGGTGAGGTCGCGCCAGACGGAAAGATTGCGCCGAGGCGGTTGGTAGTGCAGAACACGGCATGATCGAGTTTCGTTTTGCTGCGACAATGTACGGTAATTGCTTGAGAACATAATACAAGGTAAAATAACGCGTTTTATTTGTGGAGAGAATAATGTCAGTTAACAGCACGCAAAAAGCACAAATTGTGCAGGATTATCAAAAGGCAGCGGGTGATACCGGTTCGTCCGAAGTACAGATCGCATTGTGGACCGCACGCATCAATGACCTCACCGGCCACTTCAAGACCCACGCCAAGGACCACCATTCCCGTCGTGGTCTGCTCAAGCTGGTCAGCAAGCGGCGCAAACTGTTGGACTATTTGAAGCGCAACAGCGCTGACCGTTATCGCGCCCTGATCGAGCGCCTCGGTCTGCGTAAATAATCAATGCGTCTAAAATAGAGGATAACGTTTTGAAACCTATCAAGAAAAGTATTGCATACGGACGTCACACGCTGACGCTGGAAACCGGCGAGATCGCGCGTCAGGCATCCGGTGCCGTGATGGTCAGCCTGGACGATACAGTGGTTCTGGTTACCGTTGTTGGCGCCAAAAGTGTCAAGCCGGGCCAGGATTTCTTTCCCCTGACCGTCGATTACCAGGAACGCACCTATGCCGCCGGCAGAATCCCCGGTGGCTTCTTCAAACGCGAAGGCCGTCCTTCCGAGAAGGAAATTCTGACTTCGCGCCTGATCGACCGTCCGTTGCGTCCGCTTTTCCCCGAGGGTTTCTACAATGACGTGCAAATTGTTGCTACCGTCGTATCCTCGGAAAACGAAGTTGATGCCGATATCCCGGCCTTGATCGGCGCTTCTGCCGCGCTGGCGATTTCCGGCATACCGTTCAATGGCCCGATCGGCGCTGCCCGCGTCGGCTATGCCAACGGTGAATATGTGCTGAACCCGACCGCGACCGAGCTCGCTACTTCGCAGCTGAATCTGGTCGTGGCCGGCACCGAGCAGGCCGTGCTGATGGTCGAGTCCGAAGCCATGGAACTGCCGGAAGACGTGATGCTGGGTGCCGTGGTGTTCGGCCATGACGAAATGCAGGCGGTAATCAACCTGATCAACGAGTTGGCCGATGAAGTCGCCTCCGCTCCCTGGGACTGGAAGGCGCCGGAGCAGGATCAGGAGTTGGTGGAAAAGATCGCGCAGGCGGCTCAGGCCGACCTGAACGAAGCGTACAAGATTCGCCAAAAGCAGGATCGCTACGCAAAAATCGACGCCATCCGTAAATCCGTACTCGGCGAGCTGATTACCGAAGATATGGATACCGCCCGCGTCAACCAGATCAAGGGTATCTTCGAAAACCTGGAAGCCAAGATCGTGCGCAGCCAGATCCTCGAAGGCGAGCCCCGCATCGACGGGCGCGATACCCGCACGGTTCGCCCCATCACCATTCGTACCGGCGTTTTGCCGCGCGTGCACGGTTCGGTCCTGTTCACCCGCGGCGAAACCCAGGCGTTGGTCGTTGCCACGCTGGGCACCGGGCGCGACGAACAGATCATCGACGCGTTGCAGGGCGAGTACAAAGACCGCTTCCTGTTGCATTACAACTTCCCGCCCTATGCGACGGGCGAGTGCGGCCGTGTCGGCACGCCGAAGCGCCGCGAAATCGGCCACGGCCGTTTGGCCAAGCGGGCGTTGGTTGCGGCTTTGCCGAGCGCGGAAGAGTTTGGCTATACCATGCGTGTGGTTTCCGAAATTACCGAATCCAACGGCTCCAGTTCGATGGCGTCAGTGTGCGGCGGCTGCCTGTCGCTGATGGATGCGGGTGTGCCGATGAAGGCGCATGTCGCCGGCATCGCCATGGGCCTGATCAAGGAAGGCAACCGTTTCGCGGTGCTGACCGATATTCTGGGCGACGAAGATCACCTCGGCGATATGGATTTCAAGGTGGCGGGTACGGATCGTGGCGTGACCGCGTTGCAGATGGACATCAAGATCCTCGGCATCACCAAGGACATCATGCAAGCGGCGCTCAGCCAAGCGCGCGAAGGCCGCATGCACATCCTCGGCATCATGCACGAAGCGGTGCCGCACGCCCGCCAGGAAATGTCCGCCTACGCCCCGCGCATCATCACCATCAAGATTAATCCGGAGAAAATCCGCGATGTGATCGGCAAGGGCGGCGCGGTGATTCGCGCGTTGACCGAGGAAACCGGTACCACCATCGATATCGCGGAAGACGGCACGGTGAGCATCGCTTGCCTGAGTTCCGAAGCCGGTGATTTGGCCAAGAAGCGCATCGAGGAGATTACCGCCGAAGTCGAGGTGGGTAAGACCTACGAAGGCAAGGTAATCAAACTGCTGGACTTCGGCGCTATCGTCAGCGTACTGCCGGGCAAGGATGGTTTGTTGCACATCTCCCAGATTGCCCACGAGCGCGTCAATGCCGTTTCCGACCACTTGGCCGAGGGGCAGGTGGTGCGGGTCAAGGTGCTTGAAGCCGACGAGAAGGGCCGGCTGCGCCTTTCCATGAAAGCACTGATGGAGCCGCCCGCGGTATCCAGGAAACCCGAGGGAACGGAAGCCTAAGACTTCCCGACCTTAAAAACAAAACCCCCTAGGCGCAGGCCTAGGGGGTTTGTTTTTTTGGGCTTATTCCGGATGAAACAGGGTTTGCCACCAACGCTTGCGGTTCGCCGGCAGCGTATATTTCAAATGCAGTTCCACCGGGGCAATTTGGCTCATGATCCAGCCTGGAGGCGGTGGTGGATTCTTGCCGGAGCCGCAGGATGAGCCGAGATGATTGGGATCGTAAATCTTGACGAAGGATGGGCTATTCAGATCGTTCGCATACACGATGCCGCAGTAGCTTTCATGGTGGTCGCGCCTGAGCAGCGCGTCAAGCTCGGCAATAAACCTGTCCACCTGTTCCCGCGAGGCAGGACGCGTGGGCACGGCTTCGCCGACGGCATACAGGTACCAGCCAGCGCTTCTGTCTACTCTTGCCCAGAACTCGGTCAGCTGCTGCCATGTCAGCAAGCTGAACAGCAATCCGTTCATCTGAAGGTGGAATTCGGACTGGCTGTGCAAGGTATCGGCATGCATAAATATAACGGCGAGCGCGCCGCATCAATTGGTTGAGGGCTTTGATCAAAGCGGGCTGGAAAACGGCATTTCCCAGCCCGCTTTGAGTTCTGACGGGACGCGGTTCTCGATGAACCAGACAACTTACTTGGCCACTTGCTTTTCGCGCAACTCATCTAGCGTCTTGCAGTCTATGCAGAGCGTGGCGGTGGGGCGGGCTTCCAGCCGCTTCAGGCCGATTTCCACGCCGCAGCTTTCGCAATAGCCATAATCCTCCGACTCGATCTTGGCAATGGTCTCGTCGATTTTCTTGATCAACTTGCGTTCGCGGTCGCGGTTCCGGAGTTCCAGCGCCATGTCCGATTCCTGGCTGGCGCGGTCGTTGGGGTCGGCGAAGATCGTGGCCTCGTCCTGCATGGTATGCACGGTGCGGTCGATGTCCTGGCTCAGCTCGGCTTTCCAGTCCTCGAGAATTTTGCGAAAATGCCCGAGCTGGCTGGCGTTCATGTACTCTTCATTCGTTTTCGGAGTGTAGGGAGTGAATTGCTTGTGTAATTCTGCGGACATGGATGCTCTACTCATTTTGGCAAAACTGCTTTAATAGCAGAAATTTTGACTTATCGCAAGTTTAAGCAAGGGGTGAAATGGTGTTGGAGGCCTTGATTTTCGACGTTGACGGGACGTTGGCGGACACCGAACGCGATGGCCACAGGCTCGCATTCAACGCGGCTTTTTGCGAATTCGGCCTTGATTGGGACTGGGGCGTGCCGCTTTATGGCAAGCTGTTGCAAGTGACCGGCGGCAAGGAGCGCATTCGGCATTACATCGACAACTTTTGTCCGGATTTCGTAAAGCCCAAGGATTTTGACGATCTGGTGGTGGCCTTGCATAAAGCCAAAACCCGGCATTACGTCGAATTGCTGGAGCGCGGCGGCATTCCGTTGCGCAGCGGCGTAAAACGCCTGCTCGATGAAGCCAGGGCCGCCGGCATCCGGTTGGCGATTGCGACCACGACCACGCCGGAAAATGTCACGGCGCTGCTGCGTCACGCCTTGAATGGACAGCCGGGCGAGTGGTTCGAAGTGATTGCGGCCGGCGATATCGTTCCGGCGAAAAAGCCGGCACCGGATATCTATTTTTGGGCGCTGGACAAGCTGAAACTCGATGCCGGCCGCTGTCTTGCACTGGAGGACTCGGAAAACGGACTGAAAGCGAGTCTCGGCGCCGGGCTAAGGACGGTGGTGACGGTTAATGACTATACCACGGGCCATGCCTTCACGGGCGCGGTCGCCGTGTTGAGCGATCTGGGAGAACCCGGCCGGCCATTCCGGAATTTAGGCACGGAAGCGGCCGGCCAGGAGTACGTCGATCTCGGGCTGCTGCGGCGCTGGCACGCCTCGCCCTGATCGGCTTAGCGTGAAACTCGCGAAGCGAGCCCTCGTTCCGCTTGCGGGAGAGGGTTAGGGAAACGCTGATTTATTCCGATTTCGTCATTCCCGCGAAAGCGGGAATGACGAAATCGGCGTTTCCTTAGGGGGTGTGCTTCTCCGCCGCGTCCAGCGTGTTCTCCAGCAGGGTGGCCACCGTCATCGGGCCGACGCCGCCGGGCACAGGCGTGATCCAGGCGGCGCGCTGGCGCGCCACATCGAATTCGACGTCACCGCAGATGCTGCCGTCCGGCAGGCGGTTGATGCCGACGTCGATTACGGTTGCTCCTTCACCTATCCAATTGCCCTGAATGAATTTCGGTTTGCCTACGGCCACCACCAGGATTTCAGCCTGCCGCACGAAGTCCGGCAAGTCGCGGGTGAAGCGATGGGTGGTGGTAACCGTGCAGCCGGCCAGCAATAACTCCAGGCCCATCGGGCGTCCGACGATGTTGGAGGCGCCGACGATCACGGCGTGCTTGCCCTTGAGTTCTTCGCCGCTGGACTTGAGCAGGGTGATGACGCCGCGCGGCGTGCAGGGGCGCAGCAGCGGCATGCGCAGGGCCAAGCGGCCGATATTGTAGGGGTGAAAGCCGTCCACATCCTTGCCGGGATTGATGCGCTCGATGACAGTTTCCGGGTCGATGTGCTTGGGCAAAGGCAATTGCACCAGGACGCCGTCGATTGCCGGGTCGTCGTTGAGCCGGTCGATCAGCGCCAGCAATTCGGCCTGGGTCGTCGTTGTGGGCAGATCGTGGGACACCGAGCGCACGCCGGCGGTTTCGCAGGAGCGTCGCTTGTTGCGCACGTAAATCGCCGAGGCGGGTTCTTCGCCGACCAGGATCACCGCCAAGGCCGGAGCGCGTTTGCTTTCGGCCAGGCGCACTTCCACGCGTTGCCTGACTTGTTGCAGGATTTTTTCGGACAGCGCCTTGCCGTCCAGGATCTTAGCGGTCATAACGCCTCATGATGGGTTGTTTCAAAAATTCACTTCCACGGTGCCGTTTTCCCGCGCGATGCCGTTGATGACTTGGCCGCTCTGGGTGCGCACCGGCACGACCTGGCCCAGGTTGGCGTTGGCAAGCGCCTTGCCTTCCGAGCTGACCTGGAATCCATTGCCCTTTGCCATGAGTTTGACCGTCTGCCCCTGCTGGATGACTTGCGGCGTGCGCAGCATGTCGGAGCGGAACGCCTGGCCCGACGCGGCGCCGCCGACCAGTGTCTTGCCGATGATCTGGGCGGGGTCCAGGATTACGCTGGACGGCTGTTGCGACAGGTCGCCGTCCTGCAGCAGAACATCGGCCTGGCCTATGGTCTGTCCGGCGGAGAGCGGACGGGCTGCAACGGCAATCTGCGCCATGATTTTGACGCTGACGGGTACATAAATGGTCCACGGGGTGGCGCTGGAGCAGCGGACGCCGACAGTGGTGTTGCCCCAGAGACGGCTGCCGGTGGGGAGGAAAACTTCCGGCAAGTTGCAGGCCGGAAGTTGCAGGCGCGGGTCGATTGCGCCCACGGTCAGCACAATTTGTCCGGGCAGGCCGGCGGTGTTTTGACGGACATGGGATTCCACGGCCTTGCGGATGGCGCTGATATCCTGCATTCCCGTGGTGCCGGCCATTGCCGGGGCGAGGGCGAAAATCAGGCATAGCGCTGCGAAAAAACGTTCGATGCGGGGGGCGAATCGATCTGGGATGTTTCCCATCGGGGCTATGAAGTGGTTGCCGTGAGGTTGAATTGTACCCTGAAAAGCGGTGGCGATTGAAGCGGGTTATGGCGGGTGATATCATCGCTTGACGGCCTCCGGATTAATGATGCGGAGCACAAAACGATTCCCACGACCTCCCCTATATGCCGGCACCTACCAATCCTACCGAATTGGCGCGCGAGACATTCAAGCTTCTCGTCGCAAGGCGCATTCCGCCGACTCCCGAGAACTACCAGAGGATTTACGGCGAAATATCCGGCAGCCCCGCGGGTTCCGACAGCCAGGGCGCCGACCGGGCATTGCAAAAGATCCTGCAGGAGCTGGCCAGGAAAAATCCTGCGCTGAGCCCCGCCCTGGTTCGTGTCGAAAAAGCGATCGGCATTGGCGATTGGCGGGCGGTCGAGTCCGATTTTTCCGTTTTGCTGGGGCGCCCGGTGAACGACGAAGGTTCATGGGCGGAACTGATCCGGGAGCTGCTGAAACAATGGGAACTTAAGCAAAGCGGGCTGACTGCCGCCAGAAAGAAAGAGAGCCTGGAGCGGGTTTTGATCAATTTTTCCGCCGACTCGGCCGCCCTGTATAAAAAATTGCACGCGTTGGTGGGCGCCTGGGCCGGGACTCCGGCGCAGATGGCGGTGGAGATGGGGGGGGAGGTTGCGGCGGCCGTACCGGATTCGGCGCCGGTCGGGGAGGTTAAGGCGCTCGCGGCGAGCGCGGACGCAGTTTCCGCGGAAAACTTCAAGCTGTTGCGGGATATGCTGGCCCAGACCCTGGAAATCGGGATCGTGCCGCGTCTATCGCAATTCCCCGAATTGGCGGGAGAGGCCAACACGCTGTCGGTCACCGTGCGCGCGGCGGAGAATGTGGTCGCGCTGGACAAGCTGTCAAAATCGCTCAAGCAGTTCTGGATCAAGCTTGAACTGCGCGGCGAATCCGATGCCGTAATCCTGGACGGGCTGCTGAAACTGCTCAAATTGTTGGTGCAGAACATCAGCGAGTTGACCCTGGACGATCAATGGTTGCAAGGCCAGATTGCCGTCGTTCAGGAAATCATTTCGCATCCATTGAACCCGCGGATCATCTTCGAGGCTGAGCGCAGCTTCAAGGAGGTGATTTACAAGCAAGGAGCGCTCAAGCAGGGCCTGAACGAAGCGAAAACCACCCTCAAGCAGATGGTGACGTCATTCATCGACCGGCTGGGCGAGATGTCTTTCAGCACGTCCGAGTATCACAAAAAGATCGAAAACTATTCCGATCAGATCAGCAAGACCGAGGACATCAATCAATTGAATCGGATTCTGGGCAGCCTGATGAGCGATACCAAGGGCATGCAGGCCGATATGCAGCGTTCGCGCGACGAGATGGAGGAAACGCGCAGGCGGGTCGAGACCGCCGAGAACAAGGTCAAGCAATTGGAGTCCGAGCTCGACAAGACTACCAGTCTGGTGCATGAGGATTATCTTACCGGCACCCTCAACCGGCGCGGCATGGACGATGCGTTCGGGCGGGAATTCGCGCGCGCGGAGCGCTCGAAAACACCTGTTTGCGTAGGTCTGCTCGATATCGATCACTTTAAGCGCCTCAACGATACCTATGGCCACGATACCGGCGACGAGGCGCTGATTCATCTGGTGCGCGTGGTGAAAGATGCCCTTCGGCCCGCCGATATCATTGCCCGTTTTGGCGGCGAGGAGTTTGTCATCATCCTTCCCGAAACCGGCATCGAAGACGGCGTGAAGACCATGGCGCGGTTGCAGCGGGCGCTGACCAAGAAATTTTTCCTATATAAAAACGAGAAGCTGCTGATCACCTTCAGCGCCGGGGTTGCCCTCCGCCAGCGGGATGAATTGGCCGATTCCGTGATCGCACGCGCCGACCAGGCGCTCTACAAGGCAAAAGAAGCGGGCCGGAACCGGGTTTTTGCCGCCGATTAACCGGGACAATTTTGCCGCACACGGCAATTCTTGCCGCTGCCCGTTCTTCCCCTTCTTTCCCGTCTCCCTGAATTTGCCGCGCCGGCGCAATGTCGGCGATTGGAAATTTCCTGGCATGCTTTGTGCTATTTCCCTGTTGCGTGAATTCTATTGGGGATGGCAAATGGTCACCGGCACAAACAGCGAGTTCAAATTCATGGAGGATGCGCTGAGTTTGCGCGCGTACCGCCAGCAGGTGCTCGCGTCCAATATCGCCAATGCCGATACGCCCAGCTACAAGGCAAGAGATATCGATTTTGCCAAGGAGTTGCAGCGCGCCCAGGGTGTGCAAACCGGAAGGCTGGGCCTGAGCGCGACATCATCCGGCCATATCCAGCCTTTAGGCGGCGCGCTGGGCGCGCAGGCGCTCTACCGTTCCGCCGCGCAGCCCAGCATCGATGGCAACACCGTGGATATGGACGCGGAGCGGGCGCAGTTCGCCGATAACGCCATCCATTACGAATTCATGGTGGAAATGCTGCGCAACAAATACAAAGACGTCCTGACCGCGGTACAGAGCCAATAATGTCCTTATCCAGCGTATTCAACATAGCGAGCTCGGGCATGGCGGCGCAGTCGCAGCGCCTGAATGTGGTGGCAAGCAACCTGGCCAATGCCGATAGCGCCACTAGTTCGACCGGACAGCCTTATCGCGCCAAGCAGGTCGTGTTTTCGACGGCGCCGCTCGGCGGCAGCGGCACGGGTATTTCGGGGGTGAAGGTGAACGGCGTGATCGAAGATCCCTCGCCGATGAAGCACGTCTACGACCCCAAGCATCCCTTGGCGGATAGCCAGGGTTATGTGTCCATGCCCAATGTCAACGTGGTCGAGGAAATGGTCAACATGATCTCGGCCTCGCGCGCCTACCAGAATAACGTGGACATGATGAACACGGCGAAAACACTGCTGTTGAAAACGCTTACGCTGGGCCAGTAGCCCTTCATTCAAGGAGATCGAGATGAGTACGACAGCAGGCGTCACCGGCGCGACATCGTCAAGCGCAACCAGTGCGGCGGCCAGCAATTCGCCTCAGGCAACGCAGGATCGCTTCCTGAAGCTGCTCGTCACCCAGATGCAAAACCAGGATCCGCTCAATCCCCTGGACAACGCGCAGATCACCTCGCAGATGGCGCAGCTGAGCACGGTGAGCGGGATCGAGTCGTTGAATACCGCATTGCAGGCGATGGCGACATCTTTCTCGGCCAGCCAGTCGTTGCAGGCGGCCGCCATGATCGGCCGCAGCGTACTGGCGCCGGGATCGAGCATCCAACTGCAAAACGGCGCGGCTGTAGGTGGCTTCGCGCTAAGCCAGGCAGTGGATCAGGCTGTGGTCACGATCAAGGATGCGGCCGGGAACAAGTTGCATAGCGTCGATATGGGCGCGCAGAAGGCGGGAAACGTCATGTTCCAGTGGGATGGGGTGACCGACAGCGGCGCTATTGCAGCCAATGGTGCCTACACTTTCGAGGTGAGCGCAAAGCAGGGCGGCACCACGGTGACGGCGGACAGTTTGGCGCTCGGCGAGGTGAATAGTGTTTCCCTGAGTGCCACGGGGGTGATGCTGAACACCGATGTGCTGGGCAGTGTCGATGTGACCAAGGTTAAACAGATATTTTAGGAAGGGAGTAAATCATGAGCTTACAACAGGGATTGAGCGGGCTGGATGCGGCTTCCAAATACTTGGATGTGGTCGGCAACAACGTGGCCAACTCGGGCACGGCCGGATTCAAGGCCGCCCAGGCGCAGTTCGGGGATGTGTTCGCCGCTTCGCTGGCGGGGTCCGGGGTGGCGCCAGTGGGCATCGGCACCCAGTTGTCGGCCGTGGCGCAGCAGTTCACTCAAGGCAACATCACGGTAACCAACAACCCGCTGGACATTGCTATCAACGGCACTGGTTTCTTTGGCGTTGCGCCGGCCGGGAGTTCCAGCCCCAATTTCACGCGCAACGGCCAGTTCCATCTGGACAAGGACGGCTATATCGTTACCAGCGCGGGCAACCAGTTGCAAGGGCTGGCTTACGATACGGCGGGAAACCTATCCACGGTTACCGCCGGCCTGCAGATCAATACCCAAGACATGAGCGCGACCCCGACTACGGCCATGGGCCTCACCATGAACCTGAACGCCAATGCGGCAGTGCCAACGGGAACCTGGACCGACCCCGATCCCAATGCTGTCGCGCCGACGCCCACTTCACCGGACCCCACGAGCTACAACAATTCCACTTCGCTGTCCATTTACGATAGCCAGGGGATATCCCACACCGCAACACTATATTTCGTGAAAACGGCGGCGAATTCCTGGGATGTGCACCTATCGATTGATGGATACGGCACGGACGGCGTGGCATTGAGCCCCGTCGGAGGCGCTGCGACGGCATCTCCCCTCACCACGCTGGTATTCGATGCCGCAGGAAAGCCTACTTCCGGCACGACGCCGAGCGTCCAGATCAATCTCGCCGCGATTGATCCCCAGCTAGGGGGTTCTTTCGGCCCTATCAAGCTGGATCTGTCCAACGCTACCCAGTATGGCGGCCCGTTCGGGGTCACTGCGGCGACCCAGAACGGCAATATGAGTGGCAGCCTGGCCAGCTACGCCATCGACGGAAAAGGTGTCATCCTGGGGCACTACTCCAACGGCATGAATAGGCCGCTGGGGCAGATCCAGCTCTACAGCTTCTCCAATCCGCAGGGCTTGGTGTCGCTGGGTGGCAACCAGTGGGGGCTCACGTCGGCATCCGGCCAGGCACTGGTGAACCTGCCGGGCACGGCGGGGATGGGCGTGCTGCAATCCTCGGCGACCGAGGATTCCAACGTCGACATGACTGCCGAATTGGTCAAGATGATTACCGCACAGCGGATTTACCAGGCTAACGCACAGTCCATCAAGACTCAGGATGCGATGTTACAGACCCTGGTCAACCTCAGGTAATCTGGATAGCAACCGGGAGCGTATGACATGGATCGCATGATCTACGTCGCGATGAGCGGCGCCGCGCACACCATGAACCAGCAGGCGTTGGTGTCGCACAATCTGGCGAATGTCTCCACCGTGGGCTATAAGGCCGAAGCCAGCGCATTTCGCGCCCTGCCGGTGATGGGTGATGGGGCGCAAACTCGCGCATTCGTGGTGGACTCGACGGTTGGAGCGGATCTTTCGTCCGGCGTAATCCAGAACACGGACCGTGACCTGGATGTGGCGGTGCAGGGCAAGGGATGGATCGCCGTCCAGGCGGCAGACGGCAGCGAGGCCTATACCCGCAACGGCAGCTTGCTGGTCGGCGTCAATGGCTTGCTGCAGACGCGCAACGGACTGACCGTGATGGGCGATGGCGGCCCGTTGGCGGTTCCCCCCGATGCGGAAGTGACGATTGCCAAGGACGGCACCGTTTCGATCGTGCCCAATGGGCAAACGCCCAATACCATGGCCGCGGTCGGGCGGTTGAAGCTGGTCAATCCGCCGGAGGCGGATTTGGTCAAGAGCGGCGATGGCCTGTTTCGCCTGAAAAGCGGCCTGCCCGCCCCGGCGGATGTCAACGTGGTTCTGGCACAGAAATCGCTAGAGACCAGTAACGTGAATGCGGTGGATGCCCTGGTCAGCATGATCGGCCTGGCGCGGCAGTACGACATGCAGATGAAGCTGCTGCAAAGCGCGGAGAACAACTCGCAGAAGTCCTCCCAGATTATGAACCTGAACGCATAAGGATTGACCAGACATGATTCGCTCACTATGGATCGCGAAAACCGGCCTGGATGCTCAGCAGACCAATATCGACGTGATCTCCAACAACCTGGCGAACGTCAGCACCAACGGTTTCAAGCGGTCGCGCCCAGTGTTCGAGGACCTGCTTTACCAGACGCTGCGCCAGCCCGGCGCGCAGTCCTCGCAACAGACCCAGTTGCCCAGCGGCCTGCAGCTCGGCACCGGCGTCCGCCCGGTGGCGGTGGAGCGGATTTTCACCCAGGGCAACATGCAGCAGACGGGCAGCAACCTGGATGTGGCGATCAGCGGCAAGGGCTTTTTTCAGATATTGATGCCGGACGGTGCCACGGCTTATACCCGGGACGGTTCGTTCCAGATCGACAACCAGGGGCAGGTGGTGACTGCCAGCGGCTATCCGGTACAGCCCGCGCTGACGATTCCTTCCAACGCACAGACCGTTACCATCGCCAAGGATGGCACAGTGTCGGTGACGCAGCCGGGATCGAGCGCGCCGACCCAGATCGGCAGCATCCAGTTGGCGGGTTTCATCAACCCGGCAGGGTTGCAGAGCATCGGCGAGAATCTGTTCCAGGAAACGGCGGCTTCCGGAGCGCCATCGGCCAATACGCCGGGAACGAATGGCCTGGGGGTGTTGAATCAGGGTTATGTCGAGACTTCCAACGTCAACGTGGTGGAGGAAATGGTGAATATGATCCAGGCGCAGCGCGCTTACGAGATCAACTCCAAGGCCATCACGACTTCCGACCAGATGCTGCAGAAATTGACGCAGATGTAATGAGGGCGAGCAGGGAATAATGCCATGAACAAATTTGGGATATGCGCCGGCTTGATGGCGATTGCTGTGTTGGCCGGCTGTTCGACCGTGCCGTCCACCAACGTCCACCAGCCGATGAGCGCCCGTTCAACGCCGGTGCCGGAACGCACGGCCGCCAACGGTACCATTTACCGGTCGAACTACGCCAATCCGCTGTTCGAGGATCGCCGCGCCCGCAACGTCGGGGATATCCTCACCATCAGCATCGTCGAGACCACCAGCGCCAGCAAGAACGTGAGTTCGACCGGCGCGAAATCGAGCAGCGCAACCCAGGCGATGGACGCCGCACCCATGATTCTGGGCCAGACCATCAAGCCTCTCGGCACCAGCCTCAGCGCCAGCGGCGCGCAAAAATTCGAGGGCAAGGGCGACAGTTCGCAGAAGAACGCCTTTTCCGGCACCATCACCGTGACGGTGGTTGATGTGCTGCCCAACGGCAACCTGCTGGTCAGCGGCGAGAAGCAGATGGGCATCAACGAAGGAACCGAATACGTGCGCTTTTCCGGCGTGGTAAGCCCGGTCGTGATTACGTCGGCCAATACCGTGCTGTCCACCCAGGTGGCCGATGCCCGAATCGAATTCAAGGGCCGGGGTGAGATCGATTCCGCCCAGGCGATGGGCTGGATGACAAAATTTTTCATGTCGGTGCTGCCGTTCTGAGCGATGAGGTTGAAAATGGCTAAATTCGCAAAAACCCTGGCGTTCCTCGCCGCCGCGCTGCTCGCCATGCCGGTCCAGGCGGACCGCATCAAGGACCTGGCCAACATTCAGGGCGTGCGCAACAACCAGTTGGTCGGCTATGGCATCGTGGTCGGGCTGGACGGCAGCGGCGACCAGACTACGCAGACGCCCTTTACCGTGCAAAGCATCATCAGCATGTTGGGCCAGCTCGGCGTGAACCTGCCGGCCGGCACCAGCCTGCAACTGAAAAACGTGGCGGCGGTGACGGTGACGGCAGTGCTGCCGCCCTTCGCCAAGCCCGGCCAGACCATCGACGTGACCGTTTCGTCCATCGGCAACGCCAAGAGCCTGCGCGGCGGCACGCTGGTGATGACGCCGCTGAAAGGCGCGGACGGACAGGTTTACGGCATGGCGCAAGGCAACCTGATGGTGGGCGGCGTGGGTGCATCGGCCGGTGGCGCCAGCGTCCAGGTCAACCAGCTGAGCGTCGGCCGCATCACCGATGGCGCAACGGTCGAACGCGCTGTCGAAACCAGTCTTGGGCAGGGCGACTACATTACGCTGGAACTGAAAGACTCCGATTACACCACCGCCAGCCGGGTGGTCACCTCGGTCAATCGCTCCTTCGGCGAGGGTACGGCCAACGCGGAGAACGGGCGGGTGATCAGGGTGCTGGCGCCGCGCGACAGCAATTTGCGGGTTTCTTTCCTGGCGCGCATGGAGAATTTGAGCGTGGTGCCGGGCGAAATGCTGGCGAAGGTGATCATGAATGCGCGCACCGGATCGATCGTGATGAACAAGTCGGTCATGATCGATGCCTGCGCGGTTGCCCATGGCAGCCTGACCGTGACCATTTCCAGCGACCCGATGGTGAGCCAGCCGGCGCCGTTTTCTGGCGGCGAAACGGTGGTGGTGCAGAAGACGCAAATCGACATCAAGGCGGAAAAGGGCGGTCTGGTGCCCCTGCCAAAGAGTGCGTCTCTCAACGATGTGGTGAAGGCGCTCAACGCGGTGGGCGCCACGCCGCAGGACCTGCTTGCCATTCTCCAGGCGATGAAGGCGGCGGGCGCTCTGCGCGCCGATCTGGAAGTTATCTGACATGCTTCCGGCACAGGACATTTCTTCCGGATTCGCGCTCGACGCGCAAAGCGTCGGCAAGCTTCGCCTGCAAGCGAAAAACGAACCCGATGCCGCGCTCAGGACGGTGGCCCAGCAATTCGAAAGCATCTTCGTGAACATGCTGCTCAAGAGCATGCGCGAAGCAACGCCGCAGGATGGATTGCTCGACAGCGAGCAAGGCAAGCTCTATACCCAGCTTTACGATCAACAGCTGGCACAGAAGCTGTCAGCCGGCAAGGGCATCGGCCTAGCCGACATGATGGTGAAGCAGCTGACTCGCGCCGGTATCGTCAGTGCCGACTCCCCGGCCCAGGCCTCCGGGCATGCTCCCGTGTCGATGCCGGCGTCCCGGCCGACGGTTATGGATGGGCAGGCTTCCGAAGCCGTTAGCCAGAGCCCCGCGACGGGCACCCAGGATTCCGCGCCCCGCACTCGGGACTCAGCGCTTGGTACTGCCTTCAAAACCCCCAAGGAATTCGTCGACGCGCTTTGGCCTCACGCGGTGGAGGCGGGCAAGGCGCTCGGCATTCCGCCGCATTACCTGCTCGGGCAGGCCGCGCTGGAAAGCGGCTGGGGCAAGCGGCAAATTCTTGCCGCGGACGGCAAAAACAGCCACAACCTGTTCGGCATCAAGGCGGGCGCCAAATCGGAAGGCGCCCAAGTCGCGGCGGCCACGACCGAATACGTCAACGGGGCGCCACAGGCCAGGCAGGAACAGTTTCGTGCCTACGGTTCGTATGCGGAAAGCTTCCGCGACTATGCGGACCTGTTGCGGAGCAGCCCGCGCTACCAGGGCGTGGTCGGGCAGAACAGCGATGCGGCCGGCTTTGCGCATGCGCTGCAGCGGGCCGGCTATGCCACCGACCCGGCCTATGCCAGCAAGCTCGCGCGCGTGGTGAACAGCGAAACCATGCGGCAGGCGCTGGCCGGATAGGTCAAGTTTCGGGTTTTGTTGCCGATAAATCATTGAATCGGCGAGAGGGAAACGTGCCCAAGCGGCATTCCGGGAGCCAGGAGAAATCAAATGGGAAACAGCATCTTCGGAATCGGTATCAGCGCCTTGAATGCGGCTCAGGCCGGACTTTTGACGACCGGCCACAATATCGCCAACGTCAATACGCCCGGCTACAGCCGTCAGCAGGTGGCCCAGAGCAGCAATATTCCGCTGTCTTCCGGCATCGGCTTCATCGGGCAGGGTGCGCACGTGGATACGATCAGGCGCATCTATAACGATGTCCTGAACAGCCAGGTGATGCAGGCGCAGGCCCAGTCCAGCCAGCTGGATGCCTATAACGTCCAGATTACCCAGATCGACAACATGCTGGCCGATTCCACTGCGGGATTGTCGCCGGCATTGCAGGATTTTTTTAACGGCGTACAGGATGTCGCGTCGAATTTTGCATCGACTCCTTCGCGCCAAGCGATGTTGAGCGGCGCGCAGGCGGTAGTTTCCCGCTTCCAGGCGCTCGATCAGCGCTTCCAGGAGATCCGCGGCGGCGTCAATGGCGAGATCGTGAGCAGCGTCGCGGAGATCAACTCTTATGCGCAGCAAATTGCCGGCATCAATAGGCAAATCGTGCTGGCCCAGAGCGTTGGGAGCGACTTGCAGCCGGCCAACGATCTCCTCGACCAGCGCGACCAGCTGATCGCGGACCTCAGTAAAATCGTTCAGGTCACGACGGTCAAGCAGGACGATGGCAGCCTCAATGTCTTCATCGGCAAGGGCCAGACCCTGGTCGTCGGACAGCAGTCGTTTGCCCTGACGACGGCCTCTTCGCTGGAAGACCCCCAGCAGCTCGAGGTGGGGATGGACGTGGGCGGGAGCACGATTCTGCTGGGGCAGGGCGCCCTGCAGGGCGGTAGTCTCGGCGGAATTCTGGCCTTCCGCAGTGAGGCTCTTGATTCCGCCCAGAATGCATTGGGCCGCGTGGCGATCGGCTTGGCGCAAACGTTCAACGACCAGCACCGGCTGGGTATGGATCAAAACGGGGCGATGGGGGGCGATTTTTTCAACGTGTCGGCACCGAGGGTAATTCCCAATGCGCTCAACTCGGCGGGAGCGGATGCCGCTGTTACCATCAGCGATGCCGGCGCGCTGACGACCGGCAATTACCGCCTGACCTATGATGGCTCCGCCTGGAAAATGCTCAATGCGACGACGAACCAGATTGTCGCCATGACGGGAACCGGCACGCCTGCCGACCCGTTCGTAGCGGACGGTTTGAGCATTGTGGTTGCTCCGCCTGCGGTGGCAACCGATACCGCGAGTTTCCTGATTCAGCCGACCCGCAACGGGGCGAGGGATATCGGCGTGGCGATCAGCGATACATCCAGGATAGCCGCCGCTGCGCCGATCGTCACCAACGCGGCGTTGGCCAATATGGGTTTGGGGAAAATCAGCGCGGGCAGCGTCAACCCGCCGCCGCCCGCCGATGCCAACCTGCGAGACAACGTGACGATCGCTTTTATCGATCCGACGCATTTCAGCGTTACCGACAACACCACTTCCACTGTGCTCGCCGCCAGCGTGGCCTACGATCCCGCTACCGGCGCGTCGGCAACCTATAACGGCTGGACGGTGCAATTGACCGGCGCGCCGGCTTCCGGCGACACTTTTACCGTCGGCCCCAATACCACTGGTGTTTCCGACAACCGCAACGCCTTGCTGCTGGCCGGGCTGCAAACCCAAAACACCCTTGCCGGCGGCACGACTTCCTATCAGGGCGCTTACAGCCAGCTGGTCAGTTTTGTCGGCAACAAGACCCGCGAGGTTCAGGTGGCGGCCAAGGGACAGGCAAACCTGCTGGTGCAGACCCGGCAGGCGCAACAGTCTGTGTCCGGGGTCAATCTAGACGAAGAGGCGGCCAACCTGATGCGTTATCAACAAGCCTATCAGGCGGCCGGCAAGATGATGCAGATTTCCTCGACCCTGTTCGATACCCTGCTCAGCCTGGGCAACTAAGGAGCAAATCATGCGCATCAGCACCAACACGATATACGAATCGGGTGTCGGCGGCATCCAGCAGCAGGCTGCCGACTTCCTTAAAACCCAGCAGCAGATCGCGGCTTCCCGCCGCATCCTGACGCCCGCGGACGATCCGATCGCTTCGGCCAAGGTGCTGGAAGTGAGCCAATCGAGTTCGCTCAACAAACAATACGACACCAACATGGGATCGGCGACCAGCGCGCTGGAGATGGAGGACACCACCCTGGGCAGTATCGTCGGCCTGTTGCTGGACGTAAGGACCTCGGCGCTCCAGGCCCCCAATTCGACGGTCACCGACCAGAACCGCGCCGGCATGGCGACGGCCTTGCGCGGCAGCTACCAGGCATTGCTGGGGCTGGCGAATAGCACGGACGGCAACGGCCAGTACCTGTTTTCCGGTTATAAGGGCACCACCAGGCCGTTTGCGGAAAACGCATCGGGAACCGGCGTGACGTATCAGGGCGACCAGGGCCAGCGCCTGGTCCAGATCACCACGTCGCGGCAGATTGCGGTGAGCGATTCCGGGGCGGACGTTTTTCAAGGCATCAGGAACGGCAACGGCACCATCGTCGCGGCTGCGGATGCCGCGAACACCGGTACCGGCGTAATCGAACCGGCCACGGTGACCAATCTGGCCAACCCCGATCTGCGAGATGCCGTGACCATCCAGTTCACTTCCGCGACGACATTCGATGTGGCCGACGCCACCACCGGGGCCGCTTTGGCGACCGGCGCTTCGTTCGCGGCCGGAGGCGTCATCAGCTACAACGGCTGGTCGATGAGCATCAAGGGAACACCGCAGGCAGGGGATACCTTCACGGTGCGAGGCAGCAGCAACGTGGACATGTTCAAGACGCTTGGCGACCTGATCGCCCAACTCGAAACCCCCGCCAGCGGGAGTGCCGCGGACTTCGCCAAGCTCACCAATGGCGTCAGGACAGCCATACAGAATCTGGACCAGGCGCTGCAAAACATCTCGACGGTGCGCGCTTCGGTCGGGGCGCGGATGAACGAAAACGATGCGGCCCAAATTGCAGGGGCCGACCTTCAGTTGCAGTACAAGCAAACTCTTTCGACGTTGCAGGACCTGGATTACACCCAGGCCCTCACCGATTTGGCCAAGGAACAGACCAGCCTGGAAGCGGCGCAGCAATCGTTTGTGAAAATCCAGGGATTGTCGCTGTTCGACTATATCAGGTAGCGAACTCGCGAAAACGGGAGCAAGTCGTTGTGGGTACGGCTTCCGCCGTACAGCGGCGATTTCGCCATGATCGTTAGCCGGCCGCCTCTTGCATCAACCTAAAAAACGCAGTTAACCACGGGGAACACGGGGTAAAATCAATTTGTTGCGTGTTTGCCCAATCACCCATTGGGTGCGAAGGTTACATTCAAAATCTCACGCCGTTTCCCGCACGCCCCGTGTTTCCCCTTGGTAAATGAGGTTTTTAGGATCAATCCAGCACGTGCGACACCAACCCGTCCGCCAGCTTGGGCTCGAACCAGGTTGACTTGGGCGGCATCACCTCGCCCGCGTCCGCCACTGCCATCAAATCTTCCATACCGGTCGGGAACAGGGCGAATGCGGCGGCCATTTCGCCGCTGTCGACGCGCTTTTCCAGTTCCGGCAAACCGCGGATGCCGCCGACGAAATCGATGCGCTTGTCGCGGCGCGGATCGTCGATGCCTAGGATCGGGGTGATCAGGTTGTCTTGCAGTAGGCTCACGTCGAGGCGCGCCACCGGGTCGGCCGAGGGAACGAGTTCCGGGCGGATTTCCAGGCGGTACCAACGCCCCGGCAAATAGAGGCCGAATTCATGCGGCTTGGCCGGCTTGACTGGCGCGTCGCTGGCC
Source organism: Sulfuricella sp. (assembly GCA_028714315.1). Classification (GTDB taxonomy): domain Bacteria; phylum Pseudomonadota; class Gammaproteobacteria; order Burkholderiales; family Sulfuricellaceae; genus Sulfuricella. The sequence continues at coordinate 94,662 of JAQTMN010000001.1, read as the reverse complement.
CGCACCGAAAATTTCTCCCCGATCCGCTGCAGAAACTCCGTTTCGTCCAGGCCGTTCAGGTCGGTCACGATGCGGTTGTAATCCATGATCTTCATCTGGTGATGGGGGAAGATCACCGACAGGAAATAGTTGTAGCTCTCCTCCCCGAAATGATCGGGGTTGGCGGCTTTGCGCGCCGCTGCCACGCGCGACGCGGCGGCCGAACGGTGGTGGCCGTCGGCGATATACAGCGCCGGCATGGCGTCGAAGGCGGCGGTCAGCTTGTCGAGGATTCCCAGGTCGCGTATCACCCACAGGCTGTGGCGAATGCCGTCGTCCGCCGTGACATCGGCGTCGGGCGCCGCCGTCGAGGCCTGAGCCAGGATATCGTCCACCTCTTTCTCGTTGGGGTAGGCCAGCAGCACCGGGCCGGTCTGGGCGTTGAGCGCTTCGATCTGGCGCACCCGGTCGTCTTCCTTGTCGGGCCGGGTGAATTCGTGCTTGCGGATGCGGTTGGTGTCGTAGTCCGCCACCGCGGCCGCGGCCACCAACCCGGTCTGGACGTGCGTGCCCATGACCAGGCGGTAGACGTAATAGCAGGGCGCGGCATCGCGCGCCAGGATGCCTTCGGCCAGCATGGTCTTCAGGTTTTCCGCCGCCTTGGCGTAAACTTCCGCGGCGTAGGGATTGGTGCCGGCCGGCAGGTCGATTTCCGGCTTGGAAATGTGCAGGAAACTCCATGGCTTGCCCGCCGCGCGCATCCTCGCTTCCTCCGTGGAAAGCACGTCGTAGGGCGGCGCTGCCACGGCGGCAGCTCGGGAGTGGGCTGGTCTTAATCCGGCAAAGGGACGGATGAGGTGCATGGTGGTTCCTTAATAAATTCGGTGAGGAGTCTGGAGTGAGGAGCACGACCAAAAACGGCGGTTTTGCTCCTCACTCAACTCAGTTCTTTCAACAAAACGTTAATCTGCTCAACCCGGTTTTTTACCTCCGGCATTTCCCTGCTGATTTTCAGCCGGTCCGGGCCGGCCAGCTTGCAGCCCGGCTTGGTCTGGATCATCTGGATGATTTTAACCGGATCGATCGGCGGATTGGGAAGGAATTGCAGCACGATGCCGCCGCTGCTGGCGTCGATCTTGGCGATGCCGAGGGGCTTGGCGAGGATGCGCAGGCGGTGCGTGTCGAGCAGTGAGCCGGCCGATTCCGGCAGCAGGCCGAAGCGGTCGATCAGCTCCTCGTTGATCCGGTCGAGTTCCTCCAGCGTGGCGCAGTTGGCGAGGCGCTTGTATAGCGTCAGGCGCTCGTTGACATCGCCGCAGTAGTCGTTGGGCAGCAGCGCCGGGCTGTGCAGGTTGATTTCGGTGGTCACCCCGAGCGGTTGCGCGATGTCCGGTTCCTTGCCGGCTTTAAGTGCTTTCACTGCCTGGTTGAGCATGTCGGAATAGAGGTTGAAGCCAATTTCCTGCATCTCCCCGCTTTGCGAGTCGCCCAGGATTTCGCCTGCGCCGCGGATTTCCAGATCGTGCATGGCCAGATAGAAGCCGGCGCCCAGGTCTTCCAGCGACTGGATCGCCTCCAGGCGTTTCTTCGCCTGCGTGGTGATGGCCTCGTCGCCGGGCGTGAGCAGGTAGGCGTAAGCCTGGTGATGCGAACGCCCGACCCGGCCGCGCAGCTGGTGCAATTGGGCCAGCCCGAACTTGTCGGCGCGGTGGATGATGATGGTGTTGGCGGTGGGAATGTCGATGCCGGTTTCGATGATGGTGCTGCACAGCAGCAGGTTGAAATGCTGCTGGTAGAAGTCGCGCATCACATGTTCCAGCTCGCGTTCGCGCAGCTGGCCGTGGGCGATGCCGATGCGCGCTTCGGGCAGAAGTTGGGCCAGCTTTTCCTGCATGTTGAGGATGGTATCGACCTCGTTGTGCAGGAAATACACCTGTCCGCCGCGCTTGAGCTCGCGCAGTACCGCCTCGCGGATGATGCCTTCGCTGTAGGGCGAGACGAAGGTCTTGATCGATAGGCGCCGCTGCGGCGCGGTGGCGATCACCGAAAAGTCGCGCAGGCCCTCCAGCGACATCGACAGGGTGCGCGGGATTGGCGTCGCGGTCAGTGTCAGCACGTCCACTTCGGCGCGCAGCGCCTTGAGCTGTTCCTTCTGGCGCACGCCGAAGCGGTGCTCTTCATCGACGATGACCAGTCCCAGATTCTTGAATTTGACATCCTTCTGGATCAGCTTGTGGGTGCCGATGATGATGTCGATCTTGCCTTCGGCCAGCCCCTTGAGCGCCTCGGTTTGTTCCTTCGCGGAGCGGAAGCGGGATAGTTCGCCGATCTTGATCGGCCACTCCGCGAAGCGGTCGGAAAAATTCTGGAAATGCTGCTCGGCGAGGAGGGTGGTGGGCACCAGGATGGCCACCTGCTTGCCGTCCGCCACAGCGACGAAGGCCGCGCGCAGCGCCACTTCGGTCTTGCCGAAGCCGACGTCGCCGCAAATCAGCCGATCCATCGGCCGGCCGGATTTCATGTCCTCGATCACCGCCAGGATCGCGGCCGCCTGATCCGGCGTTTCCTCGAACGGGAAACCGGCGGCAAAAGTCTCGTAATCCTGCGGCTTGATCCGGAATACGTGTCCTTGGCGCGCGGCGCGCTGCGCATAGAGATTGAGCAGCTCGGCCGCGGTGTCGCGTGCCTGCTTGAGTGCCTTTTTCTTGGCCTTTTCCCATTGGCCGCTGCCGAGGCGATGCAACGGCGCGGATTCCGGCGATGCGCCGCTGTAGCGGCCGATCAGGTGCAGGTGCGAAACCGGCACGTAGAGCTTGTCGCCACCGGCGTATTCGAGATGGAGAAATTCGGTTTCGCCCTCGCCCAGGTCGAGGCTGACCAGCCCCAGGTAGCGGCCGATGCCATGCAGTTCGTGGACGACCGGATCGTTGATGCGCACCTCGGACAGGTCGCGCAGCATGTTCTCCGTGGACGACTTGCGCGCGGCGTCGCGGCGACGGGACTGGCGTACCTGAGTGGCGTAGAGCTCGCTCTCGGTGATGAAGGCGAGAGGCGCGGGGCGAGGGGTGATGAACCCGGTGCTCAACGGCCCCACGCCGAGCATGAACGCATCGCCGGCGGCGAGGAAATCGGCGTAGCTCTCGCATACGGCCGGTTTCAGGCCATGCTCCGCCAGGAACTGCGCCATGGTTTCGCGCCGGCCCAGGCTTTCCGCCACCAGCAGGGCGCGGCCATCGAATTCGTTCAGGAATTTCTGCAGCAGGCTGATCGGGTTGTCGGCGCGGCGGTCCACCTGGATGGAAGGCAAAGGCAGTACCGAGTGCTGAGTGCCGAGTGCCGAGTCTGGTTCAGCGCCGATTTCGATGCGGGGGTAGGGCTTCAGCGCGGCGAACAGCGTCTCCACCGGCAGGAACAGCTCCTGCGGCGGCAGCAGGGGGCGGTCGCGGTCGCCGCGCAGCAACTGATAGCGCGACTGGGTGTCCTTCCAGAAATTTTGCGCCGCGGTTTCCAGCCCGGCGTGGAGGCAAACCAGCGCGTTCTGCGGCAGGTAGTCGAACAGCGTGTCGGTCTTGTCGAAGAATAGCGGCAGGTAATATTCGATGCCGGGCGGCGCCATGCCTTGGCTGACATCCTTGTACAAGCGGCTTTTCGACGGGTCGCCCTCGAATTTTTCGCGGAAATTGCGGCGGAAAGTGTCCTGGCCGATTTTATCGAGCGGGAATTCGCGCGCCGGCAGGAGCCGTATTTCCTTGACCGGGTAGATGCTGCGCTGGGTGTCGGCGTCGAAGGTGCGGATGGTCTCGATTTCGTTGTCGAACAAATCCAGCCGATAGGGGAGCGGGCTGCCCATCGGGAACAAATCGACGATGCCGCCGCGCACGCTGTATTCGCCGGGGCTCAATACCTGGGTGACATGGGTATAGCCTGCCAGGGTCAATTGGCCGCGCAGGGCATCCAGGTCGAGCTCGGTTCCCTGTTTCAGGAAGAAGGTATGCGCGGCGAGGAATTCACGCGGCGGCAGGCGGTAAAGCGCGGTGGTGGCCGGGACGATAGCGATATCGCATGCGTTTTGCGAAATCTGGTAGAGTGTTGCCAGGCGCTCCGAAATCAGGTCCTGATGGGGCGAGAACTGGTCGTAGGGCAGGGTCTCCCAGTCCGGCAGCAGATGGACCGACAGATTGGGTGCGAAATAGGGGATTTCGTCATGCAACCGCTGGGCGTCGGCCGCTGTCTCAGTGAGTACGATCAAAGGCCGGGCCTGATCCGCCAGTTGCGCCAACGCCAGGGCATCGCTCGATCCGTGGAGCTTGCTGAAACGTTTGCGCGAACCGGGGGCGGGAAGGGATGGGCCGAGTAACTTCATGACGCTGTAAAATTCGGCAATTATAGTGCAATTTCTGCTAGATTTCAGGTTGAATAATTACCAAGCCTTTTAACGCTAAGGAGACCGCCATGGATGAAAACGACCCGAACCGGCTTTCCCCGGAAGAAATCAAGGAAGCGGTGAGCGCTTCGGTGGAAGAAGGCGTGGATATTCGCGACAAAGTCCGCAATCTGACCCTGCAAGCCCTGAAAACCCGCAAGCTGAGCGCCGAGGAAATCAAGCCGGTCATCAATGCCGTGACCGCGGGCATCAGCCTGGGGGCGTCCAGGCGCGCGGGCGAGGTGAAGTCGGCGCTGTCCGAGGGACTGGCGGGGCTCGACGAGGCGCTGACCAAGGCGGCGGAAGCCACGCGCCTGGCGCTGCAACAACTGACTTCGCAGGCCAGGGATTTTTCGGAAAGTGATTTGAGCTGGGCGCTGGTCAACCTGAAGCGGCTGGAAGAGGAATTCCTCGAAGGCGTGGGCGAGGCCGCCGAGACGGCGACGGGCAGGATCAAGCAGGAAATGAAGGACCTGATCGCCCACGCGCGACGGACCGGCACGGACACCGGCCACAAGGTGGCTGAAACGATGGGCACGCTCGGCAACAAGGTTTCCGCGACGTTCCAGGAAAGCAAAGCCAACGGCAAGGAGACGGCGCGGGAGATGAGCGCGCGGCTCGCCTCGCTTACCAGCGGCATTCTTGCCGGCATGGCGGATGCTTTGCACGAAAAGGCCGAAAAACTCAAAAAGGGCGAATAGCCGGCTAATGATCTGGGGAACCATCAATGTAGTGCGCGACCTGCCGCGCCTGCACGAAATTACCACGACGTTGATCCGCTACGGCATGGCGGACATCGTGCGCTCGCTGGGCATCGGCACTTTGCTGGAACGGGCCGGGCGCATCCTGCACTGGAAGGCGCAAAGCGATGTCATGCACCTCGAAGCGCCGGTGCGGGTGCGGCGCGCCCTTGAGGAACTCGGCCCGACTTTCGTCAAGCTCGGGCAGGTGATGGCGACGCGGGTGGACGTGTTCCCGCCCAACTGGATCGCCGAATTCGAAAAGCTGCAAAGCTGCGTGCCGCCGGTGCCTTTCGACAGCCTGTTGCCGCAACTCGAAGCCGCCCTGGGCGGCTTCGTGCACGATATTTTCTCGGAGGTGCAGGTCGAGGCCGCCGCGGCGGCTTCCATCGCCCAGGTGCACCATGCCAAACTCGCCGACGGCACGCCGGTGATCCTGAAAATTCGCCGCCCCGGCATCCGCGCCAAGATCGACGCGGACTTGCGCATCCTGACCCATCTCGCCCGTCTGGTGGAATTCGACATTCCCGAGCTGCGGCGCTACCAGCCGATCCAGATCGTCCAGCAATTCTCCCGCTCGCTGCTGCGCGAGCTCGATTTCGCCGCCGAGGCGCGCAATATCGACCGTTTTGCCGAGAACTTCGCCGGCTCGGACACCATCGTGATTCCCAAGGTCTACTGGGAATGGACCAGCGAAACCATGAACGTGCAGCAGTGGGTGGACGGCCTGCCCGGCAACAACCTGGCGGCGGCCGAAGCGGCGGGGCTGGACCGCAAGCTGCTTGCCGCGCGCGGCGCCGACGCGGTGCTCAAGATGATCATGGTTGATGGTTTCTATCACGCCGATCCGCATCCGGGCAATGTGTTCTACCTGCCCGGCAACCGCATCGCGATGATCGACTTCGGCATGGTGGGGCGGCTGTCGGACGGGCGCCGCAACCAGATCGTCAACCTGCTCGCCGCACTGGCCCACAAGGACGACGAGGCCATGCTCGACGTGCTGCTGGAATGGACCGGCGACGGCACGGTGGACGAATCCCGCCTTGCCGCCGACGTCAACGAATTCGTCTTCAACTATGCCAGCGTGCCGCTGCAGGACTTGCGCCTGGGCGCGCTGCTGGGCGAGCTGACGGTGATCATGCGCGACCATTACTTGGTCATGCCCGCCGATCTCGCCCTGCTGTTCAAGGCGCTGATCACGCTGGAAGGCCTGGGGCGCCAGCTCGACCCTAAATTCGAAATGGTCGAGCACATCACACCGTTCGTGCGGCAGGTGATCACCGAGCGCTATATGCCGGAGGCTTTGCTCAAGCGCGGCAAACGCAATCTCCACGATATGCTCTCCATCGTCACCGGTCTGCCGCGCGACGTGGCGCGGCTGATCAAGGAAGCGCGGCGCGGCAGGTTCAAGATCGATCTCGACCTCAAACGCCTCGACCGTTTTTCCCACCAGATCGACCACAGCGTCAATCGCCTCACGCTCGGCATCCTGACGGCTTCGCTGGTGATCGGCTCCTCGATCGTGATGACGGTGCAGGGCGGGCCGACCCTGTTCGGGCTGCCGTTGTTCGGACTGCTCGGCTTCATGGCGGCCTTCTTCAACAGCGCCTGGCTGATTTTGTCGATCTGGCGGGCCGGCCGGGATTAATCTCGCTGTCACATCCAATCGCTACAATTAAGAATCCTGTAAATGCCGGGTGGTTTCCATGGATCAACCAGAACTTTCCGATTGTGCGCAACAGTTAACGCAGATACTGACCCGGCACGGGCGCGATGCATCCAGGCTGCTGCAAATCCTGCGCGACGTGCAGGACGCCTGCCACGTCATTTCCGCCCAGGCCATCGACCTGATCGCCGTGCACCTGGCCGTCCCCAGGGTCAACGTCGAAGGCGTGGCGGGATTTTATTCCTTTCTCTCCACCCGTCCGGTCGGGGAATATCAGGTGCTTTTTTCCGGCAACATCACCGACCAGATGCTCGGCCAGGACGAGTTGATGCAGTATTTGTGCAACAAGCTGTGGGTCGAGCCCGGCAAGGTGTCGGAGGACGGCCTGGTGAGCATCGCCGGCACTTCCTGCACCGGCATGTGCGACCAGGGGCCGGCCGCGCTGGTCAACGGCTGGGTGCTGACCAACCTGGACCGCAACCGGCTCGATTTGATCGGCGAGCTGATCCGCTCGCGCAAGCCCGTGGCCGAATGGCCGCCGATGCTGTTCGAAACCGCCGACAACATCCGCCGCGCCGACATGCTGCTCGGCGACGCGCTGGCGCCGGGGGCGGCCATCGGCGCGGTGCTGGCGCGGGGAGCGCGTGAAACCCTCGCCGAAATGGATAAATCCAACCTGCGCGGACGCGGCGGCGCCGGATTCAAGACCGCGTCGAAGTGGTCGTTCTGCCACGCCGCCATCGTGGAAGAAGAAGGACATGTGATTTGCGACGTCGGCGGGCCGCCGGAGCGCGTCATCGTATGCAACGCCGACGAGGGCGAACCGGGCACGTTCAAGGATCGCGTGCTGCTCAACAGTTACGCCGACCTGGTGTTCGAGGGCATGACCGTAGGCGCGCGGGTGGTCGGCGCGAGCAAGGGTTTTCTCTACCTGCGCGGCGAATACCGCTATTTGCTGAACCGGTTGGAAGGCGTGCTGAAGCGCCGCCGCGAGGCCGGTTTGCTGGGGAACGCCATCCTCGGCCAGGCGGACTTCAGCTTCGATATCGAAATCCATCTCGGCGCCGGCGCCTACATCTGCGGCGAAGAGTCCGCCCTGATCGAATCGCTCGAAGGCAAGCGCGGCCGTCCGCGCAACCGGCCGCCCTTCCCGGTGACTCACGGCTACCAGGGCCGTCCGACCGTGGTGGACAACGTGGAAACCTTCGCCTGCGCGGCGAAAATCGCGGAAAAGGGCGGCGCCTGGTTCGCTGCGATGGGCACCGCGCAGTCCACCGGCACCAAGCTGCTGTCCGTCTCCGGCGACGTGGCTAGTCCCGGCATCTACGAGTACCCATTCGGCGTGACGGTGCGCCAGGTCCTGGCCGATTGCGGCGCGGAAGACCCTTATGCGGTGCAGATCAGCGGGCCGTCGGGAACCTGTGTTTCCTGGAAGGAATTCGACCGCTGCATCGCTTTCGAGGATATCCCCACGGCCGGCGCTTTCATGGTGTTCAGCCGCAAGCGCGACGTTTTCGACGCGGTGCGCAATTTCACCCATTTCTTCGCCCATGAAAGCTGCGGATTCTGCACGCCGTGCCGGGTCGGCACCGCGCTCCAGCAAAAGATCATCGACAAGATCCACGGCGGACACGGCACGCTGTCCGACCTCGAAGAACTCAAGCGCCTCGGCCACCTGCTCAAGACCATGAGCCATTGCGGCCTGGGCAGCAGCGCGGCGAATCCGGTGCTGGATGTGCTGGCGAAATTTCCCGACGCCTTCGAGCACAAGCTGGCGGGACTGGCGTTCGAACCTGCTTTCGACCTGGACGGCGCGCTCGAAACCGCGCGCAAGATCACCGGCCGCGACGACGAATGGGCGCATCTATGAATAAAACCATCACCATCGACGGCCTGAGCGTGCCGTTCCAGGAAGGCCAGACCATCATGGACGCGGCGCTGGCGGCGGGCGTCTATATCCCGCGCTTGTGCCATAACCCGGAATTCAAGCCGCACGGCAGCTGCAAGCTGTGCACGGTCAAGGTCAACGGCCGCAACGTCGCCTCCTGCACCATGCCGGCGGTGGAAGGGCAGCAAGTGCTTAACGACACCGACGAACTCAACGCCGACCGGCTGGCGCTGACCCAGATGCTGTTCGTCGAGGGCAACCACCTGTGCCCGGCCTGCGAGAAGAGCGGCAATTGCCAGTTGCAGGCGGTGGCCTACTACCTCGGCATGATGAGCCCGCATTACAACCATTTCTACCCGCAACGCGAGGTCGATGCCTCGCATCCCGACGTGATTCTCGACCGCAACCGCTGCATCTATTGCGAGCTGTGCGTGCGCGCCAGCCGGGACGCGGACGGCAAGAACGTGTTTGGCCTGTCCGGGCGCGGCATCCAGTCCTCGCTGGTGGTCAACTCCGCCAGCGGGCGGCTGGGCGACACCAGCCTGGCGGCCACCGACAAGGCCGTCCAGGTCTGCCCGACCGGCGCGATCCTGCAGAAGGGCAAGGGGTTCACCGTGCCCATCGGCCGCCGCGTTTTCGACCATCACACCATCAAGGAAATCCAGACCGGGGGCGGGCATGACTGAGCGCCAGATTCGCCTGGCGACCTGCTCGCTGGCCGGCTGTTTCGGCTGCCACATGTCGTTTCTCGATATCGACGAACGCCTGTTCGACCTGGTCGAGCTGATCGAATTCGACCGCACCCCGCTCACCGACATCAAGCACTGCGGCCCGTGCGATGTCGGCATCGTCGAAGGCGGCGTGTGCAACGCGGAAAACGTCCACGTGCTCAAGGAATTCCGCAAGAACTGCAAGGTGCTGGTGGCGATCGGCGCCTGCGCCATCAACGGCGGGCTGCCATCCCTGCGCAACAACATCGACCTGTGGGATTGTTTCCAGGAGGTGTATCAGTACGAAGGCGGCCTGGAAGGCGGCGTCGTGCCGAACGACCCGGAATTGCCGCTGCCGTTCGACAAGGTGCACCCGATTTACGAAGTGGTGAAAGTGGATTATTTCCTGCCCGGCTGCCCGCCGTCGGGCGACGCGATCTGGCGGTTCCTCACCGACTTGCTGGCGGGGCGGGAGCCGAAGCTGGAATACGAGCAGCTGCATTTCGATTGATTGTTGCAGGTGCGAATTTATTCGCACGACCGGCCGAATGAATTCGGCCCTACTGGTCCGCCAAGATGAAACAGCGGGTTACACGAATTGTTGTGGGTACGGCTTCAGCCGTACATGTCAGGCTAAAGCCCGACCCACAGCCACTGTGATCAAGTTGGCTGAACTACTACGCTTTTGGGCAACTCTATGACTTTTGAACTGGAAACCGCAGCCAACCCCGAGAAGCTCAGGCGCGTGGTGATCGAGCCCGTATCCCGCGTCGAGGGCCACGGCAAGGTCACGCTGCTGCTCGACGACGACAACCGCGTGCATCAGGCGCGCTTTCACATCGTCGAGTTCCGCGGTTTCGAAAAATTCATTCAGGGCCGCCCGTATACCGAAGTGCCGGTGCTGGTCCAGCGCCTGTGCGGCATTTGCCCGGTGAGCCACCATCTGGGCGCGACCAAGGCGATGGACATGATCGTCGGCGCAAAACTCACGCCCACCGCCGAGAAATTGCGCCGCTTGATGCACTTTGGCCAGATACTGCAATCGCACGCGCTGCATTTCTACTACCTGGCCTCGCCCGACCTACTGTTCGGCTTCGACAGCGATGTCGCCAAGCGCAACATCGTCGGCGTGGCGGCGGCCTATCCCGACATCGCGCGGCAAGGCGTGGCGCTGCGCAAATACGGCCAGGAAATCATCCGTCTCACCGCCGGCAAGCGCGTCCACGGCACCGGGGCGATTCCGGGGGGCGTCAACAAGAACCTGTCGCGCGAAGAGCGCGTCTTCCTGCGCAAGGATATAGGCCAGATCGTGGCCTGGAGCCAGGCTGCGGTCGAATTGATCAAGCGGATCTACACCGGCAATCCTGATTTTCACAACGGCTTCGGCTATTTCAAATCCAGCTTCATGAGCCTGGTGCGGGACGACGGCGCGCTCGACCTGTACCACGGCGGTTTGCGGGCGCGCGACGAGCACGGCCAGGATATTTTCGACCATGTCGATTACGGCCATTACTGGGACTATGTCCACGAGGAAGTGCGGCCCTGGTCATACATGAAGTTTCCCTTCATCCGCTCGCGCGGTCGGGAAGAAGGCTGGTATAGGGTCGGCCCGCTGGCGCGTGTGGTCAATTGCGATTTCATCCCGACCCCCCTCGCCGAGGCCGAACGCAAGACATTCAAGGAATTCGGCGGCAGCAGCGCCACCCAGGCCACGTTGGCCTACCACTGGGCGCGCATGATCGAGATGCTGCACGCCGCCGAGGGCATCCAGGAACTCCTGCTGGACAACGACTTGTCGGGCGACGACCTTGTGAATGCCGGCACCCCCGCGCTTCGCGGCGTCGGCGTGATCGAGGCGCCGCGCGGCACGCTGATCCATCACTACCGCGTCAACGAGGACGGCCTGATCGTCCGCGCCAACCTGATCGTCTCGACCACCCACAATAACCAGGCGATGAACGAAGCCGTGCGCCAGGTCGCTTTGCAGTATCTGGACGGCCAGGAAGTGACCGAAGGCCTGCTCAACCATATCGAAGTGGCGATCCGCGCTTTCGACCCGTGCCTGTCCTGCGCCACCCACGCCGTCGGCAAGATGCCGCTGGAAGTGGAACTGGTGGATGCGGGCGGCGCCGTGGTCAGCCGGCTGATCAAGTCGCCCGATGGCCGGTGCGGCATTTGACCGCGCCGCTGCTCGTTTTTGCCTACGGAAACCCGAGCCGGGGCGACGACGCGCTCGGACCGCAACTGCTCGACCTGCTCGCCGATCAGCTGTTTCATCACCCGGAATGGCCCGAGCTGGAGCTGCTGACCGATTTCCAGTTGCAGGTCGAGCACGCCGTCGATCTGGAAAACCGCGAAATCGCCTTGTTCATCGACGCCAGCGTATCCTGCCCCGCGCCCTGCGCGCTATCCCGCCTTCAACCGGCGCGGGATATCCACTACACCACCCACGAAATGTCGCCGGAAGCCGTGCTGCACGTGTTCGAAAAAATTTTTCACCGTCCGGCCCCGCCGGCCTTTCTGCTGGCGGTGCGCGGCGAAAGCTTCAACCTGGGCGAGCCGCTGACGCCGGAAGCGTCGGGCAACCGGGATGCGGCCCTGGCGTTGCTGGTACAATTGTGCGGTCAACCCGATATTGAGCATTGGCGGGCTCTCTGTGCCGTCATTCCCGCGTAGGCGGGAATCCAGGATTTTCGGCACATGGAAAAAACGGATGTAACTACTCAGGTCGGCTTTCTCCCTTCTCCCGCAGGCGGGAGAAGGGCCGGGGATGAGGGTGTTTGCGCCACTGCAAACGTTGCCTATGCGCAAAGTCCCTCTCCCCAACCCCTCTCCCGCCTGCGGGAGAGGGGCTCATGCCGCATAAACGGAAAATTAAATTGATTGTAGCAACAATCGCAACTGGGCCTCTCTGTGGAGCCAAATTGTTTAGGGAAGCGCTGATCAAGTTTCTTTCGTCGTTCCCGCGAAGGCGGGAACCCAGCCAGATCAAAACCCTGGATCCCCGCCTTCGCGGGGATGACGACGTATTCAGCGTTTCCTTGGAGAACTGGATTCCCGTTTTCGCGGGAATGACGGCCGTTGAGCATGCTTGATCTCGATTCCATCTTCGCCGAAGGCGGCGTGCTCTCGCGCGCCTTCCAGGATTACCGCACCCGCCCCCAGCAGCTGGAAATGGCGCGCGCCATCGCGGCGGCGATTGAAAAGCACGAAATCCTGGTCACCGAAGCCGGCACCGGCACCGGCAAGACCTACGCCTATCTCGCCCCGGCGCTCTTGTCCGGCGGCAAGGTGATCGTCTCCACCGGCACCAAGACCTTGCAGGACCAGCTTTTCCTGCGCGACATCCCAGCCATGCGGGCGGCGTTGAAAGTGCCGGTGACGGTGGCGATGCTCAAGGGGCGCGCCAATTACGTCTGCCATTTCCACCTCGAACGCGCCAAGAACGAAGGCCGTTTCATGACCCGCGACGATGCGCGCTACCTGGCGCAGATCGAGAAATTCGCCAAGCACAGCGACAGCGGCGACAAGAGCGCCTTGAGCGACGTGCCGGAAAACGCCGGCATCTGGTCCTACGTCACCTCGACGCGGGACAACTGCCTCGGCCAGGAATGCCCGCAGCACAAGGACTGCTTCGTGATGGAAGCGCGCAAGCGTGCCCAGGCCGCCGACGTGGTGGTGGTCAACCATCACCTGTTTTTCGCCGACGTCATGCTGCGCGATGAAGGCGTGGCCGAGCTCCTGCCCGCCAGCAATACGGTGATTTTTGACGAGGCGCACCAGTTGCCCGACACCGCCAGCCTGTTCTTCGGCGAGAACCTCAGCACCTCGCAACTGCTCGAACTGGCCCACGACGCCCACGCCGAAGGCATGGTGTCGGCCAAGGATTTCGCCCCTTTGCCCGAAGGCGCGGCGGCGCTGGAAAAAGCGGTGCGCGATTTCCGGCTGGTTTTCCCGCAAGACAGCGTGCGCCTGCCGCTGACAGCGGCGCAGGGCACGCGTGGCTTCGCTGACGCCCTGGCCGAAGTCAAAACCAGGCTCGACGCGCTCGATAAACTGCTCGAATCCCAGGCCGAGCGCAGCCCCGGCCTGGAGAATTGCCGGCAGCGCGGCATCCAGTTCGCGATGCAGTTAAAACGCTGGACCGACGAGGCCGACAACACCAGCGTGCGCTGGGTGGAAGTGTTCAACCGCGCCTTGCAGCTCAACGCCACGCCGCTTTCCATCGCCGAAATCTTCCGCAAGCAAATCGACGGCAGCGCCCGCGCCTGGATTTTTACCTCGGCCACGCTCGCGGTGAAAAAGGATTTCAGCCACTACCAGAGCCAGATGGGCTTGCTCGAGGCCGCCACTGCGCTGTGGGACAGCCCATTCGACTACGAAAACCAGGCCGTGCTCTATGCGCCGCAAGGCATGCCGGAGCCGAACAGCCGCGGCTATACCGAAGCCGTAGTGGCGGCGGCGCTGCCCGCGATCCGTGCCAGCGGCGGCCGCGCCTTCCTGCTTTGCACCAGCCTGCGCGCCATGCGCGAGGCACATGAACTGCTGAAAGAGGCATTCGAGAAAGAGGGGCTCGAATTTCCCCTGCTGCTGCAAGGCGAAGGCACCCGCACCGAGCTGCTGGAACGCTTCCGCCGTCTCGGCAACGCCGTTCTGGTGGCGAGCCAGAGCTTTTGGGAGGGGGTGGACGTGCGCGGCTCGGCGCTGTCGCTGGTGATCATCGACAAACTGCCGTTCTCGCCGCCGGACGATCCCGTCCTCGCCGCGCGCATCGAGAAAATCAACCAGGAAGGGCGCAACGCCTTCATGGAATACCAGCTCCCCCATGCCGTCATCACGCTCAAACAGGGCGCGGGGCGGCTGATCCGCGACGAGACCGACCGCGGCGTGCTGATGATCTGCGACCCGCGCCTCATCACCAAACAATATGGCAAGCGCATCTGGCAAAGCCTGCCGCCGATGAAGCGGACGCGGGAAGCGGCGGATGTGGTGAAATTCTTCGAACAGCCGGCAGGCTCGTAGACAGCCAATGTGAAACAAAAGTATTCCCCCCTTTGAAAAAGGGGGGCTAGGGGGGATTTAAAAATGCCACGAATAGCGGCGCCCGCTAAATCCCCCTCGATTCCCCTTTTCGCGCAAGGGGTCTCCGACTCGCTACGGGCTAACGGTCATGGCAAATCGCCGCCCCGAATTATGAAACAACGATTCGCCCTGACCGTCTCCCTCGCCCCTAACCCTCTCTCGCCAGCGCGAGAGGGAGACGAGGTCTCGCTTCGCGAGTTTCACGCTAAAGTCCGCGTGGGATGTCAACGGGGGAGGCGGCTGGTGCCGCCACACCATTGGGCTCATGGTGACTGACTAACAGGTCGTCGCCGAAACTCCCTCTCCCGTCGCGGGAGAGGGCTGGGGAGAGGGGGAAGTTCATGCGGTCCTATCTGGTTGCGTTATTGTTGCTCGCAGTTTTCTGCTTCTCGCAGGCATCCGCCGAACCTGAAACCCGCGCCAAAATCCTGCTGCAAAACTCTCCTCTGGCCGGATTTCGTTATTACGAAGGCAAGCGGTTGTGGAAAGAGATGAAAGTGGGCGACCCTCTTCAACTGATCCGCGAGCCCAGCAACCCCTATGACGCTCATGCCGTGCGGGTCGAATGGAACGCCCACAAGCTCGGCTATGTGCCGCGTGCTGATAACGAAGCGCTGGCGCGCTTCATGGATCGCGGCTCCAAGGCGGAAGCGCGCATTACCCGTTTGAAGAAAAGCCGCAATCCGTGGCAACGGATCGAATTCGAGGTCTATCTCGACCTTTGACATGACGGCGAGTAGAACAAGGTAATATACTGTTCGCATTTTCCCCGTCCTGCTATCACCACGAAATGTAGGTCGGGTTAGCGTAGCGTAACCCGACAAACCCAATCCCTTGCAAGCCCTCAGGTTTTCCATGTCGGTCATCACCGGCTTGCGCCAGGCGTTTGCAAAACGCTGGCAACGGCGGACGAGCAGATTATTGGTACGAAGGAGGGTATTTTCGGGTGCTCGATATGTGAAAGCCGTAATGTAGAGCGGGTTGTTTCGATGGGTGTGCGTTACTTACCCAAAAAAAGAAATTTTTTATTGGAACGACTTTACTGGCTCGCTCTGTGAGCCAGTTGGGGTGGTAAATTGGATGCCAATGTCTGACCGGTAATGCCCGATTCTTGTTGATCTGGAGATACGCTACGTGGCTAACAATGAGAAGTGCATTATTCACTTTTGGGCAAAGACCACTCCAGATGGGCTGCCCGGGATTTCTGTTTTTGATCACATGGTGAATGTCGGGTGCGTGGCACGCTGTATTGCTGAGAGCTATCCGCAACTCCTTGAGCGCTTTCAATTGCAATCATCGATGGTCGGTGCGCTTGCGGCTCTCCACGACCTTGGCAAAATTTCTCCAGGCTTTCAGAGGAAGTGTAAGGCATGGCTTGAGGAAAATGATCTGGTAAAAGTTGATCGTAATGGCTGCTGGGATGCGGCAATGGAGTCGGATCACGGTAAGGTGTCCCACGCGGCTATTCAGATTTTTCTAACAGAGAACAACATTGACCGGAAAACAGCGAAGTTCGTTTCGGCTGTACTTGGTGCCCATCATGGTCGCCTGTCTCCGCCAAATGATCGAGGGTACCGTCCGCAGAAGCTGATTTCTGATTCTGCCAGCCAAATTGATTGGGATGCCGTGCGCATGGGAAATGCCAAAATGACTTGGCACCGCTTTGTAGTCAAGGGTACGTCTATTGAACTCATAGACTCGTCACCTTCGCTTTGGTGGCTTGCCGGTCTCACCTCTGTTGCCGACTGGATTGGCTCAGATGAACGTTTTTTTCTTTCTGAGAGCAGAACTGAGGAGGTCGACGCCGCTTCCATTGCACGGAATGCACTAAATACAATCGGTTTTCTGCCGCCGGTACTCAATGAAAATCTTTCGTTTGAATTTCTCTTTGATTTTCCACCGAACGACATGCAGGAAAAGGCGCTCGCCACCATCACTGGCCCTGGTGTCTATGTCATCGAAGCACCAATGGGAATGGGGAAGACCGAAGCCGCGCTTGGTGCCGCATATCAACTGATGTCCACCGGAAAAGCAAACGGCATTTACTTTGCCCTTCCTACTCAGGCGACAAGCAATCGGATTCATCTGCGCATGAACGATTTTTTGCGTCGTATCGCCCAAGAAGCACCAGCAAGCAGACTTATTCACGGCAATTCCTGGCTTATGGAGGCTGATTATGGGATATGTCCGGCAGCGACCCTGAAACAGGGAGCCGCACAGAATGACGCACGAACCGGGCGGGATTGGTTTGCCTCTACAAAACGAGCATTACTTGCGCCCTTCGGTGTCGGCACGGTTGATCAGGCTTTGCTCGGTGTGGTGGCTGCAAAACATTTTTTTGTTCGCCACTTTGCGCTTGCAGGGAAGGTCGTAATTCTTGATGAAGTGCATTCATACGACCTCTACACAGGAACCCTAATCGATAAACTGATTAGCACGCTCGAAGGATTGGGTTGTACGGTTATTGTCCTGTCCGCAACCCTCACGGGAAAGCGGCGCGGTCGGATGGTTTCTTGCTTCGATGCGGCTTCAGATGGTGCCGGGCTTCCTTACCCTCTCATTACCGGTCGTAAAGAAGGCGTTTCTATTGAACCGGTAGCGGCAATGCCGCCGAAGTCTCTTAATGTTAAGGTGGATTTTGTTGCCGCAGAGAGTGCTATAGAAGACGCGATTGCGCTTGCACGAAACGGAGGGACAGTACTCTGGATATGCAATACCGTTGATGTAGCCCAGAAGCAATATCGAAGGTTCGCAGAACTAACTCAAGGAGAATTCCCCGTTGGGCTTCTCCATTCGCGATTCCCCTTCTGGCGGCGTGAAGAACTTGAAGCTGAATGGATGGAACGGTTCGGCAAAAGCGGAACGACCAGATGTGGCTCAATTCTTGTTTCTACCCAGATCGTTGAACAGAGCGTCGATCTTGACGCTGATCTCTTGATTACTGAACTGGCACCTACCGACATGCTTCTGCAACGCATTGGGCGGCTCTGGCGGCATGAACGGGGGCCGCGACCAGTTGATACGGCTCGGCTCTGTATTCTTGAAGAAGAAAAAAGCATTGATGAGTTCAGAATCATGGAGCCTAAGGAGATTGTGAAAGCTCTTGGGAGTAAATCCAATGTGTATGCCCCTTTCGTCCTTCTCCGTTCGCTTGAAGTTTGGAAGGCGGCGCAACCACAAGTAACGATTCCATTGCAGATACGGCAGTTGATTGAATCAACATATAGGGAGCGAGAAAAAGAACCCGATTCATGGGAAAAGCTTTTTGATGAATGGTTTGGAACGGATTCGGCGAAGAAAATGGAGGCCTCTCGAAACTGCAATCTTTGGCAGGTAGCACTTGAAGATGAAGAGGGAGTTCAAACACGGCTTAATGAAATGCCGACTATTTCTCTAATTCTTTATCTATCGCTAAAAGATCAGGAAGTCGTTTTTGTCGATCAATCAAAAAACACCCTTGGTAGTGACCAGTATCGGCTCGCTACCACACAGGCGATTCACAAGAATATTGTAAAGGTTCCAGAATATTGCTTCGCCCATGTTGAGCCATGCCCCGCTTTTAGTGACTATCTCTTCGGAAAGCAGAGTGCTGGAATTGTTGCGGAGAGTGGTGCAATCGAAGTGGATGGATTGCAATCTGGAATCCGACTTTTTTATGCTGATGAATTGGGGCTAGTCATTGAAAAATAATTTCGAAAGGACGCGATATGAATGTTGCCTTTGACCCGTGGATACCGGTGATAGTCAACTCGGGTAAACGAGAACTGGCAAGCCTGTATGCCGTGCTTGCTGAAGGCGAGAAATTCGCCGATCTGGCAGTGCGCCCGCACGAACGGGTTGCCCTGATGCGGCTTTTCCTTTGCGTTGTTCATGCCGCACTCAAAGGCCCGAAGGATTATGACGAGTGGTGTGAAGTGCCGAAACGTTTGCCTGACGCAGTGCGGACGTACCTGACGGACTGGAAAGATTCGTTTGAGTTGTTTCATGAGAAAAAGCCGTGGTTGCAAGTGGCAGAGTTGAACGGAGTCGAAAAAGAGGGCGGTGAATCTGGAAAGACATCGCCTGTGGCTCTTCTGGATTTTGAACTGGCAACCGGAAACAATTCGACCCTTAACGATCATGGTGGGCAAATGGGTTTTCGCCCAATTAAACCTGAACGAATTGCATTGAACTTACTTACTTTTCAGAATTTCTCCTCTGGTGGAGGCTCGCCTGTAGCGCAGTGGAAAATGATCAAGACTTCTCAAGTTGGCAATCCAGACGCGCCATGCTTATCACAATCCATGGCTCATTGTTTATTTCGAGGAAGATCAGTAGCAGAAACACTGCACTTCAATTTGCCGACATTTGAAACGATTGGAAATGCTTATAGAGCGTTTTCAACTGACAAAAAGAAAGGTGACAGCTATTCGGATTTGGCTTTAGGGCGACCTGTCTGGGAGAATTTTCCCAAGTCACCGGAGAAGGAAGTGGATGGTGTGATTAATGCGACGAAAACGTATATCGGGCGACTGGTGCCTATATCTCGCTGGATTCGTCTGATTCATGATTCTGACCAGATGTACTGTTGTAACGGATTTAAATATGACACATACAAAGATGGATTTCCCTCTGAGCCGACAGCAGCAGTCCGGGTAATTACAAAGAAGGACAAAAAGGGTATAGAAACTACAGAAAGGAGGGTGGTCAAGGTAGAACCGACAAGAGCGTTGTGGCGAGAGTTGTCTTCGCTACTCGTAAAGCGTTCAGCAGATGGCCTCGGTGGTCCGTTGGCTATGGTAAACGCACCTAACACCGAGTTCGATTTTCATGTGTGTGCCATTATTCGAGACCAGGCTTCAATGGACATTGCTGTTGAATCTGTCTTCCATATCGCACCGGCCTTTCAAGCCAATTTTCCCATCTATCAGGCTGAGGTTATAAGAGCCGAGGAGCGTTCCAGAAAACTTCGTTGGGCGATAGAAGATTATCGTTCAACAATCGACAACGACTGGATTTCTCGTGTCAAGAGAACTCAGGCAAAAGAGCAGAGCGCCTTGAAAGACAAGTTGGCACAGGGAGCATTCCTATCATACTGGACCGCCGTCGAAAAAAATCTCCCGTTACTTATGACGCATATCGAAGCTATTGGCACCGATGCCGCAATCCCCACCCGCGAGGCGTGGCGAAAAATGCTCTTCTCAGCCGCTTGTGATGCTTACCGTATCGTTTGTGGGCAAGAGACGCCACGGCAGATGCGAGCCTTTGCCAAAGGGTGGCATAAGTTGACAACAAAGAAAGATAAGCCCGAATTAAATACCCAAGAAACCAAGGAGGTGGAACTATGAGCTGGCTTCTCGAACGACTCCGCAAGTACAAAGATGACCGGGGGATGATGGCCAACCTTCGTTGCATACTTGTAGATAACAAAAAACACCGTGCCTGGCCTGCGTTGAATCGCTTGGGGGTCTCGATAACCGATGATGACATGGCGTTTGTTGCCGGACTTTTCGCCACCCATCCCGAAGAGACATTCAGTGGGGATTTTGGTGCAACCTGCAAGGTGATCGAACAGAAACGGGGTAAGCGAGAAAGCGATGATAGCAAGTTGACATCGACTGAACGGAGGTTCCAGCATTTACTGGCGGCGGAACGAGGAGAAGAGCTATATGCTCGTGTCTTGAGGATGGTGCTCATGGCAAAGTCTCAGGGAGTGCCGGTCAATTATCAAAAACTGGAGGCCGACCTCAAACACTGGAGCGACCGAAAGAAAGCCGAATGGGCAGCGTCCTTCTGGATGCAAGGCGAAGCGACTGCTGCTGAGGAGGGCGTATGAGCTGGCTTGCCCGTTTAGAAATAGATGCGGAAACTGCTCGTGCTGAAGGCATTTATGACAGTTACACCTGGCATAAAAAGCTGTGGGAGTGTTACCCCGATGCGCCAGATACCAAGCGAGATTTTCTGACTCGAATTGACACGCTCGAAGGGGCGTTTCGGCTCTGGATTCTGGCAGAGAGAAAACCTGCGCGGCCTCAATGGTGTTCCCCTGAAGGCTTTGCTCTCAAAGAGATTGCTCCCTCGTTCCTTGCCCATCGGCACTATGCCTTTGACCTGCGGGCCAATCCGATAAAGACTGTCGTGCAAAGAGGCCCCAACGGAGAGACATTGTATCGTCCGACTGGAAAACGAAAATCGGGCAAACGAGTGCCATTGGTAGAGGCGGACGAACTTCGCTCATGGCTAATTCAAAAAGGTAAGGTGCGGTGTCGAGACAGTGTCACAGGGTTGGATGTGCCTGGAGGTTTTCAAATTGTAGAAGACAAGCCTCTTGAAATCAGCCCAATGGTAGAAAGTTATTTTCGCAAGAAAGGGCAGGCGGCCTACCACGGCGGCGTACAGTTTCGCGGGACACTGGAAGTCACTGATCCGGTAAAGTTTATCGAAACCTATCAGTCCGGTATCGGCAGTGCCAAAGGTTTCGGGTTTGGCCTGTTGCTACTCGCACCTATAAATTTGTAATCACAAAAACATTAAGGAGAATATTCATGAAACATCTGGAACTGCACATCATTCAATCCGTCCCTGTTGCATGCCTCAATCGTGATGACCTTAATTCACCCAAGACAGCGGTCTTTGGGGGTGTCCAGCGGGCGCGAGTATCAAGCCAGTCGTGGAAGCGCGCGATTCGGGAAATGTCAAAAGAGTTTATGCCTAAGTTCTTTAAAGGCGATAGAACGCGACGCATGGTTTTTACTCTCAAAAATTGTTTTGTGGAAAGAGGCATTCCACAAGAGTGCGCTATTGCCATTGCAGAACGCGTGGCAGATATTGTCGAGACACTTGATTCTAAAAACGATGAGGTAGGAATCAAGAAAATCAAGACACTAATGTTTTTCTCAGATGCGGAATATCAATCCATCGCTAACGTTATTGCAAATTCTGAAGATGTGAAAGGAGCGCTTGGTGCGCTTTCAGATGCACTAAAAATGGATGATGAAAAAGCAAAAGAACAAGCCTTGAAGGTGATGGGTAAGATTCTTGAAAAAGGGGCTATCGCCAAGTCCATCAAAGCAGCACAGTTGAAGGATGCCGGTGATATTGCTTTGTTCGGGCGCATGGTTGCCAATGACCATTCCTTAACTGTTGAAGCCGCATCCATGTTTTCACACGCTCTTTCAACCCATAAGGCAGATAACGAAATCGATTTTTTCGCTGCTGTGGATGACTTGCAATCCAAAGCGGAGTCCGGTGCTGGCATGACCGGTACGCTGGAGTTTAATTCCGCAACTTACTATCGTTTCGCTGCTCTCAACCTCGACATGCTTGCCGATACAGATCACCTTGGAAGCATGACCCCAGATGAGCGGAAAAGTGTGGTTCGCGCATTTGTGGAAGCAACGCTCAAAGCCATTCCCGGCGCCCGTAAGAACACAATGAACGGTAATACGCTCCCAGTTTATGTGCTTGGTGTTGTCCGGGAAAAAGGACATCCAGTTCAGTTGATCAACGCTTTCGAAAATCCGATTCGCCCATCGCAGGGCTATGCGGTCAAGTCCGTTGAAATGCTCAAATCGGAGTATGCCAAATTAGCCGATACATGGGGTATTGAGGCTGTCTTCGAGGAATCAATTCCTGAGATCGGCATGAAAGCCTTCCTTGACGGGGTGGTGGATCATGTCATCTGAAAAATGTTTTCTGGCTCTTCGCCTGGAGGGGCCGCTTCAATCCTGGGGATTCGACAGTCAGTACAATCGCCGTAATACCGGCCTGATGCCGACAAAGAGCGCCATTGCCGGGATGTGCTGCGCCGCGCTAGGCATGCCGCGTGGTGGCGACAAGGAGGAGGTTTTTTTGGCCTTGTTTGGCGCGGTGCGGATGACTGCCATCGCTATCCCTCGGAATGGCGTTAAGAAGGAATTGCTGGTTCGACGGTTGCAGGACTACCACACTGTTCAAAATACGAGGCGAGCGAGTGGAGCAATCAACAATGATTGTGTCCTGACCCATCGACAATATTTGACGGATGCGGATTTTGGCGTTCTGCTCGAAGGGAATGCGGTTCTGCTGGGTGAAATAGCCTCCGCACTTGCTGATCCGAAATGGGGCGTCTGGCTCGGGCGTAAGACCTGTATCCCTTCCGCTCCAGTCCTTCCTGGCTTGAAGGGACATTTCAACAACGTGCTGCGTCTTGTGAAGGAAAATCAGGAGGATGCGCTACGCCTCCTAATCGGAGATGGGCAGCTTGAATTTTTCACCAGGCAGGTTGAGGTGGAAAACTTTGCTGAAGGGCAAGATACTATCCCTGATGCGCCGGTATCGTTTGCCACTGAACGGCGGTTGTTCGCACCAAGAAGGGTGCGAACGCTACAAAGGGAGCCTTTGAAGATTTAAGGCTTATACAACAATTTGATAATAGGTCTGGATTTTCCGGTGCGGCTGCATTTCCGGCTATTGTGCTATCATTTGATGGCACAACTTATCATGAGGCAGACAAAAATGGACACTTTCACTATCCGCGACTTACGTGAACGCACTGGCGATTTAGTGCGGGATGCGGAACAAGGCAAGCTGTCATTGGTTACCAAGCATGGGCAGCCCGTGTTTTTGGCTGTGCCGTTTGATGAGGCATTGCTTCGCGGCGGCGTGAAAATCTCCATGGCGATCAAACTGTTCGACGATGAGGTGCTTACCGCCAGAGAGGCAGCCAAAGTAGCGGGAATGCCCCTTGGGGAGTTCATGGCGGCATGTTCCGCGCAGGGCGTGCCGATAGTCCGATACAGCGCGGACGAATTGGCGCGGGAATTGGCGGTATTCGATGACGTGCATAGTCGCTGATGCGGGTCCACTGATCGCTCTTGCCAAACTGGATTTGCTGGCGCTCCCGAAAAAGGCATTTGGTCGGGCGGTGATGCCTGAAACGGTGTTTGCCGAGTGCCTGGCGCAGGCGATCCAGCCGGATGCCTTGGCAATTCGGCGTGCCGTCGATGACGGGATGTTGGTGGTCGAGGCCGATTGTGCTTGGCCCGCGGATGTGCCGGAACCCAGACTGGATGAAGGCGAGCGGGCGGCTCTGGGACTTGCGGTGAAATTGTGCGCTCCGGTACTGATGGACGAACTGAGAGGTCGAAGAGTGGCACGGAAAATGGGTATTCCATTGATGGGGGTTTGCGGGTTGCTGCTATTGAGCAAGCGGGAGGGCTGGATTCCGGCGGTGGCACCACTGTTGGCGGCATTGCGGGAAAAAGGCTATTTCATCTCGCCGGAATTGCAGGCCGGCGTCCTGCGTGCGGCCGACGAGGCATAGCATGGTCGGCTTGCTTCCTCCGCTCAAACCCATTGCCATCAAGGAGCGGCTTTCCATCCTTTTTGTTGAAAGAGGGCATCTCGACGTCCTCGACGGCGCATTTGTCGTGGTGGACAAAACCGGGGTGCGCACTCATGTGCCGGTAGGCGGTGTTGCCTGTTTGATGCTTGAACCCGGCACCCGCGTATCTCACGCGGCAGTGGCGCTGGCGGCCCGCGTCGGCACTTTGCTCGTATGGATTGGGGAAGCGGGTGTGCGGCTTTATTCCTCCGGCCAGCCAGGAGGTGCGCGCGCCGACCGGTTGTTGTACCAGGCCAAGCTTGCACTGGACGACACGGCCCGGCTCAAGGTGGTGCGCAAGATGTATGCGATGCGATTTGGCGAGGAGCCGCCCACCCGCCGCAGCGTGGAGCAATTGCGCGGCATCGAGGGCGCGCGAGTGAGGCAAACCTATCAGCTGCTGGCAAAAAAATACGGCGTCGAATGGAAAGCGCGCAATTACGATACCAGCGAGTGGGATAAAGCGGATATCCCCAACCGCTGCCTCAGCGCGGCGACCGCCTGTCTTTATGGCGTGACCGAGGCCGCTGTTCTCGCGGCGGGCTATGCGCCGGCCGTCGGCTTTATCCATACCGGAAAGCCGTTGTCGTTCATTTACGACGTTGCCGATGTCTTCAAGTTCGAGACGGTAGTCCCGGTCGCGTTTCGCGTTGCGGCAAAAAACCCGCACAATGTCGAACAGCAAGTGCGCCTTGGGTGTCGCGATGCATTCCGGCAAACCAATTTGTTGGAACGGATAATTCCATCCATCGAAGAAATGCTTGCGGCGGGTGAAATTCTGCCGCCAGCGCCACATGAAGAAGCCGTTCCTCCCGCCATTCCCAATCCGGAAAGCCTGGGCGATGCTGGTCATCGTTCTTGAAAACGCGCCGCCTCGCTTGCGCGGGCGCATTGCCATCTGGCTACTGGAAATTCGTGCTGGCGTCTACGTTGGAAATTATTCCGCCAAAGTGCGCGAATTCATCTGGAAACAAGTGGAAGAGGGGATAGAAGAGGGTAATGCGGTAATGGCTTGGCGTACCAATAATGAAGCCGGTTTCGATTTTGTGACCCTAGGCGCTAATCGACGTATTCCCGTTGAGATGGACGGCGCGAAGCTTGTTTCTTTTTTGCCGCTCGATGATGGCATGGCTCTTTAAAAAAGTGTAAATGGGAATGTTGCGGCGGGTAAAATCGTTGATGCCCGGTAGCCGGAAATATTGGTGGAATTGATGAGGGTATAAAATCTCTGATAAATCAGAGAGAAGGAAGAAGTGTGTTCCCCACGCCCGTGGGGATGAACCGAACGGTTGTCGAACCCATCAACGTGATTGGAAGTGTTCCCCACGCCCGTGGGGATGAACCGACCGCAATCAAAAACGCGGTTTTACGAGGACGGTGTTCCCCACGCCCGTGGGGATGAACCGCGCTGTACAGCTTTTTCACCAAACCAGAGCGCGTGTTCCCCACGCCCGTGGGGATGAACCGGCCGCCGTGTTCGATTTTGCTGCTGTCATTCCGTGTTCCCCACGCCCGTGGGGATGAACCGAAGCTGCAGCAGGAGCTCGGCGTCATTGTTGGGTGTTCCCCACGCCCGTGGGGATGAACCGAACTCTGCATTGCCCGGAACCGGCTCATTGCAGGTGTTCCCCACGCCCGTGGGGATGAACCGACGTTGGGTCGTTTTTGGCCAACTCCAGGCGCGTGTTCCCCACGCCCGTGGGGATGAACCGCAGCGCGTGATCGGCATGAAGCCCGTGCGTGTGTGTTCCCCACGCCCGTGGGGATGAACCGGATGCACGACCGAAACAATAGGACACGGATCAGTGTTCCCCACGCCCGTGGGGATGAACCGTCCAAGCCGCCGTTACGCGTTCGGCTGCTGCCGTGTTCCCCACGCCCGTGGGGATGAACCGTGTTTGATTATCTGGCTCCCCGACCTGGACTCGTGTTCCCCACGCCCGTGGGGATGAACCAGGCGGCCGGGTTTGGTTTTTTTGAGGACGGCCTGTGTTCCCCACGCCCGTGGGGATGAACCGCCATGGGCCGCACTCATCAATAATCAACAGCCGTGTTCCCCACGCCCGTGGGGATGAACCGGCAGTAGTTACGCAAATGCCTGTTGCATGGCAGTGTTCCCCACGCCCGTGGGGATGAACCGATACTGTCACCAATTCCTTGTCAGGTGTTGCAGTGTTCCCCACGCCCGTGGGGATGAACCGCTTTGATTGACGGTGTGCGGCCGAAGGATTCCGTGTTCCCCACGCCCGTGGGGATGAACCGCGCAGTGGGCGCGGGTTTGTGCGGATACTAGTGTGTTCCCCACGCCCGTGGGGATGAACCGCGTCAGGCGCAGGACTGGCCACGATGGTGACCGTGTTCCCCACGCCCGTGGGGATGAACCGGAGAAATAAATGGCAAAAGTCACATACCACGGGTGTTCCCCACGCCCGTGGGGATGAACCGGCGAGACTGACGACCCGAACATTGGCGCTCAGGTGTTCCCCACGCCCGTGGGGATGAACCGTCGATCAGCTTTGCGAATATGGATGATCTGGAGTGTTCCCCACGCCCGTGGGGATGAACCGGCGTCCGACCTGCTGGAAACGTTCTGCTTGCCGTGTTCCCCACGCCCGTGGGGATGAACCGGAATGCCCTCGAACGGGTTAGTTTGCACGGTAGTGTTCCCCACGCCCGTGGGGATGAACCGGAAATTTCTCGACCATTCTCGGGTTAATCGGGGTGTTCCCCACGCCCGTGGGGATGAACCGCACCTCGAATATCGCCCGGCAGCCAGCCGGAAGTGTTCCCCACGCCCGTGGGGATGAACCGCGCTTCCGCCAAAAAACCAATTAACATACCGATGTGTTCCCCACGCCCGTGGGGATGAACCGCGGAGCTGCAAGCCCTTCTTGATGCCTTGCCGGTGTTCCCCACGCCCGTGGGGATGAACCGGTGGTTGTCGCGCTGATGTCGCGGATGCGCATGTGTTCCCCACGCCCGTGGGGATGAACCGTTATACATAATGACGCCAGCATAACTAATGCTGTGTTCCCCACGCCCGTGGGGATGAACCGAAACGGAGACAGAGAAATGAGGAATGGACGACGTGTTCCCCACGCCCGTGGGGATGAACCGGGGCACCTTGGTGCCATGGTCGAGATAGGGGTGTGTTCCCCACGCCCGTGGGGATGAACCGTTGTTACGCTTGCGGGCAAATGTAATGGAGCGAGTGTTCCCCACGCCCGTGGGGATGAACCGCACACGCAGCACGTTCACATACCTGATTGATGGTGTTCCCCACGCCCGTGGGGATGAACCGGATGCACTCGAAAAAAAATTCAAATATCCACCCGTGTTCCCCACGCCCGTGGGGATGAACCGGATGTGAAATTCCCTGCTCAGTTGGACGTGGCGTGTTCCCCACGCCCGTGGGGATGAACCGAACGGCACCCTGACCGGTCGTGTCTGGGCCGTGTGTTCCCCACGCCCGTGGGGATGAACCGATACATGGTCCAGGGTAACCAGCCAAGTCGATGTGTTCCCCACGCCCGTGGG
Organism: Sulfuricella sp.; assembly: GCA_028714315.1. Taxonomy (GTDB): domain Bacteria; phylum Pseudomonadota; class Gammaproteobacteria; order Burkholderiales; family Sulfuricellaceae; genus Sulfuricella. The sequence continues at coordinate 67,294 of JAQTMN010000001.1, read as the reverse complement.
GATGAACCGACCCCGAATCACCCGTGCCATCACCACCCGTGCGTGTTCCCCACGCCCGTGGGGATGAACCGATTCAATCCCAGATCGCATGGATGGACAAGTTGTGTTCCCCACGCCCGTGGGGATGAACCGGAAGCGAAATGAAGCAACTCGACGACAATAAAGTGTTCCCCACGCCCGTGGGGATGAACCGTCTCCGTTGCCGCCAACCCGGCCATTCTGTCGTGTTCCCCACGCCCGTGGGGATGAACCGGCCGAGGGGATCGTGTCTACGACAGGAGGATGGTGTTCCCCACGCCCGTGGGGATGAACCGTCGTTGAATCCGCAAATATCCTCTCCGGCAGAGTGTTCCCCACGCCCGTGGGGATGAACCGCCTTGCCGCTTCTCACATCGGAATCGGGCGACGTGTTCCCCACGCCCGTGGGGATGAACCGCGCTTTGTCGATTTGCGGAACAAAAATCAGGCCGTGTTCCCCACGCCCGTGGGGATGAACCAGCGAAACGCCTTAGAAAGCGCGACGAACCCACGTGTTCCCCACGCCCGTGGGGATGAACCGGCCCGACACAAATACCGTTACAACTAGCAGTCGTGTTCCCCACGCCCGTGGGGATGAACCGGTCGAATTCTTCCAGCATTTCGTAATTGGTGAGTGTTCCCCACGCCCGTGGGGATGAACCGCAGACGAGATAGAGGAAATGAAAATCGCCGCCGTGTTCCCCACGCCCGTGGGGATGAACCGGGCATGCATCTCGATCCGAAACGCTTCCAGTAGTGTTCCCCACGCCCGTGGGGATGAACCGCCTCCGTCACCGGCATTACCTATGCCCGTCAAGTGTTCCCCACGCCCGTGGGGATGAACCGACCGATGTAACACATAACTACGATCTCGGCAGGTGTTCCCCACGCCCGTGGGGATGAACCGGGTTTTATTACGCGTTCAGGGAAGGCGGCCGCGTGTTCCCCACGCCCGTGGGGATGAACCGACCGTTTGCTAGCGGTTGTGGAATTTCCACTGGTGTTCCCCACGCCCGTGGGGATGAACCGCCGAAACCGTGTATTGGTCTCCCGATTCGGATGTGTTCCCCACGCCCGTGGGGATGAACCGTTTTTGGGTCAGGCCGTTTTCGTTGGCGCTTCGTGTTCCCCACGCCCGTGGGGATGAACCGTTGTACATAACGACACCAGCATAACTAATGCTGTGTTCCCCACGCCCGTGGGGATGAACCGCCGTCACCGATGGGCGAATCAATAGATTGCTGGTGTTCCCCACGCCCGTGGGGATGAACCGTGAATGGCCGGGTATATCCGAACTACAACCAAGTGTTCCCCACGCCCGTGGGGATGAACCGCGGCTATTAAAAACCTACCTCAAACCGATTTTGTGTTCCCCACGCCCGTGGGGATGAACCGTGCGGGAGAATTTCATTGCTGCAAAATATACTGTGTTCCCCACGCCCGTGGGGATGAACCGGTACGGGCGCGGCAAAGGCTAAACCCTTTATTGTGTTCCCCACGCCCGTGGGGATGAACCGCTCACTAAATCATCGCGCCGATGGGTTTTTAAGTGTTCCCCACGCCCGTGGGGATGAACCGGCCTGGCCACCCATATAATGCGCGACTCGGGCGTGTTCCCCACGCCCGTGGGGATGAACCGATTGCTCTCCGACGACGTGAAATCGGTCGCCAGTGTTCCCCACGCCCGTGGGGATGAACCGATTGTTCCGGCAGCGTGGCCGGCGGATTGGTGGTGTTCCCCACGCCCGTGGGGATGAACCGCTGCCTCGTTCGCTCGTCAGTGCGGCGGACTGGTGTTCCCCACGCCCGTGGGGATGAACCGGGCGGCGCGGGGTTTGCGCCGGGTCGCGGGGTGTGTTCCCCACGCCCGTGGGGATGAACCGTCGTGCGCTTGTATTTTTCCGAAGCGCAGCCTGTGTTCCCCACGCCCGTGGGGATGAACCGACCTCGCTAATCAAAATAGTCAAGCGGTATTAGTGTTCCCCACGCCCGTGGGGATGAACCGCCGTCAATAAAACCAAAAATGTTCAGCACTTGGTGTTCCCCACGCCCGTGGGGATGAACCGCCGAAAATTGAAAGGGTAGAAAAATGAAATTTGTGTTCCCCACGCCCGTGGGGATGAACCGCCTCGCGCTCCAAACCTATCAACGTTTTGAGCGTGTTCCCCACGCCCGTGGGGATGAACCGCCGCGCACCACGTTGCTTGCCTATATCGCCGAGTGTTCCCCACGCCCGTGGGGATGAACCGTTCCGCGTGTCGATGTCAGGTGTCTGGATCGTGTGTTCCCCACGCCCGTGGGGATGAACCGCCGAGTTGTGCGGTTTCCTTCCCACGAACCAGGTGTTCCCCACGCCCGTGGGGATGAACCGTTTATGGGGCCTCAGTCATCCCGATGGTGGGCGTGTTCCCCACGCCCGTGGGGATGAACCGTCTGCGAAATATATTTCGCGTCGCCTCTCCATGTGTTCCCCACGCCCGTGGGGATGAACCGGCGGTTCGCTTGTCGTGGGCGGACGCGCCCACGTGTTCCCCACGCCCGTGGGGATGAACCGTTTGTGTCGAGACGTGCAAGGCATCTGTTGATGTGTTCCCCACGCCCGTGGGGATGAACCGGTCTACGCGCACTCGCGCAGTGATGATGGCCGGTGTTCCCCACGCCCGTGGGGATGAACCGCGCCTGGACCAATGCCGATTCGGTATCGTCCAGTGTTCCCCACGCCCGTGGGGATGAACCAAGATACATATGGCGAGAAGGCGCCATTTATTACGTGTTCCCCACGCCCGTGGGGATGAACCGGAGGATACGGTATCCACAGGTCGCTTTACGGTGTGTTCCCCACGCCCGTGGGGATGAACCGACGTTCTTAGCTACGCCGTCTGGCACTTCTTCGTGTTCCCCACGCCCGTGGGGATGAACCGACGAACTGCCGGCCGTGCCGGACTCGATTTCGGTGTTCCCCACGCCCGTGGGGATGAACCGCCGCCGCGTTGAATGCGACCGTCAGGTCAGTGGTGTTCCCCACGCCCGTGGGGATGAACCGCTGTAGGTTGCCATGTTTTATTTCTCCTTAGCGTGTTCCCCACGCCCGTGGGGATGAACCGGGTAAAAAAGACAATGTGATTACCCTGAATGCGTGTTCCCCACGCCCGTGGGGATGAACCGCGCTGTACAGCTTTTTCACCAAACCAAAGCGCGTGTTCCCCACGCCCGTGGGGATGAACCGGTAATTCCTCATCGGCGGGGCTGGGGCGGTAAGTGTTCCCCACGCCCGTGGGGATGAACCGAAGAAAGCCGAAGCGCTTGGCTTGGTAGTAGGGTGTTCCCCACGCCCGTGGGGATGAACCGCGAACGCGGCAACAGCGACCCATGACGCCAGAGTGTTCCCCACGCCCGTGGGGATGAACCGATCAACATCGGCACCGGGCTTACCGTCAGCCCGTGTTCCCCACGCCCGTGGGGATGAACCGGTGCCTGATCATGTGCAATATTTCGATACGCAGTGTTCCCCACGCCCGTGGGGATGAACCGACAAGCAATCAACAACTATAGGCATGCAGGAAGTGTTCCCCACGCCCGTGGGGATGAACCGAAAGGGAAGGGCGTGAAAAAAGGATTGCTGTTGTGTTCCCCACGCCCGTGGGGATGAACCGCGTTCCGCAATCGCTGCAGGCATAGCGAGCGGGTGTTCCCCACGCCCGTGGGGATGAACCAACGCATTGACGCGATGCACCAGCAGGGTGGCCGTGTTCCCCACGCCCGTGGGGATGAACCGAACTGCGGCGTTCCATGCGCCTGCTCGATCTCGTGTTCCCCACGCCCGTGGGGATGAACCGACTTCTTAGAATACGCAAGCAAAGGCAAGCGCGTGTTCCCCACGCCCGTGGGGATGAACCGGCGCAAGGGGTACGAACTGGCGTAGCTGATTTGTGTTCCCCACGCCCGTGGGGATGAACCGTGAGTAAAAAATGAAATACCTCAATGTTTCCCGTGTTCCCCACGCCCGTGGGGATGAACCGGCGGCCTGGATTGCTGCACGGTTGGCAGCCGAGTGTTCCCCACGCCCGTGGGGATGAACCGTCCCACGTCTTCGCCGACATCAACGCCTTTGTGTGTTCCCCACGCCCGTGGGGATGAACCGGTGCAGGTGCGCGTTCTGTCCGATGAGCCGCTGTGTTCCCCACGCCCGTGGGGATGAACCGGGCTGGGCGCTCAAGCACCTGGCGGGCTGGTGGTGTTCCCCACGCCCGTGGGGATGAACCGCACTACCTTCAATTGGTCGGCATCGCCAAGGGGTGTTCCCCACGCCCGTGGGGATGAACCGGGGAACGCGGCCAACTCGGTGCCGGTCATCACGTGTTCCCCACGCCCGTGGGGATGAACCGGATGTCACCGATACGATCGTGACGCTGGCGGAGTGTTCCCCACGCCCGTGGGGATGAACCGGCGTCCATTCCACCAGGGCGCGCAGGCGGTCGGTGTTCCCCACGCCCGTGGGGATGAACCGCTGTGGAGAGCCTGACCGAATACCAGCGGCGCGTGTTCCCCACGCCCGTGGGGATGAACCGTCCAACACCTACGAATGGCTCAGCCAGTTCCCGTGTTCCCCACGCCCGTGGGGATGAACCGACGCACCAGGGCGGCGTCTGCCGGGGGAATGGGTGTTCCCCACGCCCGTGGGGATGAACCGACAAGAGCGTCAAGGCGTTGCTGAAAGCCAAGGTGTTCCCCACGCCCGTGGGGATGAACCGCCGGCCAACGCCGGACACGACTATCCCGCACAGTGTTCCCCACGCCCGTGGGGATGAACCGTCCCGGTACAAAAATAATGATGAACCTGCGGCGTGTTCCCCACGCCCGTGGGGATGAACCGGACAATGACAAATCCGATCGTGATCAGGCAGGGTGTTCCCCACGCCCGTGGGGATGAACCGTTGGTGACAGCAAATTCCCGGCGCCGGGCCAGGTGTTCCCCACGCCCGTGGGGATGAACCTGACACGGGCCGGACTCCGCTGCCACCTGACCCGTGTTCCCCACGCCCGTGGGGATGAACCGAAGGGAACCAAGGACGAGATCGACACCATTACGTGTTCCCCACGCCCGTGGGGATGAACCGGCCGGATCAGCAGCCAGACCTGCAACCGCCCAGTGTTCCCCACGCCCGTGGGGATGAACCGAATATCGGCGCACAGGATATACGGCCTAGGCTGGTGTTCCCCACGCCCGTGGGGATGAACCGTCGATCTTGGCCCCGATCCAAATGTTGCCGCGGTGTTCCCCACGCCCGTGGGGATGAACCGGAGTCGGACCTTTCCCTGTCCGGCGCTTGGACGTGTTCCCCACGCCCGTGGGGATGAACCGCCGCTTTAGCTCCTGATTGTGAATCTCCAGCGGTGTTCCCCACGCCCGTGGGGATGAACCGGGCGATCAGGCCGCCATTGAGGCCTACATCGCGTGTTCCCCACGCCCGTGGGGATGAACCGTGGGCGTGCAGAAAATACATCGAGCCGCTTCTGTGTTCCCCACGCCCGTGGGGATGAACCGTTGATCGGCGGCACGCAAGACGACGCCGACAAGTATTCCCCACGCCCGTGGGGATGAACCGGCCAAGGCCGGCCCCGGCTCCATGCTGGCTCAGTGTTCCCCACGCCCGTGGGGATGAACCGCAGAGCCTGGCCGCGCTCACCGAGTACCTGGAGTGTTCCCCACGCCCGTGGGGATGAACCGAGAGGTGGTTATACCGGATTGACCTGCCTGTAGTGTTCCCCACGCCCGTGGGGATGAACCGGCCGGGCCGGGATATCGCCCCACAGGTGCGGAGTGTTCCCCACGCCCGTGGGGATGAACCGAAACTGCGTTCGGTTCGGCTGGGAAAGGTGCTGTGTTCCCCACGCCCGTGGGGATGAACCGGCTACTCAACAGCTTACGCGGCTGACATCAAGGTGTTCCCCACGCCCGTGGGGATGAACCGCGATTTATCCGAAAACGATGTGTCCTGACGGGGTGTTCCCCATGCTCGTGGGGATGAACCGCTCCTTACCGATGGCATCGGTCAGATCGTATTGTGTTCCCCACGCCCGTGGGGATGCGCCCCCGCCACCGAACCGGTTGGCGGCATCGGCGATTCCGTTCCGGTTCATCCCGATGGCAGGTTTCCCTCTTGCGGCGAATTCAGGCAGAACGATAAGCGCAAGCCTCACCCGGAAGTTTCCGACGAAAACGTGGACAACAGGCGTTCCGACCCTGGCCGCCAAATCGATGAATATGTCTGACCAGTTGGTGAAATGGGCGCGAAATGATATCGTGATGCTCATTTTTCAAGCCGAGACTTTGACCCTTTGGAATCCTTCGTCATTACCTGGCGTGAGCTGCTGATCGGCGCCGTGCTGGTGCTGGCAGTTTACATCGCCGAGATGCTGCTCCTGATGCGCTCCGCCAAGCCGCGCGGTTGGCGGGTTTGGCAGAAGGGTGCCGAAGCGCATGTCCGGAGCCGGGAGTTGCAGGCGCTGGAACTGGAACTGAGCCAACTGCATCAGCAAGTCGATCTGTTGCAGGCCGAAGTCGATCAGTTGAAGGCGCAGCAAGTTACCGTGACGCCCTACACCCAAGCCATCCAGATGGCGCAGCAAGGCATTGATGTGGACGAGGTCGCCGCCCGTTGCGGGATTTCGCGCGGCGAAGCGGAATTGATCGTCGCCATGCATCGCATTCCATCCCCATGATCCATAACGACGTTTTAAATCAGCTGCAATTCCTGATTAAAACATCGGTGCCTCCCCTGGTGGAGGTTTCCCAGACCCCGTTGGCGGAACCCCAATGGGTGCCCGGGCAGCGCTTGACCGCTGTGGTGCTGGCCAACCTGCCGAACGGGCGTTTCCAGGTGCAGATCGGCGAGCAGGTGCTGGACATGAATCTGCCCCGGAATACCCAGCCGGGCGAACAGGTCGAACTGACTTTCGTCTCCAGCCAGCCGCGCCTGACTTTCGTGCTCACCCGCGATCTGGCCGCGGCCGCCGCCGCCAATGTCGCCGAGGCTAAACCCCAGGTTGCGCTCAGCGACACGGCGCGGTTTCTCGGCGGCCTGCTGCAAAAGATTTCAACGCCGGAAGACGGCCTGCCCACGCCGCTGGCCCGGTCGTCGCCGCTGCTTGCGGGAGCCCCTGCCGATATCAAGGAATTTTCCGGCATTTTGCGCAATGCCTTGTCCCAAAGCGGGTTGTTTTACGAGTCGCACCAGGCGCAGTGGGTGGCGGGCGAACGGAAGCTGGCTGATTTGCAGCAGGAACCGCAGGCCAGGCTGCCGGTCATGAATCCGGCTCCGGGGGCGCCGGCTGAAATGGTGCAAAAAAATACGCCGGTTGCCATGACACCGGACGCTGCGCTCGCGCAGGGCGCATCGAAGTTGCCGATCCATGCCGACGCCGTGCCTCTGGTGCAGCAGCAGTTGCAAACGCTCGACACGCACCAGATGGTATGGCAGGGACAAGTCTGGCCGGGCCAGACGATGGAGTGGCGCGTGGAGGAACGAAACGCGCGCGGCGGTGGCGGCGAGGACACGCCTCACTGGCAGACCAGTTTGCGGCTGCAATTGCCCAGGATGGGCGATGTTCAGGCCGCGCTGGCGATTACGCCGCAGGGCTTGCGCATCAATCTGAAAGCGGACGATGGCGCCGCGGAGCTGATGAAGGGTGCCCAGGATAGCCTGCGCCGCGCCATGGAAACATCCGGTCTGCATCTGCTCGGCATCTCGGTCGAATCGCATGAAAAAGCCTGACAGCCAGCATCTCGCGGTGGCGCTGGCATACAGCGCCGGCAAGGTCGCTCCTCAGGTGGTGGCGAAAGGGCGCGGCCTGCTGGCCGAGGCGATCATCGCGCGCGCCAAGGATGCCGGCGTCTATGTGCATGAGTCGCCCGAATTGGTATCGCTGTTGATGCAGGTCGATCTGGATCAGCATATCCCGCCGGAGCTTTATTTCGCCGTGGCCGAACTGTTGGCATGGATTTATCGGCTGGAGAAGGGAGGCACGGAACAGCCGGCGCCGCAATTAAGTTTGCCGGGTGCCGCCTGAATTCGTGATCGAGTCGGTGCAATTGCTTTACCCTAAAAACTCATTTGAACCTTAAAAAAGCAGTTAACCACGGAGAGCACGGAGAAAAATCAAGGCATTGCATGGCGCTTGCATTACACCCATTGGGTGAGTGCTCGATAATTCTGGAAACGCTTTGTCTTGCTTCGTGTTCTCCGTGATCTCCGTGGTTCAAATGCGGTTTTCAGGTTGAACACACGGGGAGCATGGGCTCGCGGGGAACGGCGTGGGATTTTGAATTTGAGGCAAAACACGCAACGAATCGATTTTACTGTCCAGTGTTCCCCGCGAGCTCCGTGGTTAACTGCGTTTTATGGGTTTACTGGATGATGAACGATTCAAAAAGCGTGCTCGCAACGCCTTCTTTTTCCGTGGATTTGAGGACTTTGTTGACGGCTTGTTTGGCTTCTTCCATCAACTTCTGCTTGCCTTCGAACGAGGAAATCTGGCTTGCCTCCTTGCTGCTGAGCAAAAGAATGAACTCATGGCGAATGATGGGCATGTTCGCCTTGACCGCTTCCTCCGCTTCCGGTTTGGCCAGTTTCAGGGTGACGGCGACCTGGAGATATTGAGATAAACCCAGCAGATTGACCGTGAAAGGTTCGAGCTTGGCATACATGCCGCCTTCCTTGCCGGCGGATTCCGATGCATGCGCTGCGCCGGTGGAGAACAGGAAGCCGGTGAAAATGAGGAATAGAACCGATGCCGTTTTGATTTTTGAATATGCCATTTGTGCGGACCTGTTTCTGACGAAAAAAATGGCATATTCTAATTGAGATTGAAGTAAATCGGGCCAAGTTTCCCGGAAAATTTCAGGTCTGCAACTGTTGCAGCAAATCGGTTTCCAGGCGCAGGACGGCCTTGGTGTTTTCGAGTTCGTCGCCGGTGATCAGGAATGCATCCTCGGCGCGCTCGCCGAGCGTTGAAATCTTGGCGGTACGCAAATGGATGCGGTGTTTCAGTAGTACCTGGGCAATGCGCGACAGCAGCCCCGGGCGGTCTCCGGCGACGACCGACAGAACATGGTAAACGCCTTTTTCGTCCGGCCGGATGGCGATTTCCGGCGTGATGGGAAAATGCTTGAGGTGGCGGCTCAGGCGGCCTTGCAGGGGCGGCTCCAACTTGGCGGCCTGGGTCAGGCGTTGCGCCAGCTCGTATTCCACGAAGCCCAGCAGGTCGCGGTACTGCGCGGAGCGGTTGGCCTCGTCGAGCACCACGAAGCTGTCCAGTGCGTAGCCGTGGCGGCTGGTGTGGATTTTCGCCTCGACGATGTTGAAGTCGGTGCGCTCGAAAAAGCTGCAAATCCGGGCGAACAAATCGTCCCGGTCCGGCGTGTAGATCATGACCTGGATGCCTTCTCCGGCCGGACTCAGGCGCGCCTTGACGACCGGCTGCGCCGTATCGACCTTGCCATAAAGAATACGGCTGTGCCAGGCGATTTCTTGCGCTTCGTGCCGCAGGAAATAACTCGGCTCCAGTTTTGCCCATAGCGCCTGGTGGGCGTCGCCGTCGAGCGCATAAAGCCGGAGGATGGATAATGCCGCGGCCTGCCTTGCCTGCAGGTGGGTTTCCAGCGGTGCGGCGCCGCCGGCGAGATGGCGGCGCGTGGCCCGAAACAAATTTTCCAGCAGCTTGCCTTTCCAGGCATTCCAGACGTTGGGGCTGGTGCCGCGAATATCGGCTACCGTCAGCAGGTAGAGCGCAACCAGATGGCGCTGGTCGCGGACGCGGTCGGCAAACGCCGCGATCACGTCGGGATCGCTCAAGTCCTGTTTCTGGGCGGTGGCCGACATTACCAGATGGTTGCCCACCAGCCAGGCCACCATCTCGGCGTGTTCCCGGCTCAACCCGTGGCGTTTGCAGAAGCGCAGCGCGTCCGCAGCACCCAGCGTGGAGTGGTCGCCGCCCCGGCCCTTGGCGACGTCGTGGAACAGGCCGGCCAGATAAAGCAGCTCGGGATGGTCGAAGTCGTTGATGAGCGTGCTGGCCAGCGGGTATTCGTGGGCGAATTCGGGCACGGTGAAGCGGCGCAGATTGCGCACCACCATCATGATGTGTTCGTCCACGGTGTAAACGTGGAACAGGTCGTGCTGCATCCGGCCGACGATGCGGCCGAAACGCGGTATAAACCTTCCCAGGACGCCGAGCTGGTTCATCCTGCGCAACTCGTGGGTGAGTCCGCGCGGCTCGCGCAGGATTTCCATGAACGTCTGCCGGTTGCGCGGCTCGCGTCGGAAGGCTGCGCTTATTTTCGGCGCTGCGCGCCACACCGCGCGTAGTGTGGCCGCGCTCATGCCGCCGAGTTCGGGATGGCGCTGTAGCAGCAGGAAGCTTTCCAGGATGGCGCCGGGGTCACGCTGGAACACGTTGTCATCGGCGATTTCGAGCAATCCGTTGCGGGCCTGGAAGCCTGCGTCGATCGGCGCAATCGATTGGCCGTCGGCGGGAAAAATCCGGTCCCGCAAGCTGAGCAGCAGGATCTCGTTGAACAGGCCGACCGCCTTGGCTGTGACGTAATAGCGCTGCATCAGCTGTTCGCTGGCCTTGCGCGGCGGGTTATCGGCAAAGCCGTACTGCTCCGCGAGCGGCGACTGGTAATCGAACAGGAGCCGGTCCTCGCGCCGTTTGGCGAGGTAATGCAGCCGAATGCGCAGGTTTTCCACGAAGAGCTCGTGACGCCTGATCTGCCGCGCTTCGCGAGCGGTGATGATGCCGGTCGCCGCCAGTTGTTGCCACGAATCGCCCAGGCCGATGGCGCGGCTGACCCACAGGATGGTTTGCAAATCTCTCAGGCCGCCCGGACTTTCCTTCAGGTTGGGTTCCAGGTTGTAGGCGGTGTCATGGAAGCGGGCGTGACGCTGCTGCTGCTCCAGTAGTTTCGCTTCGAAAAAAGCGCGAACGTTGAGGCTTTCCAGCACGGCATCGGCCAGGTTTTGAGACAGCGGGCGGTTTCCGGCCAGGAAGCGCGCTTCGAGCAGGTTGGTCTGGACGGTGATGTCCGCGGCTTCCTCCAGGCATTCGTCCAGCGTGCGCACGCTGTGGCCGACTTCCAGGCCGATGTCCCACAACAGGCCGACAAGCTGTTCCAGTTTCTGCCCGAGTGCGTCGTTCAGGGGGGCCGACAGCAGGATCAGCAGATCGATGTCCGAGCCGGGATAAAGCTGCTTGCGTCCGTAGCCGCCGACGGCGACCAGCGCGATCGAGGCGGGGAGGGCGGCTTGCCGCCAGATCGATTCGAGCAACCCGTCCACCAGCCTGCTATGGCCGCGCAGCAGCGCCGGTCCATTGCCGTTGTCGAGATAGCGCCGGCGCAGTTCGGCCCTGCCTTGCTGGAGAATGCCGCGCCAATGCGCGGCAGTGGACGTTGCCTGGTCCATGACAGCGTGTCAGCCGATGAAGCCGGGCTTCGGCGGCGACCCGGCGGATACCGTCAAGACTTCATAGCCCGTTTCGGTGACCAGCACGGTATGCTCCCACTGTGCCGACAGGCTGTGATCCTTGGTGACGATGGACCAGCCGTCGCCGAGCTGGCGGATGTCGCGCTTGCCCGCGTTGATCATCGGCTCCACCGTGAAAATCATGCCCGGAACCAGTTCGACGCCGGTTCCCGCCTTGCCGTAATGCAGCACCTGCGGCTCTTCGTGGAACTCGCGGCCGATGCCGTGGCCGCAGAACTCCCGCACCACACTGTAGCCGCGCGCTTCCGCATGCTTCTGGATGACCTGCCCGATGTCGCCCAAATGGGCGCCCGGCTTGATCGCCGCGATGCCGAGCCACATGCACTCGAGGGTCGTTTCGCACAAGCGCCGGGCCTGGATTGAGGGTTCGCCGACGTAATACATCCGGCTGGAATCTCCGTGGAAACCGTCCTTGATGGTAGTGACGTCGATATTGACGATGTCGCCGCTCTTGAGTTTTTTTTCGCTGGGCACGCCGTGGCAAACCTGGTGGTTGACTGAGGTGCAGATCGATTTCGGGTAGGGGCGATGGCCGGATGGCGCGTAGTTCAACGGGGCGGGAATCGCCTGCTGCACGTTTACGGTGTAGTCGTGGCAGAGCTTGTCCAGCTCGTCGGTGCTGACGCCGGCCTTCACGTAAGGCCCGATATAATCGAGCAGTTCAGCCGCCAGCCTGCCGGCGACGCGCATTTTTTCGATTTCTTCAGGGGTCTTGATTATGATGGACATGATGAATCTGATCGGATTAAATAGCGCGTCAGTATATCAATAATTGGGATGCGTACCGTTATGCAATATCCAGGGAACACCGCGTTATTGAAAGAGCGGGTGTTCGATTGCCGCTTTCAGGATGGGTCATGATGAAAAACACCGGGCGTAACAACCCTTGCCCATGCGGTAGTGGAAAAAAGTCCAAACATTGCTGCTTGCAGTCAGGCAGCGAGCAGCCTGCGAGTCCACGCCCGACGGACAAGGAAATCGCCGCTGCGATGCAGACGGCGATCGCACACCATCAAGCCGGGCGACTGACCGAAGCAAACGACATTTGTCAGCAGATACTTCAACGGGCTCCCAACCACCCGGACCCGTGGCATCTCATGGGGGTGATGGCCTATCAGATCGGCATGCACGACGTTGCTGTCGAATTGATCGGCAAGGTGCTTGAACTGGTGCCGAATTTTGCCGACGCCCACAACAATCTGGGGAATGCGCTCAAGGACCAAGGCCATCTGGCAGAGGCGGTTGCCAGCTACCAAAAAGCCATTTCACTCAAGCCGGATCATGCGGAGTCGCACTACAACCTGGGTAATGCGCTCAAGGATCGGGGCGAACTGGTGGAGGCGGTCGCCAGCTATCAAAAAGCCATTTCGCTCAAGCCGGACTACGCCAGGGCGCACAATAACCTGGGAGATGCGCTACAGAAGCTGGGCAAGGTGGAAGAGGCGGGCGCCAGCTATCGTCAAGCTCTTGAAATCAATCCCGATTTGGCAGAGGTATGCAACAACCTGGGCGCTCTGCTTCAGGAACAGGGCAAGCTGGAAGAGGCGGCCGAGCATTACCAAAGAGCCATTTCGCTCAAGCCGGACTTTGCCGATGCGCACTACAACATGGGAGGCGTGCTCAAGAGCTCGGGCCGGCTGGACGAAGCTATCGCCAGCTACCAGCAGGCACTTTCACTTAAGCCGGATCATGCCAACGCGTATTGCGATCTGGGACGTGTGCTCCAGATTCAAGGGCGGCTGGATGTCGCGGTCTCTTGCTATCGGCAGGCGCTATTGATCAAGCCGGATTCCGCCGAAGCGTGCAGCAATTTGGGGGGGGCGCTCCTGGGGCTATGTCAGTTCGAAGAAGCGGCTGCGTGCTGCCGGAAAGCGCTTTCGATAGAACCGAATTTTGCCGGTGCACACAACAATCTGGCCGGGGCGCTCCAGGCACAGGGCAGACTGGAAGAGGCGATTGCCAGTTTCCGGCAAGCTGTTTCGATCACGCCGGATTACGCCTCGGCATATAGCAACCTGATCTTCACCCTGGATATGACGATAGGCGCAGACACTCCAACCGTCCAGGCGGAGCGCAAGCGCTGGAATGAAGCTTGTGCTGCAACTCTGTTGGGTTCTCCGTCATTTTCCAACACTCCCGACGCGGAACGCCGCCTGCGTATAGGCTATGTCTCCGCCGACTTCAGGATGCACTCCGCTGCTTTTGTATTCGGGGCGATGCTGGTCAAGTTCGATCCCACCGCATTCGAGGTGTTTGCCTATTCCAATTCGGCTATCGAAGCCTCGCATACCCACCTGTTCCAACAAAGCGTGACTTGCTGGAGAAAGATCGTCGGCATCCCGGACGAAGCCGTTGCCGATATGATTCGCAAGGATCGGATCGATATCCTGGTGGATCTGTCGGGACACTCCGCCAGCAATCGATTGCTGGTATTTGCCAGAAAACCGGCGCCGATACAGATCACGGCCTGGGGTTACATCGGGGGCACCGGGATGAAGGCCATGGATGTATTCCTGGCCGATCCGGTAGTGGTGCCGCCGGAGGAGAAGCAATACTATGCGGAAGAAGTGCGCTATTTGCCCAATGTGGTCGGTGCGTTTTTTCCCGACATTTTCCCTGCGGTCAATGAGTTGCCGGCCTTGACGGCAAATGGCGTGACGTTCGGTTCATTCAACCGGTTGGCCAAAATATCGGAGGATTCCTTCAAGGCGTGGGTACAGATATTATTGGCCCTTCCCACCAGTAGAATGGTGCTCAAAACGGTCGAATTCGACGATGCCGGCACGAGAGATCGAATTGCCGCACGCTTTGCCAAGGCCGGTATCGATGCCGAACGGATCACCCTGCTTGGGTCGACGCCCTGGCGCGATCACGTGGCGGCCTTCAAACAGATCGATATTGCCCTCGATCCGTTTCCTCATGGCGGCGGCGTGACGACACTGGAGGGTTTGATGATGGGCGTTCCGGTGGTTGCGTTGCGCTGGCCGACGCTGGTCGGGAGGCTGTCGGCTTCGATCCTGACCACACTGGGGCTTACCGACTGGATTGCGGAGACGCAGGAGCAGTATGTCGAACTGGCAATCCGGAAAGCGCAGGATTTGACCGCGTTGGCCGAGTTGCGGGGGCGGATGCGGGACATCTTTACCGGGTCGATCATTGGTGACCCGCAAGCCTATGTCCGGGCGGTAGAGCGCGAATATCGGCAGCTCTGGCGGGAATACGTGCAATTAACGTGAAGCTCGCGAAGCGAGACCATCTGCCGACCTGATTTGGCCGAATGTTCGAACCGGAAACCAGGGATGCTCATGACTTGCGAATATTCTGCTTCTCATACTTCTCAATATCGATTCTTTCCTGCATATATTCGAGCCACACCTCTCTTCTGCGTTTTCCCAGATAGCCCCGTTCGACGCCTTCGAGCATTATGCTCTCATTCGACCATCGAATGTTCTGTGGATCGAAGTCTGGCTGAAACAGGCCTTCTTCCACGCATATTTTATAGAGTCCCGTACCGGGCAGGGGATTGACCAAGCTAATCGAGATGCGATCAAAACCAAATTCCTTCGCCTTTCGGAAAGTGGCGTCAACCTGCTCTTTCGTTTCGTTTGGAAAGCCGACCATGAACGATCCTTCTGAAATGATTCCGACCTCTTTTAATTTAGCGACGATCTGTCGGATTCGTCCCAACTCGACTTTTTTATCGATATAACTTTCCTGGATTTCTTCGTTCGCACTTTCGACCGCAAGAAACAGCTTATTGAATCCGGCTCGCGCCATCAAATCGATAACTTCATCGTCGATCGCGTTGATTTCGGAGCCGCTGGGAACCTGAAAACTCATTTCCGGAAAGAACTCAACCAGGCCACGCAATAAGTCCTTGGTTCGCTTCTTGTTGATAAAGAAGTTGTCATCCCAGAAGTGAATCTCGTTGATACCGTACCGCTCGCGGTAAAGACGAATTTCGGCGAATACGTCCTCTAGCGGACGTTGCCGATAGCGCCGCTCCGTCATCATCGGCGCAGTACAAAAAAAGCAATCATGAGGGCATCCTCGCGATGAAATCATGACCATGAATCGTTTTTCGCTTTGGTCGCTTACCTCATAATCGGCAAGACCCGCTTCCCAGTAATCGTCCAGGCGTATGAGATTCCAAGCTGGAAAAGGAAGTTGCTTTACGTCTGGAAGATTCAGCCGGGGCGATTTCCAATAACCGTTACCCATTTTGAGTACAATCTGGCTTACTTGGGCCAAATCCCCGCCCTTGTTAATGGCATCCAGCAATTCGACGAGCGAATTGTCGGCCTCACCCCACATCATGTAATCAATAAATGGCTGGGTAACCAGCTCAGGACAGCCTGACGGATGTTGCCCGCCTAATATGACATGGGCTTCAGGGATGACCTCTTTGGCAATCCGGCACAAATGCAATGCCTCATTCCCTCGATTAGAGAACAGACAACTTATGCCAATTACATCAGGATTGAAGTCATGAATCCTCTTTCGTATCCTATCTTCCGATAGGCCATAGGTGATTGACGTAGCCGAGGCTGTCTCGTGTCCATAGCCTTCGATCAATACGTCCAGTATGTCGACAAGGTATCCGAATCGTTGCAATTGCGCACCAAGATACGCCAATCCCATCGGCGGAACGGCAAGCTTGCGTTCGCGCGAGCCATGTTCGGTGACTGTTATCTTCCCCGGCGGATTAATCAACATTACTCGCTTCACAGGACGCCTGAGTAATTCGCTGGCGAGGTAGGGGGAGCCGATTGATGTGTTCTCAGTTCTCATAGGCGAATTTATCCGAGAATCCGAAATATAAAAGTGTGCCATGCTAGCTCAGTTCTTATTCGTTAGGGAAACGCTGATTAAGCCTTTGTCGCCGGGAGGCGGCCGGCGCTTGACGACATAACGCCAGATGAGTTCTACTTCGACAACCTGCCTGCGCTTCCAAAAGCGGCGTAGGCGGTTAAACGGCAAGGCTACACTTATAGAAGCTGGAAATTTTGTCCAATCAAGTGAAGCCACCTCCTGGGAGGAGTTCAACCCTCATTTTCTGGATTTCCATTGATGGAAGAAATCGGGCGTAACGACCCTTGCTCATGCGGGAGCGGAAAGAAGTACAAGCGCTGCTGCGCGCAACGGGCGGATGGTCAGCCTGCAAGCATTCATCCGACGCGCGGGGGAGTAGCCAAGGCCATGCAGGCGGCAATCGCGCATCATCAAGCCGGGCGACTGCCCGATGCAAACGCCGTTTGCCAGCAAATACTTCAAGTAGCCCCTAATCATCCGGACCCGTGGCACCTCATGGGGGTGATGGCTTATCAAATTGGCATGCACGATGTGGCTATTGAGCTGATCGGCAGGGCTCTGGAGCTGGCGCCGAATTTTGCGGACGCACATAACAACCTGGGAAATGCGCTCAAGGAGCAAGGCAAGCTGGCAGAGGCGGTCAAGTGCTACCAAAAAGCCATTTTGCTTAAGCCGGATCATGCCCAGTCGCACTATAACCTTGGGAACGCACGCAAGGAGCAAGGCAAGCTGGCCGAGGCGGTCGAGAGCTATCAAAAAGCCATTTTGCTCAAGCCGGACTACGCCAGGGCTCACAATAACCTGGGAGATGCACTCCAAGAGCAGGGGATGCTGGCAGAGGCGGGTGCCAGCTATCACCGGGCTCTCGGAATCGACCCTGATTTGGCGGAAGTGCACTACAATCTGGGCTGTCTGCTCAAGGGGCAAGGCAAGCTGGAAGAGGCGGCCGAAAGCTATCGAAAAGCCATCGCACTCAAGCCGGACTATGCCGATGCGCACAACAACCTGGGTACTCTACTCAAGGATCAAGGTCGGTCGGAAGAGGCGGTCACACACTACCGACAGGCGCTTTCGATCAAGCCGGATTACGCTCCAGCGCACAACAATCTGGGGGGCGCATTCCTCGCTCAGGGGTGGCTGGACGAGGCGATTGCCTGTTTGCGCCAGGCACTTTTGATCAAGCCGGATGACGCGGCGGTATACAGCAACCTGATTTTCGCTCTGGATATGACGGTGGGTGCGGACACTCAAAGCCTGCAAGCCGAGCGCAAGCGCTGGAGCGAAGTTTGTGCAGTGGCGCCATGCGATTTCCCATTATTTTCCAATCGCCTCGATCCAGGACGCCGCCTGCGCATAGGCTACGTCTCCGCTGACTTCAGAAAACACTCCGCAGCAGCCGTATTCGGGTTGATGTTGGCCAAATTCGATTCGTCTGCATTTGAAGTATTCGCCTACTCCAATTCTGTGAAAGAAGACACGAATACCCACTTGTTCCAGCAAAGCGTTACTTGCTGGAAAAATATTGTTGATCTGCCAGATGATGCGGTTGCTGAACTGATCCGGCAAGATGGGATCGATATCCTGGTCGATCTGTCTGGCCACTCCGCGGGCAATCGCTTGCTGGTATTCGCCAGAAAACCGGCGCCGATCCAGGTCACGGCCTGGGGATATATCGGAGGCACCGGGATGAAGGCCATGGACGTGTTCCTGGCCGATCCTGTCGTGGTGCCGCTGGAGGAGAAGCAATACTACGCGGAAGAAGTGCGCTATTTGCCCAACGTGGTCGGCGCATTCTTTCCTGAAACATTTCCTCCCATCGAACCGTTGCCTGCCGCATCGGCGAAAGGGATAACCTTCGGCTCGTTCAACCGGCTAGCCAAAGTATCGGAGGGAGCCTTCAAGGCGTGGGCACAGATATTGTTGGCGATCCCCGCCAGCAGGATGGTGTTCAAAACGGCCCAATTGGACGATGCCGTCGCGAGAGATCGAGTGGTTAGGCATTTCATCGAAGCGGGTGTCAATTCCAACCGCATTGTTTTGTTGGGAAAAACATCATGGCAGGATCACATGGCGGCCTTTAACCAGATCGATATTGCGCTCGATCCATTCCCTCATGGCGGCGGCGTGACGACACTGGAGGGTTTGATGATGGGCGTTCCGGTGGTCGCGTTGCGCTGGCCGACGTTGGGCGGGAGGCTGTCGGCTTCGATCCTGACCACACTGGGGCTTACCGACTGGATTGCGGAGACGCAGGAGCAGTATGTCGAACTGGCAATCCGGAAAGCGCAGGATTTGACTGCGTTGGCCGCGTTGCGGAGGCGGATGCGGGACATCTTCACCACTTCGGTCGTCGGCGACCCGCAAGCCTATGTCCGGGCGGTGGAGCGCGAATATCGGCAGCTCTGGCGGGAATACGTGCAATCGAAAGGTAGGTAGTACATGGCTTTGCCCCCCTTGCAGTTACCGGACACGTTGAATTACATCGGCCTCTTCCTGACGCTCGAGTGCAATCTCAACTGCAGTTATTGCATCAACGATCCGGAACAAACGGGGCGGCGCAGCGCACTCTTCCCGATCGAAGGCAAATCGGTGCGGAAAAGCCTGTCACCGGCGGAATGGGCCACGGCGCTGCAACGCGTTCCCTTCCGGCCAGATTTGCCGATCACCCTGCAAGGCGGCGAGCCGATGCTTTACTGGCGAGGCAAAGGCCTGGGGATGATCCTGCCGGAAGTCCCGCATTATTTCGATCTGCTGACGAATTTCGCATTGAGTCCGGAAATCTTTGCCCGCAATCTCAATGGGCAGCAAGCAAAATTCCAACGCGATGCGCCTTATCCGTCGATCCGGGTCAGCTATCACGCCGACGAGATGAATCGCGCGTGGAAGGATCGCGGTTTCGAGGAATTGGTCGACCGTTGCGAAGCGCTGAAGGACTATGGTTTCCGTGTTTCGCCCAACAAGGCGGAAAGCGATGTCGGCATTTACATGGTGGAGCACCCGAAAAACACCGTGACGCCAAGGATGAAGACCATCCACGCAGGGCGCGTGCCGTTCGAGGGCAAGGAATTCCTCGGCGTCGACGAAGGGAAATTGTATGGCCATTATCTTTACCCGTTCTCCACCGATTTGATAGTGCGGCACGTTCATCCCACCACCCTGAATTGCGAGTGCCGAACGACTGAGTTGTTGCTCGACCCGATGGGCTTCGTCTGGGGGTGCCACTATTTTCTCTACGAAGGCTGGAGCCACGGCGGCCCACTGCAAGAATTCGCGGCCCTGGAAATGGAAGAGTTTCGTTTTGCCAAACACGGCGCGAGCCTTTTCGCCGGCCACGCCGTTGCCCCGATCGGGCATTTGCTCGATCCCGAATTCAGCATGGCCGACCTTGATATCTATCGTTCCTGCGGCCACTATGGCCGCTGCATCGGCTGCGATACCAAGATCAAGAACGACCGCTTCCAGAGCTACTACGACCGCGGGGTGCCACACACGTCGGTCAAGATACGGAATATCGAAATGCCCCCGTCTCTCTATGGGAAAATCGACGATCTTGAGCGGGCGAGGCAATTTTTCAAACTCCAAATCAAGGACCACGCGAAGCATGAATAGCGCCAAGCCCGTGATAGCCGACAATCGCAAACGCGTCCTCATTATCAAGCCCGGCTACAGCGAAACGCTGGATCCGGACGAGAGCGGCATCGTCAGCCTTGGGGACATCTTGCGCACGACGGTGATTTTGCACCTGTTTCCGCCCGATCAGTATCACGTGACCTGGCTGGTGGATCAGAAGGGCATTTCGCTCCTGAAAGGCAACCCCTTCATTCACCGGCTGCTGGCGATCAATCCGTTTACGCCTCACCTGCTGCTTTCCGAGTGGTTCGACATCGTCATCAATTTCGAAAAGGAACCCGGCATCTGTGCCGTATCCGACCGCATCCCGGCCTGGCGGCGCTACGGCTTCCGGCTTGACCCGCAAACGCATACGGCGGTGTCGTACGACCATGCCGACGAAGCCCTGAGTTTTACCACCGACCCCGACGCCAAACGTTGCAAGGCCAAGTCCTGGTCGGAGATTCTTTACGAGATGCTGGGGCATCACTACGATGGCCAGCCCTATGTTCTGGGCTATCGGCCGCGCTCCGGAATCGTCCATGACGTCGGCTTCAACCACCTGATCGGCGCCAAGTTTCCGCTCAAGCGCTGGCCGGAACGTCACTGGCAGGCTCTTCACGCCGATCTGTCGCAGGACTACAAGGTATGTTGGCAGCAGGGCGCCAATGATATCGAAGACTACATCGAGTGGATTGCCGGCTGCCGGGTGCTGGTCACCAACGACTCGCTGGGCCTGCACATCGCGCTGGGCCTTGGCAAGCCGGTGGTGGCGTTGTTCGGCCCGACCATTTCGAGCGAGGTCGATGGCGCGGGACTGATCCGCATCACGCCGCCATTGTCCTGGGACTGCATTCCCTGCATGAAGTCCAGTTGCATTCAGGAAACGCCGTGCATGGAGCATATTTCACCCAAACTGGTGAGCGATGCTGTCCGCGGCAGGTTGCTTGGAGAAAACGGATGATGTTTACGCTTTATCGCAGCATGTTGCGCATCCGCCGCGTCGAGGAGGCGATTGCGGAGCGCTATGGCGCGCAGGAGATGCGCTGCCCTGTCCATTTGTCCATCGGCCAGGAAGCCGTGGCGGTAGGGGTGTGCGCGGCGCTGGAACCGCGCGACGGAGTGTTCGGCGGCCATCGGGCTCATGCCCACTATCTCGCCAAAGGCGGCGACCTGACCGCCATGCTGGCGGAAATCTATGGGTTGGAAAACGGTTGCTGCCGCGGCGTCGGCGGCTCCATGCATATTATCGACCTTGCCGCCGGCTTCCTCGGCGCCGTGCCCATCGTCGGTGCTACCGTCCCGCTGGCGGTGGGCGCGGCCTGGGCCGCGAGACTGCGCAACGAAGACAAAGTGATCGCCGTCTTTTTCGGGGATGGCACGTTCGAGGAAGGCGTCGTGCACGAATCGATCAATTTCGCCGTCCTGCACAAGTTGCCCGTCCTGTTCGTTTGCGAGAACAACCTCTACGCCTGCTATACCCGCCTTTCCGATCGGCAGCCGGACCGTCCCATCCATGGGATCGCCGCTGCCCATGGGTGCCGGGCCGTTACCGCCGAAGGGAACGACGTGGAGGCGGTGTATGCGGCAACGCGCGCCGCTGTGGCCAGTTTGCGCGCCGGCGGTGCGCCGGTCTTCCTCGAATGCCCCACCTACCGCTGGCGGGAGCATTGCGGCCCGAACCTCGACGACCATCTCGGCTATCGGCCCGGCGGCGAACTGGCGGAATGGGAATCCGCCTGCCCGGTGAGCCGCCTTGCATCGGTGCTTTCTTCAAGCCCCGAAGGCGCCGGTCTCGTCGCCGCGGCCGAAGCTGAAATCGCCGCTGAAATCGCGTCTGCCTTCACCGCGGCGCTCGCTGGCCCTGAGCCCCAGCCAGCCGACCTTTCGGGGTATTTATATGCCTGAGATCAAGCGCCGGATTACCCAGGCGGAAGCGATTCGCGAGGCGCTGGCTCAGGCGATGGAGGAAGACGAACGCGTCATCGTCATCGGTGAGGGCGTCCCTGATCCGAAGGGAATTTTCGGAACGACCACCGGCTTGCAACAGCGCTTCGGCAAGTCGCGGGTGTTCGACAGTCCCTTGTCCGAAAACGGCATCACCGGGATTTGCGTCGGCGCCGCCATCTCCGGCATGCGGCCGGTGATGGTGCACCAGCGCATCGATTTTGCCTTGCTGGCAATGGACCAGATCGTCAACAATGCGGCCAAGTGGCATTACATGTTTGCCGGCCAGGTCAAGGTGCCCATGGTCATCCGCGTCATCGTCGGGCGCGGCTGGGGCCCGGGCCCACAGCACGCGCAGAGCCTTCAGGCCCTGTTCGCGCATATTCCCGGCCTCAAGGTGGTGATGCCGACGAGCGGTTACGATGCCAAGGGGATGCTGCTGGCTGCCATCCGCGACGACAATCCGGTTATTTTTATCGAACACCGCTGGCTGCAGGGCATTGCCGATCACGTGCCGGAAGCGCCCTATGCCGTGCCGCTGGATCAGGCGCTGATTTGTCGCCCCGGCAAACAGGCCAGCCTGGTCGCCTTTTCCTACATGACGGTCGAGGCACGCCTGGCGGCGGAGGCGTTGGCGGACCAGGGCATCGATTTGGAGGTCATCGATGCCCGTTCCGTGCGCCCGCTCGACATGCGCACCATCGTCGAATCGGTTCGCCGCACAGGTACGCTGATCGTCGCGGACACCGCCTGGAAAACCGGCGGTATTGCCGGCGAGGTGATTGCCGGCGTTGCCGAAACGGCGTTCTCCGCATTAAAACGCCCACCCCTGCGTATCTGCCTGCCGGATATCCCGGTTCCGACCTCGCCGCACCTGACACGCGACTATTACCCCGACGCCCTATATCTGGCGCGTGCCATCGCCGCGCATCTCGGGGGCGGCGTTGACGATGCCGAACTGGCACGCAGGCTTGTCAGGGCAACCCCGCACGACGTGCCTCAACGCGAATTCCGTGGTCCCTTCTAAGAGCGAAACCCATGTCAGACCGCTACGCCATCGATAGTCACAAGCTCATTTACCATCCCCAGCGGATCGCGCAATTTCTCGATGCCGGCGAATCCTGGGACAAGGCCAAGGCCGTTTACCCACTTTATGTCGAGATTTCGCCCGTCGGCGCTTGCAACCACCGCTGCACCTTTTGCGCGGTCGATTATGTCGGCTACAAACCGACCCGGCTGTCGCTGGAAGCCGTCGAACGCGCGCTGGCCGAGATGGGGCAGCAGGGCGTCAGGAGCGTCATGTTCGCCGGCGAGGGCGAGCCCATGCTGCACAAGGACATCGACCGCATGGTGGTGGCCGCGGCCAGGGCTGGCATCGATACCGCCATGACGACCAATGCCTCGGTGTTGTCCGATGCATTCGTCGAACATGCCCTGCCGGTGATGTCATGGATCAAGGCATCGGTCAATGCCGGCACGGCCGAAACTTACGCTCGCATACACCGGACCAAGGAGCGCGACTTCCAGCATGTGCTGACCAATCTGAAGTCCCTGGCCGATGCCCGCCGCCGGCACGGCTACGCCTGCGCGATCGGCGCCCAGATTTTGCTTCTTCCCGAAAATGCCGCCGAGGTCGAAACGCTGGCCCGCATCTGCCGCGACGAAATCGGGCTCGACTATCTGGTCGTCAAACCCTATTCCCAGCATGGCTTCAGCCTGACCAAGGTCTACCAGGATATCGACTACCACGGATTCCGCGACATGGGTGACCGCCTGCGGTCGCTGAACACCGACAGTTTCAGCGTCGTCTTTCGCGAGAATACGATGAAGAAGCACGACGAGGGCGAAGACGCCCGCTATCGTAAATGCCACGCCACGCCTTTTTTCTGGGCGTACATCATGGCCACCGGAGCGCTCTATGGCTGTAGCGCCTATTTGCTCGACAAGCGTTTCGAGTACGGAAACATCAACGAGTCGTCGTTCAGGGAAATCTGGGAAGGCGAGCGGCGTCGCGACAATTTCCATTATGTACGCGACGAACTCGACATCCATGAGTGCCGCCTGAATTGCCGCATGGACGAGGTCAATCGTTACCTGGACAGGCTGCTTCGCCGCGATGTCCCACATATCAACTTCATCTGACCTGTGAGTTGCCAAATGGATTTGAGCAAAAAACGCCCGGTCCGCCCGGCGCGTGGGATGCGCTGAGACTCCATTCCCGTTATTCCGCCTTGAGAAAAGCCGTGCCGGCATGCTAGAATTGCAAGTTAAGTTTTCTGGCCGTCCGGCTTGAAGGCTTGATATTTCGCACATCCGCTTAACGTACAGGGTGCCCGGCTTGCCGGGTGGTATCGGGCGGATGGTGGCTTAACCCTTACTTTGGAGCATCAAAAATGTCAGTGACCATGCGTCAGATGTTGGAAGCGGGCGTCCATTTCGGACACCAAACCCGTTACTGGAACCCCAAAATGGCGCCGTTCATCTTCGGCGACCGCAACAAGATTCATATCATCAACCTGGAAAAAACGCTGCCGATGTACCAGGAAGCGATGAAGTTCATGCGCAAGCTGGCGACCAACAAGGGCAGTATCCTGTTTGTCGGCACCAAGCGCCAGGCGCGTGAAATCGTCAAGGAAGAAGCCGAGCGCGCCGGCTGCCATTTCGTTAATTTCCGCTGGCTCGGCGGCATGCTGACCAACTTCAAGACGGTCAAGCAGTCGATCAAGCGCCTGCAGGATTTGCAGGTCATGCTGGCGGAAGAGAATGTCGGCAAGCTGGCCAAGAAGGAAGCGCTGCTTCTGCGCCGCGAACTGGAGAAGCTGGAGCGCAGCCTGGGCGGCATCAAGGACATGAACGGCCTGCCCGACGTGATTTTCGTGATCGACGTCGGTCATGAAAAAGGCGCGATTACCGAAGCCAACAAGCTGGGCATCCCGGTGGTCGGCGTGGTGGACTCGAACAATTCCCCGATCGGCGTGAACTATGTCATTCCCGGCAACGACGACTCCACCCAGGCGATCCGCCTGTACGCGCGGGGCGCGGCCGATGCCGTGCTGGAAGGGCGTAGCGACGTGATTCAGGAAATCGTCGGCGACGAGTTTGTCGAAGTCGCGGCCGAACAGGCGGCGGAATAGTCAGTCAAACCACGGCAAAAAGGGGCGTTGTAGCCCCTTTTGCCGTGCCCTATTCGTTTTCAGGCATGCAGACTGAGGTTCAGAGTGCATGCCGATTGTTTATCTAAGGAGTGGAAAAATGGCGGAAATCACCGCGAGCATGGTGAAGGATCTGCGCGAATCGACCGGCCTTGGCATGATGGAATGCAAAAAAGCGCTGGTTGAAGCCAATGGCGACATCAAGGCGGCCGAGGATGCGCTGCGCATCAAGAGCGGCGCCAAAGCGGGCAAAGCAGCCAGCCGCATTGCGGCCGAGGGCGTGGTGGCCAGCTTCATCAGCGCCGACCGCAAGACCGGCGCGGTCGTGGAAGTGAACTGCGAAACCGACTTCGTGGCCAAGAACGACGATTTCAAAAACTTCGCCAACGAAGTGGCGCAAGCCGTGGCGCAGCAGAACCCCGCCGACGTCGCTACGCTGGCCGGCGTGAAGCTGACTTCCGGCAGCACCGTCGAAGAAGTGCGCCAAGGCCTCGTCATGAAGCTGGGCGAGAACACCACGGTGCGCCGCTTCGTCCGCTTTGAAACGGCGGGCCAACTGGCGGCCTACCTGCACGGCACCAAGATCGGCGTGCTGGTGGATTACACCGGCGGCGACGAAGCGCTGGGCAAGGATATCGCCATGCACATCGCGGCCAGCAAGCCGGTTTGCGTTTCGAAAGAACAAGTTCCGGCCGAGCTGCTCGCCAAGGAGCGCGAAATTTACACCGCCCAGGCGGCCGAAAGCGGCAAGCCCGCCAACATCGTCGAGAAGATGGTGGAAGGCCGGATCACCAAATACCTCGCCGAAGTCACCTTGCTCGGCCAGCAGTTCGTCAAGGATCCCGACCTGACCGTGGAAAAGCTGCTGGCTTCCAAGGGCACCAAGGTCAACGCCTTCCAGATGTTCGTGGTGGGTGAGGGCATCGAGAAGCGCAGCACCGATTTCGCCGCCGAAGTGGCCGCTGCGGCGCAGGTGTAAATCTAAACCGCATTGAACCACAGGGACGCGGGGGAGCTCGGGGGAAACAAAGGCGCGGAGGATGTGCCCATTTGGCGATGGGCCGCGCTGTTGCCGCCGATTGAATTTCCCCGCGTCCCCCGGTGGTTAACAGTTTTTTAAGGATAAACGACCAATGACCCAACCCAAGTTCAAACGCATTCTCCTCAAGCTTTCCGGCGAAGCGCTGATGGGCGATGACAGCTACGGCATCAACCGTGGCGTGATCGACCGTATTGTGGCGGAAATCGGCGATGTGACGCGGCTTGGGGTGGAGGTCGCCGTGGTGATCGGCGGCGGCAATATTTTTCGTGGCGTGGCGCCTGCCGCCGCGGGCATGGATCGCGCCACCGCCGATTACATGGGGATGCTGGCTACCGTAATGAATGCGCTGGCGCTGCAGGATGCCATGCGCCGAGCCGGCCTGATCGCGCGCGTGCAGTCGGCGCTGACCATCGAACAGGTGGCCGAGCCTTATATTCGCGGCAAGGCATTGCGTTACCTGGAAGAGGGCAAGATCGTGATTTTCGGCGCCGGCACCGGCAATCCGTTTTTCACTACCGATACCGCGGCGGCGCTGCGTGCGGTCGAAATGGGGGCGGAGGTGGTGCTGAAGGCGACCAAGGTGGACGGCGTCTATACCGCCGATCCGAAACTCGACCCGGAAGCGAAACGCTATGATCGCTTGCACTTCGACGAGGCGATCGCCAGAAACCTGAAGGTGATGGATTCGACCGCGCTGGCGCTGTGCCGCGACCAGAAGATGCCGCTGTGCGTGTTCAGCATTTTCAAGGAAGGCGCGCTGAAACGCGTGGTGTTGGGCGAGGACGAAGGAACGCTGGTCGAGTGCTAGCCAGTCGAGTCTGGACAGAAAGGGATCGAACATGATTGCGGACGTTAAGAAATCAGCCGAGCAAAAAATGCAGAAGAGCCTGGAAGCCCTGCGGGTCGATCTGGGCAAAGTGCGCACCGGGCGTGCCCATACCGGCATCCTCGACCATGTCATGGTCGATTACTATGGTTCGCCGGTGCCGATCAGCCAGGTTGCCAACGTCAACCTGATCGATTCGCGCACTATCGGCGTGACGCCCTGGGAAAAGAAAATGGTGGGCGCGGTGGAAAGGGCTATTCGCGATTCCGATCTGGGACTTAATCCTTCCAGCCAGGGCGACCTGATCCGGGTTCCGATGCCTGCTCTGACGGAAGAGCGCCGCCGCGACCTGATCAAGGTTGTGCGTCATGAGGCGGAAAATGCCAAGGTGGCGGTACGCAACATCCGGCGCGACGCCAATGCCACCTTGAAGGAACTGGAAAAGGACAAGGATATCAGCGAGGATGAAGAACGCCGCGCCGAAGAGGATATCCAGAAGCTGACCGACCGTTATGTCGCCGAAGTCGAAAAAATGCTTCAAACCAAGGAAACCGACCTGATGGCGGTTTAAAAGGCAAAAAAAGTGGCCCTGTTCAGCAGTTCCACGCGCAACATCCCCGAAACCGGCGATGTGCCGCAACATATCGCCATCATCATGGATGGCAATGGCCGCTGGGCCAAGAAGCGCTTCCTGCCACGCATCGCCGGCCACAAACGGGGCGTGGATGCCCTGCGCCACACGGTCAAGGCCTGCACCGAACTGGGGGTTGGGTATCTCACGCTGTTCGCATTCAGCAGTGAAAACTGGCGGCGCCCGGCCGAGGAAGTGACATTCCTGATGCAATTGTTCGTGCTCGTGCTTGAGCAGGAAATCTCGAAACTCCACAACAACAACATCCGCCTCAAGGTGATCGGCGATCGCAGCCGGTTCGACGCCAAGCTGGTCGATATGATCGAACGCGCCGAGTCGGTCACCCGGAACAATTCCGGCCTGACCCTTACCATTGCCGCAAATTATGGCGGGCGATGGGATCTGATCCAAGCGACCCACAAGATGCTGGCGGCCAATCCCGGGTGCGCCCTGACGTTCCAGGAAGCGGAACTGGCGCCGTTTCTTTCCACCAGTTACGCCCCGGAACCGGACCTGTTCATCCGCACCGGCGGGGAGCAGCGCGTCAGCAATTTCCTGCTCTGGCAACTGGCCTATGCCGAGCTGTATTTTACCGACACCTTGTGGCCGGACTTCAATACGCTGGCCCTAAAACGCGCCATCAAATCCTTCCAGCAAAGAGAACGCCGTTTCGGCCGCACCAGCGAGCAGCTGCGGAAAAATGCTTAAAGCGCGCGTTCTGACCGCTTTGCTGCTGCTGCCCGCGGTGCTGGCCGCACTGTTTTTTCTGCCGGACTTGTATTGGGCCTGGCTGATGCTGGCGGTGACGTTGGTCGGAGCACGCGAGTGGGCGGCCATTGCCGGCTATTCGAGCCTTCAGCGCGGGCTTTACGTGCTGCTGACACTGGCGATCGGCGCGATCCTGATGTCGCAGGCTTCTCGGTCGGCCGAGTGGTCGATTTTTAGCGCGGCCGCGCTGTTCTGGATCGTTCTTGCTCCGTTATGGCTGCGCAGCAAGTGGCAGGCAAGGCCGCAGGCTATCATGGCGTTAGTCGGCTGGCTGGTGCTCATCCCCACCTGGCTGGCCTTGGTCAGCCTGCGCGGGATCGGCCCCGGCGTGCTGTTGGGACTGATGACGCTGGTGTGGATCGCGGATAGCGCCGCCTACTTTGCCGGCCGCCGCTTCGGCAAACACAGGCTCGCCCCGGCCATCAGCCCGGGAAAAACCTGGGAGGGAGTGGCGGGTGCTTTTATTGGCGTCACGCTGTACGCCCTGGCGTGGGCGGGGTGGGATAATTCAGCCGAGCCGTTTCGGCATGGCCTGCCGGGCGGCATGTTGCTGCTGTGGCTGCTTACGGCGTTCAGCATTCTTGGCGATTTGTTCGAATCCTGGATGAAGCGCGTGGCGGGGTTGAAGGACAGCGGCCGGTTGCTGCCCGGCCACGGCGGCGTGCTGGATCGCATCGATGCCTTGACCGCGGCACTGCCGATGGCCGCTTTCGGGCTGCTTCTCATCAAGGATTACAACGCGATTTAATTATGGCAACGTTTCAAACCATTACCGTCCTCGGTTCGACCGGCACCATCGGCATGAACACGCTTGATGTCGTCGCCCGCCATCCCGGCAAGTTCAGGATCGCGGCCCTGACCGCGAATCGCCAGGTGGAACGCCTGTATCAACAATGCCTACAGTTCGAACCGGAATACGCGGTCATGCTCGATGCCGACAGCGCGGAGGAATTGCGAGGCAGGATCAAGACGGCGGGACTCGATGTCGAAGTGCTGAGCGGAATCGAAGCGCTGGAGAAAGTCGCGTCGCTGCCCCAGGTCGATAGCGTGATGGCCGCGATCGTCGGCAGCGCTGGACTGCGGCCTTCGCTCGCCGCCGCCAAGGCGGGCAAGCGCGTTTTGCTCGCCAACAAGGAAACCCTGGTGATGTCGGGCAGCGTATTCATGGACGCGGTCCGACAGCATCATGCCACGCTGCTGCCCATCGATAGCGAACATAACGCCATTTTTCAGTCACTTCCGAGAGGTTTTTCGAGTGATTTGGATGAATCTGGCGTCAAGCGCATTTTGCTGACGGCTTCGGGCGGACCTTTCCGCACTGCGGCGCTGGGCGATCTGGACCATGTGACGCCGCAGCAGGCGTGCGCGCATCCAAACTGGGTGATGGGGCGGAAAATTTCGGTGGATTCCGCCACCATGATGAACAAGGGGCTGGAGGTGATCGAAGCGCGCTGGCTGTTCAACGCCGGCGCGGATCGAATCCAGGTGGTGATCCATCCCCAGAGCGTGATTCACTCGATGGTGGAGTACATCGACGGCTCGGTCATGGCGCAGCTCGGCAATCCCGACATGCGCACGCCGATCGCCTACGCGCTGGGCTTTCCGGAGCGGATCGACGCCGGCGTACCCTCGCTCGACCTGTTCAAGATCGCGCGCCTCGATTTCGAGGCGCCCGACACCGCCCGCTTCCCCTGCCTGGCGCTGGCCTACCAGGCGCTACGCCACGGCGGAACGGCGCCCGCCATCATGAATGCGGCGAACGAGGTGGCGGTGGAGGCTTTCCTGGCCGAGCGCATCCCCTTCAAGGCGATTCCCGGCATGATCGAAAACGTGCTGGAACAGGAGGGCGCGGGGCCGGTCGAGCGGTTGGAAGACGTGATCGACGCCGACGTTCGCGCGCGCACAACGGCGCGGGAGTGGATGATGGCGAAGGGCTACGCATGAACCTGCTGTTCACTCTGGCGGCATTCGCCCTGACGCTCGGCATACTGATCGTCGTTCACGAATACGGCCATTACATCGTCGCTCGCCGTTGCGGCGTCCGCGTGCTGCGCTTTTCCATCGGCTTCGGCAAGCCTTTGTTCACCAAGAAATTTTCGCCGGAAGGCACAGAATGGGTTTTGGCCGCTTTCCCGCTTGGCGGCTACGTCAAAATGCTGGACGAGCGGGAAGGGCAGGTGGCGGCCGCTGATTTGCCTTTCGCCTTCAACAGCCAGTCCATTTACCGCCGCAGCGCAATCGTGCTGGCCGGGCCGGTCGCAAACCTGCTATTGGCGGTGGTGGTGTACTGGTTCCTGTTCGTTTATGGCGTGCCGGGCATCAAGCCTATCCTGGGGGAAATTCCTCCCGCCACGGCCGCGGCGGCGGCCTCATTTCAGCGCGGCGAAATCCTGGTCCGGATCGACGATGAACCGGTTGCGACCTGGCAGGATACCCGCTGGATATTGCTGCAACATGCGGTGCAGAAATCGGTGGTGGAAATCGAAGCCCGCAACGAGCGCGGCGAGAGCGCTCTGCATCGGTTGGATTTGGGCGGCTTGACGGCGGACGATCTGGAGCGGGATTTTCTGGGCAAGCTGGGTTTGACCCGCTTCCAACCCGATTTGCCGGCCCGGATCGGCCGGGTGCTGCCCAACAGCGTCGCGGCCAGGGCTGGCCTCCAGGCCGGCGACGACATCCTGTCGGCGAATTCGGTGCCGCTAAGATATTGGGAGGATTTGGTCCGGCTGGTCAGGCAGAATCCCGAAGTGCCGTTAAAGCTGGCCATTCGGCGCGGTGACCGCCATTTCCAAGTCGAGCTGACGCCGGATGCGGTGAAGGAAAACGGCCGCGCCGCAGTCGGCAAAATCGGCGCATCGCCGATGATGGACCCGGCCCTATTCGACAAGCTGGTGACGGAAGTGCGCTACCCCGTGCACACCGCCTTCGTGCGGGCGATCGCCAAGACCTGGGATACTTCGCTGTTCAGCCTGAAGATGCTGGGCAAGATGCTGACGGGCCAGGTTTCCTGGAAAAACGTCAGCGGCCCGATCACCATCGCGGATTATGCCGGCCAATCCGCCCACCTCGGATGGGGGCCTTACATCAGCTTCCTGGCGCTGATCAGCATCAGTCTGGGCGTGCTCAATTTATTGCCCATTCCCTTATTGGACGGGGGGCATTTGATGTATTATATCGTCGAAATGATCAAGGGGAGCCCGGTTTCCGAGAGAACCATGGAAATCGGGCAGCAGATCGGCATCGCCATCCTACTGACGCTGATGGTTTTTGCTTTCTATAACGATATAAATCGTCTGATAACTGGCTAAAAGAACAATGAAAATCCGCTATCTACCCATGGTGCTGATGAGCCTGTACGGGGCTTCTGCGTGGGCGATTCAACCGTTTGTCATCAAGGATATCCGCGTGGAGGGCATCCAGCGGACGGAGGCCGGAACGGTGTTCAGCTACCTGCCGGTCAAGGTGGGCGAGAAACTGGATGATGAGAAGGCCGCCACCGCGATCAAGGTGCTGTATGGCACGGGGTTTTTCAAGGATGTGCGGCTGGAAGTGGAGAATGAAGTTCTGATCGTCATGGTGCAGGAACGGCCGGCGATTTCCCAGATCGATTTCGTCGGCATGAAAGAATTCGACAAGACGCAACTGAAGGAAGGCCTGAAGCAAATCGGGTTGGCCGATGGGCGTATTTTCGACAAATCCCTGCTCGACAAGGCCGAACAGGAACTGAAGCGGCAGTACCTCAGCCGCGGCAAATACGCCGTGGCAATCACCACCACGGTGACGCCCCTGGAGCGCAACCGCGTTGCCATCAGCTTCAATATCAATGAAGGTGAAGCCGCTAAAATTCGGCAGATCAATATCGTCGGCAGCCAAGCCTTCAAGGAAAAAGACCTGCTCGATCTTTTTGTGCTTTCCACGCCGAACTGGATGAGTTGGTGGACAAGAAACGATCAGTACTCCAAGCAGAAGCTGGCGGCGGATATCGAAACCCTGCGTTCCTATTACCTGAACCGCGGCTATCTCGAATTTGGCACGGACTCCACCCAGGTTTCCATTTCGCCCGACAAACAGTCGATTTACATCACGATCAATATCGCCGAGGGCCAGAAATATGTCGTTTCGGACATCAAGCTGGCCGGCGAGATGCTGGTGCCGGAGGAGGAACTGCGCAAGCTGATCAAGATTCAGCCGGGCGAGGTTTTCTCGCGGGAAAAGTTGACCGAGGCCAGCAAGCTGATCGGAGACCGTCTAGGCAATGAAGGCTACGCGTTTGCCAACGTCAATGCGGTTCCCGAGATCAACAAGGAAAAGCAGGAAGTCAAATTTACTTTCTTCGTCGATCCCGGCCGACGGGTCTATGTGCGACGCATCAACGTGGCGGGCAATACCAAGACCAAAGACGAGGTCATCCGCCGCGAGATGCGGCAAATGGAAGGCTCCTGGTATGCGGCGGACAAGGTCAACCGGTCGCGCGTGCGGCTCGATCGGCTGGGCTATTTCTCCGACGTCAACGTCGAGACCCCCGCCGTGCCCGGAACGACCGATCAGGTAGACATGAACATCAGCGTGACCGAGAAGCCTACGGGAAGCATTATGGCGGGCGCGGGTTTTTCCAGCTCGGAAGGCTTTATCCTGAGCGGTTCCGTTTCCCAGGCCAACGTGTTCGGCAGCGGAAATATCCTTTCCACCCAGATCAATTCCGGCAAGATCAACACGGTTTATTCGCTGTCCTATACCAATCCTTATTACACCGACGACGGCATCAGCCGCGGTTTTGACGTGTACAAACGCAAGACGGACGCCACCACGCTGTCGGTTTCCCCGTACAATTCGAACACCATTGGCGGCGGCGTGCGTTTTGGCGTGCCGCTGAACGAAATGGATTCGGTAAACTTCGGCCTGTCGATCGAGAACACCCAGCTGAGCGTGTATCGCACCGGGGATGGCTCGGGTCTGGTCAGCCCGGTCAGCTACATCAATTTTGTCGATACCTTCGGCGCCACCAATACCACCGTGCTTGGCTCGGCGGGATGGGCGCGCGATACGCGGGACAGCATCACCTTTCCGACCAAGGGCTCCCTGCATCGGGCGTTCGGCGAAATGGGACTGCCTGGCGGCACCATCCAGTACTACAAGCTGTCTTATCAGTACCAGTGGTTCAGGCCGCTGTCCGATGATTACACGCTGATGCTGAATGGCGAAGTCGGCACCGGCAATGGCTACGGCGGCAAGCCGTTGCCTTTCTTCAAGGGATTTTTCGCGGGTGGCAACACTTCGGTGCGCGGCTACAAGGCGTTTTCGCTCGGCCCGAAAGATGTTGACGGCAACGCGCTGGGCGGCAACCGGCGCCTGGTTGGAAATGCCGAAATTCTCTTCCCCTTTCCCGGTATGAAAAAGGACAAGTCGCTGCGCCTGAGCGCATTCCTGGATGCGGGATCGGCGTTCGGTCCCGGCGATGCGAACGGTATGTACTCCAAGATGGGTTTTGGCGACTTGCGCTATTCCGTCGGTCTCGCCGTCAGCTGGGCGTCTCCCATGGGGCCGCTGAAATTCAGCATCGCCAAGCCGCTCAATGCCAAGGCGGGCGACATGCCCGAGCATTTCCAGTTTATTATGGGTTCCACGTTCTAGATTTCAGGAGATCAAGTTGAACAAGATTGTTGCCATAGCCCTTGCAGCTGCCATCATGCTGCCTTTTGCCGCAAGCGCCGACGCGGCGGAAATGAAAATCGGTTTTGTCAACACGGAGCGGGTTTTCCGGGAAGCCGCGCCGGCCGTCAAGGCGCAGAAAAAACTTGAAAAAGAATTTGCCGCCCGCGAGCAGGATCTGCAGAAGATGGCGAAGCAGGCCAAGGATTTGCAAACCTACCTGGAGCGGGAAGGCGTAACGATCGGCGAATCCGAGCGGCGCAACAAGGAACGCGACCTGGCTAACCTGAACCGCGACTTCCAGCGCGCCCAGCGCGAGTTCCGCGAGGATCTCAATCTGCGGCGCAATGAGGAACTGGGGAGCGTCCACGACCGCGCCAGAAAAACGATCATGGAGATCGCCGAAAAGGAAAAATTCGACCTGGTGCTGGAAGAAGCCGTTTATTTCAGTTCGCGGATCGATATCACCGATCGGGTATTGAAGGCCTTGTCCGATAAATAAGACCGATTTGTCATACGGCAAACGGGCTTTCCACCGATTGATTCCATGATGGCTTATCGCCTGGGGGAGATCGTCGAACGGTTTGGCGGCGAACTGGTGGGCGATGCGGATATCCGGGTCCGGCAGGTGGCGCCCCTTTCCATCGCGCAGGCCGAGCACATCAGCTTCCTGGCCAACCCCAAATACCGCCGCCAATTGCTGGATACCAGGGCGGGAGCGGTGATCCTGGGTACCGCGGAGCGCGAGTCGACAACGCTGCCGCGGATCCTCTGCGATAACCCTTATGCCTATTTCGCCAAAGTTTCGGCGCTGCTGAATCCCCCGCACGTCGAGCCGGCCGGCATCCACCCAACGGCAGTGATCGACGCCACCGCAGTTGTTTCAGGTTCAGCCTCGATCGGGGCTTTCGCCTTTGTGGGCAAGGGGGCTCGGGTCGGCGAGCATGCGGTCATCGGTGCCGGCTGCCATCTCGGCGACGGCGTCGAGGTGGGGGAGGATTCCCTGCTGTATCCGCAAGTCGTGGTCTATCAAGGCTGCATTATCGGCCAGCGTGCGATCCTGCATTCCGGCGTGGTGATCGGTGCGGACGGGTTCGGCCTGGCCAACGAAAACGGGCGCTGGCTCAAGGTGCCGCAAATCGGCCGGGTGGTCATCGGGGATGACGTCGAGATCGGCGCCAACACGACCGTGGATCGCGGCGCGCTTGACGACACCGTTATCGAGGATGGCGTCAAGCTGGACAACCAGATTCAGGTCGCGCACAACGTTCATATCGGCGCGCACACGGCGATGGCGGGTTGCGTCGGCGTGGCGGGCAGTGCCAGGATCGGCCGGCAATGCACGGTGGGCGGCGGCGCGGTGATCCTGGGGCATCTCGAGATCGCGGATCGGGTGCATGTTTCCGCCGGCACGCTGATCACCAAATCAATACGTAAACCAGGCGAATACACATCCGTGATGCCTTTCTCCACGCACAACGATTGGCTCAAGAATGCATCGCATTTGCGCCATCTGGACAAAATGGCGGAAAAGCTGGCGGAACTGGAAAGAAAAATCGACGAATTGGAAAGGAACAAGCCATGAGCAGCATGGATATACACGAAATTCTTCAGTACCTGCCGCACCGCTACCCGTTTCTCCTGGTTGACCGGGTTGTTTCGTGCGAGCCTGGAAAAAACATCGTGGCGCTGAAAAACGTCACCATCAACGAACCTTTTTTTGTCGGCCATTTTCCGCATCATCCGGTGATGCCTGGGGTGCTGATCATCGAGGCGCTGGCACAGGCCGCCGCGATACTTTCGTTCAAGACGATGGGCACCAAGCCGGACGACAAGTCGGTGTATTATTTCGTCGGCATCGACGGCGCGCGTTTCAAGAAGCCGGTTTCGGCCGGCGACCAGCTTTCGCTCGAGGTGGAGATTACCCGGTCGGTGAAGGGAATCTGGAAATACGCGGCGCGCGCCAAGGTGGACGGCGCGGTGGTGACCGAAGCCGAGCTGATGTGCACGGTGAAAGCGCTGTAATGATCCACCCGACCGCGATCATCCACGACGGGGCCAAACTCGCCCCCGATGTCAGCATCGGTCCATACTCGATCATCGGCGAGCATGTCGAAATCGGCGCGGGAACGTCGGTCGGCCCGCATGTCGTGATTAACGGCCATACCCGGATCGGCCGCGACAACAGGATATTCCAGTTTTCCTCCTTGGGCGAAATCCCGCAGGACAAGAAATACCAAGGCGAAGAGACGCGGCTGGAAATCGGCGATCGCAACGTGATTCGCGAATTCTGCACCTTCAATCGCGGCACGTCGCAGGATGTCGGTGTGACGCGGGTGGGCGACGACAACTGGATCATGGCGTATGTGCATCTCGCGCACGACTGCCAGATCGGCAACCACACGATTTTTGCCAACAATGCCCAATTGGCCGGACATGTGCACGTCGGGGATTATGCCATTCTCGGCGGCTTTACCGTGGTGCATCAGTTTTGCCATATCGGCGGGCACAGCATCACCGGCATGGGCACCATCCTGTTCAAGGATATTCCGCCCTACGTCACGGCTGCGGGCCACGATGCGGCGCCTCACGGCATCAACTCGGAAGGCCTCAAGCGGCGCGGCTTTTCCGGCGAAGCCATCACCGCGATCAAGCGCGCCTACAAAACGCTCTACAAATCCGGATTGACCCTGGAGGAGGCGAAGCAGGTTTTGATCGAGCAGGCTCGATCCGTTC
This sequence comes from Sulfuricella sp., assembly GCA_028714315.1. Classification (GTDB taxonomy): domain Bacteria; phylum Pseudomonadota; class Gammaproteobacteria; order Burkholderiales; family Sulfuricellaceae; genus Sulfuricella. Next base: position 30,558 of record JAQTMN010000001.1, on the reverse strand, counting down.
CGGAGATTCAGTTGCTGATCGATTTCCTCGCCAACTCCTCGCGCGGGATCATTCGTTAAACAGGTCAGGCGTCCAATGAAAGTCGGTATTGTTGCGGGCGAGGCCTCCGGCGATTTGCTGGGCGCCCACTTGGTCGACGCGCTGTCGAAACGTGTTCCAGGAATAGAATTTGTCGGCATCGGCGGCCCGAAAATGCAGGCGGCCGGAGTGCATTCGCTGTTTTCCATGGAAAAGCTGGCGGTGCGCGGTTATGTCGAAGTGCTGCGCCATTATCGGGAAATTGTCGGTATCCGGCGCAAGCTGCTGCATTACTTCACCAACAATCCGCCCGATGTGTTCATCGGTGTCGATGCGCCGGATTTCAATCTCGAACTCGAAAGCGGCCTGAAAAGCCGGAATATCCCGACCGTCCATTACGTCAGCCCGTCGATCTGGGCCTGGCGCGGCGAGCGCATCGGCAAGATTGCGCGTGCCGCGAGCCATGTGCTGGTGCTGTTTCCGTTCGAGAAAAGGATTTACGATGCGGCCGGCATCCCGGCCACCTATGTGGGGCATCCCCTGGCGGACGTGCTTCCGGAGAAGCCCTCTCGTTCCGCCGCGCGCGAACAATTGCGGCTACCGTCAAGCACCAGGGTCATCGCGCTTCTTCCCGGCAGCCGGCAAAGCGAACTGCACTATATGGCGCGCCTGTTCGTGCAGACCGCGCGCCTGATCGCCGCCGCCAACCCGGACGTGCATTTCCTGGTGCCGCTGGTGAGCCGCGAAACCCGCAATATGTTCGAACAGGAGCTGTATCGGGCCGAGGGCGGCGATTTGCCGCTGACGGTGCTGTTCGGCCATGCCGGCGTTGCCATGGCGGCTGCCGATGTCGTGCTGGTGGCTTCGGGCACGGCGACGCTGGAAGCGGCATTGCTGAAGTGCCCGATGGTGATTACCTACAAAATGTCGCCGTTGACCTGGCGCGTGATGAAGCGCAAGGCATATCTGCCTTATGTCGGGTTGCCTAACATTCTCGAAGGACGCTTCATCGTTCCTGAATTGCTGCAGGACGACGCCACGCCGGAAAACCTGGCGCAAGCCGTGCTCAACCTGGTCGCCGACGAGTCGGCCAGGGACAAGCTGGCCCATGTCTATTCCAAGCTGCACCACGATCTCAGGCAGAACACCGCGGAAAAAGCGGTGGATGCGATTTTGCCTTACCTGAGATGAACCGCGATCGAAACCGGACTATTTGCGGTGTGGATGAAGCCGGCAGGGGCCCGCTGGCGGGCGCGGTCTACGCGGCGGCGGTCGTTCTGGATGAAGCGCGGCCGATCCATGGACTGGCTGATTCGAAGACGCTGAGCGAAATAAAACGCGAAAGATTGGCCGGGGAAATCAAGGAACGGGCCTTGGCCTGGGCGATCGCGAGCGTCGATGCGGAAGAAATCGACCGCATCAATATTTTGCAGGCCAGCCTGCTGGCGATGCGGCGGGCAATCGAGAGTCTGGCGGTGATGCCGTCGGAAGCGCTGATCGACGGCGTGCACTGCCCGAAAATCGCCATTCCATGCCGCGCCATCGTCAAGGGAGACAGCAGCGTGGCGGCCATATCGGCCGCCTCGATTCTTGCAAAAACGGCACGGGACGAGGAAATGGTGCGTTTGCACCGGATCTACCCACAATACGGCTTCGACCGGCACAAGGGCTATCCCACGGTTCTGCATCTCGAAGCCCTGGAGCGTCATGGCGTCAGCGAGATTCACCGCCGGAGTTTCGCGCCGGTAAAACGGGCTCTTGCGCAAAAAGGATAAACGGGGAGTTTTATGGGCATTGCGCTTTTACTGCACATTTTGGGTGTCGTGGTTTGGGTCGGCGGCATGTTCTTCGCCTACATGGTGCTTCGGCCCGTCGTGGCCGACCTGCTCGATCCGCCGCTGAGGCTGGCATTGTGGGCCGCAGTGTTCCGCCGCTTTTTCCCCTGGGTCTGGCTGTCGCTGGCGCTCATCATGTCGAGCGGCCTCTATATGATCATGATTCTGGGCGGCTTTGCGGCGGTTGCCTGGAGCGTCCATTTGATGTTCGGAATCGGGCTGCTCATGACCTTCGTTTTCTGCTTCGTTTATTTCGTGTCCTATGGCAAACTTGTAAAGGTAGTCGCCATGCATGATTGGAAGCAAGGCGGTGCGGTGCTTGCCACGATTCGCAAACTGATTGGTTTTAACTTGAGCCTGGGGTTGGTCAATATCGTTGTCGCCGCCGTGAGCCATATGCCAGTCTAAAACGGCAGCCAATTGTCACTGATATTTCCTGCGCCTGGGAGAGGCCCATAGCATGCTTGTCATTATCGGTTATCTGGTTGTTTGCGCTTCCGTTTTCGGGGGCTTCGCACTTGCCGGCGGCCATCTCGCCGCGCTGTTTCAGCCGGTGGAGCTGTTGATGATCGGCGGTGCGGCGGGGGGCGCGTTTTTCGTCGGCAATTCCGGAAAAGTCATCAAGGCCACCCTCAAGGCCTTGCCGACCGTTTTCAAGGGATCGAAATACAGCAAGGCGCTCTATCTGGAATTGTTTGCCCTGCTCTACGAAATTCTGGCCAAGGTGCGCAAGGAAGGCCTGATGTCGATCGAGTCCGACATCGATACACCCCATGAAAGCCCGTTGTTCACCAAATATCCGAAAATTTCGGGCGACCACCACGTCATCGAATTCCTGACCGACTATCTGCGCATCATGGTGGGCGGCAACCTGAATGCTTTCGAGATCGAAAATCTGATGGACAACGAAATCGAGACTCACCACCACGAAGGCGAGGTGCCCGCGCAGGTTGTCGCCAAATTGGGCGACGGCATGCCCGCCTTCGGGATCGTGGCTGCGGTGATGGGGGTGGTGCACACCATGGAATCCGTCGGCATCCCGCCCGCCGAATTGGGCATCCTGATCGCGCACGCCCTGGTTGGAACGTTCCTGGGGATTCTTCTCGCTTATGGTTTTGTCGGGCCGTTGTCCACGTTGCTGGAGCAGAAGCACAACGAGGGCACCAAGCTGTTTCAGTGCATCAAGGTCACCTTGCTCGCCAGTCTGAATGGCTACGCGCCGCAAGTCGCCGTCGAGTTTGGGCGCAAGGTGCTGTATTCCACCGAACGGCCGACCTTTACCGAGTTGGAAGACTATGTCAAGCAAAGCAAGTCCAAGTAGGATTTTGCTGCCGGCGAATTTCGGGGAAACAGCATGAGCGACGACTCGCAGCGCCCAATTATCGTCAAACGCATCAAGAAAGGCGGGCACGGCGCCCACGGCGGCGCCTGGAAAATCGCCTATGCCGACTTCGTGACCGCGATGATGGCTTTCTTCCTGTTGATGTGGCTGCTGGGCTCCACCGCCAAAGGGGATCTCAACGGCATTGCCGAATACTTCAAGACGCCCCTGAAAGTCGCGCTTGAGGGCGGCAGTGGCAGCGGCGACAGCTCCAGCGTGATCAAGGGGGGTGGCACGGATCTGACGCGGAAAGATGGCCAGCAAATGAAGACCATGGATCCCAAGGAGAAAAAGACCATCAACCTGCAGGCCGCGAAGGCTGAGTTCGAGCGGCAGGAGCTGAAAAAACTTCAAGGCCTGAAGGAGCGGCTCGAAAGAGCGATCGAAACCAACCCGACGTTGAAACAGTTCAGGAATCAGATCCTGATCGACATTACCTCCGAGGGGCTGCGCATCCAGATCGTGGATGAGAAAAACCGGCCGATGTTCGATTTGGGCGGTGCGCACATGAAAAACTACACCACCCAAATCCTGCGCGAAATCGGCAAGGTGCTGAACGAAGTGCCGAACCGGATCAGCCTGTCCGGCCACACCGACGCCACGCCTTATTCGTCGGGCGAGAAGGCCTACAGCAACTGGGAGTTGTCCGCCGACCGGGCGAATTCCTCGCGGCGCGAACTGATCGCCGGGGGCATGGAAGACGGCAAGATTTTGCGGGTGGTCGGATTGTCTTCGGCCATCATGCTCGACAACAACGATCCGTTCAATCCGATCAACCGGCGCATCAGCCTGATCGTCCTGAACAAGGAGACGGAAGACGCGATCAGCCGCGGCGGTAAACCCCTCGAAGTCGGCAATCCCGATCAGGCCGCGATCGCCTTGGACGGCCAAGCCAAGGAAATGGTCAAGGTGAGCCATGGCGCGCCTGACGCGGGAACCCATAAACCTTGACGGTCATGGCGATCGCCGCTCCGAACCGGAAACGGCGACCGCCATGAGCGTTTCCCTCTCCCCCAGCCCTCTCCCGCAAGCGGGCGAGGGGGACGAGGTCACGCTACGCGAGTTGCACGCTAAACCTGCCGTTTGCGATGATGCCCGTGCTATCGCGCACGGTGCGTCCGCATCGGCTCCCTCACCATGGTTTGGTGCGCTGCCGCCGTCTTTGCTGGCCCTGATTGCCCAGGTGATTGCCGCGTTGCTGATCATGATGGTGCTGGTGCCTGCGCTCGCCTTCCTTGGGGTCGATCTCGGCCTGGTTCCTGGCGTCTTCGCTCAGGGCGGACTTGCTGTCGCCATCGGCATCCGCCTGGGGCTGGCATCCTGGTGGCTGCCGATAAACCTGCTGTTCGTGCCGGCGCTGGCCGGGACACTGTCTTTCGGCCTTTCCCCCGCCTGGTTTCTCGCCGCATTCCTGGCGCTGTTTCTTGCCTATTGGAGCGTATTTCGCAGCCAGGTGCCGCTGTACCTGTCCAGCCGCAAGGCCTGGGCAGCAGTGGCCGAGCTGCTGCCGGTCGAACCGGGATTCAGCCTGCTTGACGTCGGCGCGGGACTGGGCGGCATGCTGGGCTACCTCAGCATGAGGCGCCCCGACGGACGATTTCACGGCATGGAAATCGCGCCGTTGCCTTTCGCGTTGGCGTGGCTGAGAAAATGGGTGGGGCAGGGGAGATACCAAATCGGGTGGGGGGATTTCTGGAAGCATAGCCTGGCTGATCATGACATCGTTTACGCCTATCTGTCGCCGGTCCCCATGGCCAGGCTTTGGGCCAAGGCGTGCGGGGAAATGGCGCCCGGCAGCCGTTTCATCAGCAACACCTTTTCCGTGCCCGGAATCGAACCGGAACACATCGTCGAACTGGTTGATTTTCACCGTTCCCGGCTTTATGTCTATCGCGTGCCCACCGCACGCCTCACGGGAGCGGCGTCATGAAGCCCATCGGGGAATGGCTGGACGAACTGAAGGCCCGCGATCTGCCGGTATTACGGCGCACCATTACGGAGCTCGGCAAGCTGGCGGCCAAGGCGGAACGGGTGAGCGCCGGCCAGATTGCCGAAACCGTGCTGCGCGACCCCCTGATGACGCTGAAAGTCCTGCGCTTGGTCAACGGCATGTCGCGCAGCCGCCTCAGCAACGAAATCACGACCATCGAGCATGCCGTGGTAATGATGGGCGTCATCCCATTCTTCAACCGCCACGTCGATCTCAAGGCCGTCGAGGACAGTTTGGCGGATGGTGCGTTGTCCGGGCTGATGCAGGTTTTGAGCCGGGCGCATCATGCCGCATGGCAGGCGCGCGACTGGGCGATACTCCATGCGGACATGAAATCCGAGGAAGTGTATATCGGCGCCTTGCTTTATGATTTGGGTGAAATCGTGCTGTGGTGCTGCGCGCCCGATTTGGCCGGACAGATACTGAAACAATCGCGGCGCAACAAAACCGGCCTGGTCGATGCGGAAAAAGCGGTCCTGGGATTCGATTTGCGCGAGCTGCAATTCGCCCTGGCGGAAGCATGGAACCTGCCGGAACTGATGCAATCCTTCATGCATGCCGAGGGCGCATCGCGGCCGCGCATGCTGGGCGTAATCATGGCCGCGTCGGTGGCGCGCCATGCCGAATCGGGCTGGCGCGGAGCGCTGCTAATGGCCGATTACGAGGTGATTGCCCACATGTTGCACGCCTCGTTTGACCAGGCCGTGGAAAATGTCCAGCGCAATGCCATCGTGGTGGCGCGTCACTGGGAATGGTATGGAGTGCCACCGTCGGCGAGCTGGCTGCCGATGCTGCCGGGCGAATGGCCCGCCGAACCGGATGACGAAGCAGAGCCGTCGGCCGAGGAGGAAGAACCCGCCGAGGCCTGTTTGATGCCTCGCGCCGACGTGCTGCGGCAGATCATGGGGGAAATCTCCGCGCATCTGGACGGCACATTGAATCTGCACGACATGATGTCGCTGGTACTGAAAGGAATGCACCAGGGCATCGGCTTGAACCGCGTGGTGTTCGCGTTGATGACCGCCGACCGCAGTGCCTTGAAGGCCAAATACGTGATCGGCGCGGAGGCGGGATCGCCGTTGCAGCAATTCAATATTGACCTGGGCGCGCCGCAGCTTTTCTGCCGGCTGATGGAGAAGGTGCAGAGCCTCTGGTTTAGTGAACAGAACCGGAAGGTGCTGGAGCCGATGATCCCGTTCGCGACGCAGCAAATGATCGGGCACGGCGATTTCTTCGCGATGTCGCTATTCGTGCACGGCAAGCCGGTGGGCCTGTTCTACGCCGACCGGAAGCACGGGGAATGCGCCCTCGACGAGCACAGCTACCAGGGATTCAAGGCGCTTTGCCTGAGGGCGGCGGAGGGCTTGGCGCACTTGGCGCGGAAGTAGCGGCGGCGATCAGCGTCTCCAGGCCGGCTTGCTCGCGTTCCCTGAGAACCAGGTCCTTGCGTTTATCGCATTGCGTTTTCAGCCCGTCGTAGAAAGCTGCGTTGGTTTCCGCCCGATAAAGCGCCCCGGCCAGCGCTTCTTCATCTCCACATGGATAGTAGCCGGTGTAACCGGCGCCCAGCATCCCGATGTTGCCCGGCACATCAGAGGCAATCACCGGCACGCCTGCCGCCAGCGCCTCGGAAATCACGTTGGCGCCGCCTTCCATGATCGAGCTGACGACCAGCAGCCGGCAGCGCGCCAGTTCCCTGCGCACTTGCCAATGCGGACGTTCGCCGAGCCAGCGGTAGCGGGGGTTGTGGCTCATCAGTTCCTGCGCCTGGCGCGCCATGCGGTCGTCCAGGGCGCGTCCCGCGTGGCGGACAAGGATGCTCGAATCCGCCGGCAGTCTTGCTGAAGCAAGGGCGCAACGGAATGGGTCTTTTTCCTCGCGCAGATTGCCGATCACGCAAATGTCGAAATGGCGCTTCGAAGGCGCGGCCGGCTTGAGCAAGTCCGCGGATTGGTAGATCACATGAGTTTTTTCCCGGAGATTTTGGGACAGTTCGTTGGGCGCCATTTCCTGCAGCACCACCAGGCGCGTGGCCAGTCGCAGCGATTCCTGGGCGTGGGCGTCCACCCGGATGTCGCGGTACAAATCGGTGCCGGTCAGGACCACGACCAGCGGCGCATGCGGCCGGCACTCGGCAAAACGCTTGATGGAGGCGTGGCTGCGACGGGCGTGAAGGGCCAGCATCAGGTCCGCCTCCTTGCCGTCCCACTCGACCTGTATGCTGACCCGATGCCCCAGCTGGCGCAGCATGCCGGCCCAGCGTTGCGCGGTGTTGCGATTGCCGTTCCTGACGCGGGCGGCAGCCGGTGTTACGATGACGATCTTCATAAGAAACCTGACAGAGAGCTGGCCAAACGATGGCGAGCGTGCTCGCCGACGATACCATCATGAAAACCATTACATCAAGGGAAAACCCGCTGTTCAAGAGCGTGAAGAAACTTGCTGCTTCCGCCAAGGAGCGCCGGAAGGCGGGCAGGACATTGCTCGACGGCATTCATCTGGTGTCCGCCTACAGTCTGGCGGGCTTCCTGCCGGAAACCGTTTTTGTCTCGGTCTCAGGCCAGGAGCATCCGGAAATCGGGCGTTTTCTCAATGAAACACCGGCGGCGAATGCGGTCGTGCTGAGCGACGAATTGTTTCGCGAGCTTTCCACTGTGGACACGCCGACCGGGATTGCCGCGCTGATCCGCATTCCGGCCGCGGCCACGGACGGAACCGGCTGCTGCGTGCTGCTGGAAGACATCCAGGATCCCGGCAATCTGGGCTCGATCCTGCGCTCCGCGGCGGCGGCCGGAATCGGCCATATTTACCTGTCGCAAGGATGCGCCGACGCCTGGTCGCCCAAGGTGCTGAGGGCCGGCATGGGCGCGCACTTCCATTTGTCGATTCACGAGCACAGCGACCTGGCGGAGCGTGCACGGAGCTTTTCCGGGCTCGTTGTCGCAACGATTTTGCACGCGGAAAAAAACCTGTTTGACCTGGATTTGCGCGGGGACGTGGCATTCGTCATCGGCAATGAGGGCGCCGGAATCTCCGCGCGGCTGCTGGAAACCGCCCACAGCAAGGTAACCATTCCCATGCCCGGTACGGCCGAGTCTCTGAATGCGGCGGCGGCAGCTGCGATCTGTTTTTTTGAGCGGGTCCGCCAGGTTGGCCCGGCAAGCCCGCGGCTAATATCCTAATGCTCTTGCCGCCTGATAAAACGCGAAGCTGAGCAGCCATGCCAGCGCGAGCGGAAAGGCCACTGCAACCACGGTAAAGGCCACGCTTTTCGATTCGCTGCGAATGGTGGCGATGGTGGAAAGGCAAGGCGTGTAAATCAGGGTGAACAGCATGAAGCTGTATGCCTGCACCCAATCCAGCTGGTGCGCCATCATGCCGGTGAGGGCGCTTCCCTCGAGGCCGTAGATGACGGCCAGCGAACCGACCACGATTTCCTTTGCGACAAAACCGAAAATCAGGGCAATGGCAAGCTGCTGGTCGATGCCGATGGGCGCGAGCAGCGGCTGCATGAAGTGGCCGATCATGCCGGCCCAGGTATTGATGCCGCCTGCCGCCGCGCCCTGGGGAAAGTGCGTGAGCATCCAGACCAGCACCACCCCGGCAATGATGAATTTGCTGGCGCGGCCGAGAAAATGCCGTACTTCGTGCCAGCCGCGCAGCACCATCTGGCGCAGGGTCGGAAAGCGGTAGGGCGGCAGTTCGAGAATGAAAGGCTCGTTGTTCCGGAAGCGGTTCTTGAACAAAATCGCGGTGGCGAAGGCGGCGGTGAAGCTGAACAGATACAGGCTGAACAGCACGAGCGGCGCCGCCTTGGGCGAGAAAATCGCTGCCGTGATGAAAACGAATACCTGCAGCCGCGCCGAGCACAGCGAAAACGGGATCACCAGCATGGTGAGCAGGCGAAGGCTGCGCGAGCGCATTACGCGCGTGCCCATCAGCGCCGGCACGTTGCAGCCGAACCCGAGCAGCATCATCACGAAACTGCGCCCATCCAGCCCCAGCTTGGCCATCAGCGCATCCATCAGGAACGCGGCGCGGGACAGATAGCCGCTGTCTTCCACCAGCGCCATGAACAGGAAAAACAGCACGATGACGGGCACGAAAGTGGCGACGGTGCCGACGCCGTTGTAAATGCCTTCGATCAACAGGCCGTGCAGCGCCGCCGGCAAACCCGCCAGCACAGGCTCCAGCGCGCCCTGCCTGAACGCCTCCAATAACCAGGCGACGCCATCCTGAAGGGGTTTGCCGAGCAGGAAAATCGCCTGGAACAGCAGATACATGATCAGGAAAAACAGCGGCAGCCCGAGCCAGGGATGGAGCATGAAGCTATCGAGCCGGGTGGTGAGCTTGTCGGACAGCTGTACCGGGACTTGCACGGTATTTTTGAGCACGGCCTCCATGTCGCTTTCGATCTGGTCGTCGGCCGCCAGCAGGACTTGCAATTTTTCCGGTGGTACCGGGGTGCTGTTTTGCACGGACTGGGCGATGATCCGGTGCGCGTCCTGATAGCCGTTGCCGTATTTCGCGCTGAGCAGCGCGACCGGCATGCCCAGCGCGTCGGACATTTTTGGGGCATCGACGCTGATGCCGAATTTTTTCGCTTCGTCGGCCATGTTCAGCAGCAGCACGGCGGGCAGGCACAGCTGCTTGATTTGCAGCGCCAGACTCAACTGGCGCTCGATCTGCGTGGCGTTGAGGATGATGACAACCAGATCGACCGGGTTTTTTTCCAGGAAGTGGCGCACCACCTGCTCGTCGTCCGAGAAGCCGTGCAAGTCGTAAATCCCCGGCAAATCGACCAGTTCGACCATTTCGCCGGCGAGCGGCAGTTTGGCGCCGAGCAGATCGACGGTGATGCCCGGCCAGTTGCCGACTCGGGCAGAGGCGCCGGTGGCGCGGTTGAAAAAGGTGGACTTGCCGGTATTCGGCATGCCGATGAGGGCGAGGCGTTTCATCGGGCGAGGGGCTGGACTTCGATTTTTTTGGCTTCTTTCCGCCGCAGCATGATGTCGGTCGCGCCGATGCGGACATGGAGCGGGCCGGAAAACCGGCCGAGCCGGATCACTTCGACGCGCTTGCCGACGCGGAATCCCAGTGCTGCCAACCTATGGAGCAGCGCCCGGTCGGTATGGACGGCGGCAATCGTGGCGGCTTCGCCAGGTTTGAGCGTTTCCAGGTTGACGTTGGCCATGCTTTTTGATTTTGTTGAGAATTGTTCTTATTATTCCACAGGCTCCGGTGTTTGGAAATACCTTTGTTAAATTCGCGTAACCCGTTTCTTTTCTTTATACGGCGGCCTTTTTCCGCTAGAATGCTAACCCGTCTTGTGCCAAACCATGCTCCCATGACCAAATATATTTTCATCACAGGCGGGGTCGTTTCCTCTCTCGGTAAAGGCATCGCCGCCGCCTCTCTCGCCGCCATCCTCGAAACCCGCGGCATCAAGGTCACCCTCCTCAAGCTCGACCCTTACATCAACGTAGATCCCGGCACCATGAGCCCGTTCCAGCACGGTGAAGTGTTCGTCACCGAAGATGGCGCGGAAACCGATCTCGATCTGGGGCATTACGAGCGCTTTGCCCAGGTGAAGATGAGGAAGAGCAACAACTTCACCACCGGCCAGATTTACGAAAGCGTGATCAAGAAAGAACGCCGCGGCGATTATCTGGGCGGAACCGTGCAGGTCATTCCGCACATTACCGACGAAATCAAGAATTCCATCCGTATCGGGGCGGGGGATGCCGAGGTCGCGATCATCGAGATCGGCGGTACGGTGGGCGATATCGAGTCGCTGCCGTTCCTCGAAGCCATCCGCCAGATGGGCGTCCAGCTCGGGCGCAACAACGTCTGCTATATCCACCTGACGCTGGTGCCGTACATCGCCTCGGCCGGGGAAATCAAGACCAAGCCGACCCAGCATTCGGTGAAGGAATTGCGCGAGATCGGCATCCAGCCGGACGTGCTGTTCTGCCGCGCGGACCGCTACTTGCCGGACGACGAACGGCGCAAGATCGCCTTGTTCACCAATGTCGAGGAAAAGGCGGTCATTTCCGGCGTCGATGTGGATTGCATCTACAAGATTCCGGGCCTGCTCCATCAGCAGGGGATGGACGAGATCGTGTGCCGGAAGCTCGAATTGTCGCCGCCGCCGGCGAATCTGGCGATGTGGGAGCAGCTGGTCTATGCGCTGGAGCATCCCAAACACGCGGTGAACATCGCGCTGGTCGGCAAGTACGTGGATTTGACCGAATCCTACAAATCCCTGTCGGAGGCGCTGATCCACGCCGGCATCCATACCCTGAGCAAGATCAAGATTCACTACATCGATTCCGAGTCGCTGGAAAGCAACGGCACCGGCGTGCTGGATGACATGGACGCGGTCCTGGTTCCCGGCGGTTTCGGCAAGCGCGGTGTGGAAGGCAAGATGGCGGCGATCCGTTATGCGCGCGAGAAGCGCGTGCCTTACCTGGGGATTTGCCTCGGCATGCAGCTGGCGGTGATCGAATACGCCCGCAACAAGGCCGGCATGGCGGGCGCCCACAGCACCGAGTTCGATCCCGACAGCCCGTATCCGGTGGTCGCGCTGATCAGCGAATGGCATACGCGGGAAGGCAAGGTCGAAGTGCGGGACGCCAATTCCGATCTGGGCGGCACGATGCGCCTGGGCGGCCAGGAATGCCGGCTCGAAACCGATTCGCTGGCGCGCAAAATTTACGGCGCCGACCGGATCGTCGAACGTCATCGCCATCGCTACGAGGTCAACAACAGCCTGCTGCCGCAGCTGGAACAAGCGGGCCTGATGATCAGCGGGCACTCGGTGGGCGGCGAGGACCTGTGCGAAATGATCGAACTGCCCGACCACCCCTGGTTTGTCGCCTGCCAGTTCCACCCGGAGTTCACCTCCACACCGCGCAATGGCCATCCCTTGTTCAAGGCTTTCGTCGAGGCGGCGGTGCGCCAGCATCTGGCGCACGCACCGAAGGAAGCACAATGAAGCTGTGCGGTTTCGAGGCTGGCCTGGATCGGCCGCTGTTCCTGATCGCCGGTCCCTGCGTGATCGAGTCCAGGCAGATGGCGCTGGACACCGCCGGGGCGCTGAAGGAAATTTGCGCGGGCCTAGGCATCGATTTTATCTATAAATCGTCCTACGACAAGGCCAACAGAAGCTCATCAAAGTCTTTTCGCGGCAAAGGGATAGACGAAGGACTTCATATCCTGGATGAAGTGAAGCGGCAGATCGGCGTGCCGATCCTGACCGACGTGCACACGGTCGAGGAAATCCCGCTGGCGGCAGCGGTGGTGGACGTGCTGCAAACGCCGGCCTTTCTGTGCCGCCAGACCGACTTCATCCACGCGGCCGCCAGCGCCGGCAAGCCGGTCAATATCAAGAAGGGGCAGTTCCTGGCGCCCTGGGACATGAAAAACGTGGTTGAAAAGGCCCGGCAGGCGAGCGGTCAGGACAATATCATGGTGTGCGAGCGCGGCGCATCGTTCGGCTACAACAACCTGGTATCGGATATGCGTTCCCTGGCGGTGATGCGCGACACCGGCTGTCCGGTGGTGTTCGATGCCACCCATTCGGTGCAATTGCCGGGCGGGCAGGGCGACAAGAGCGGCGGGCAGCGCGAATTCGTCCCGGTGCTGGCGAGGGCGGCGGTCGCCAGCGGAATCGCCGGCCTGTTCATGGAGACCCATCCCAATCCGGACGAAGCCCTGTCGGATGGGCCCAACGCCTGGCCGCTGGCGAAGATGCGCGGGCTGCTGGAAACCCTGAAGCAGCTCGACGAACTGGTCAAAAAACAAGGATTTGCCGAGCAAGACTGCTAGGCACATTAACTCGTAAACAAGGAAAAGAAATGAGTGCAATCGTAGATGTGATCGCCAGAGAGATTCTGGATTCCCGCGGCAACCCGACCATCGAGGCAGACGTGCTGCTCGAATCCGGTATTATCGGCCGTGCCGCCGTGCCGTCCGGCGCCTCCACCGGCAGCAAGGAAGCCATCGAGTTGCGCGACGGCGACAAACAGCGCTATCTGGGGAAGGGCGTGCTGAAAGCCGTCGAGAACGTGAATACCGAAATTTGCGAAGCGATCATCGGCCTGGATGCCGAAGAACAGACTTTCATCGACCAGACCCTGATCGACCTGGACGGCACCGACAACAAGGCGCGTCTGGGCGCCAACGCACTCCTCGCCGTTTCGCTCGCGGTGGCGAAGGCCGCCGCCGAGGAATCCGGCCTGCCGCTCTACCGCTACCTGGGCGGCGCCGGCCCCAAGCGGCTGCCGGTGCCGATGATCAACATCATCAACGGCGGCGCGCACGCCAGCAACAGCTCGGATATCCAGGAATTCATGATCATCCCGGTGGGCAGCTCCAGCTTCCGCGAGGCGCTGCGTTGCGGCGCCGAGGTTTTCCATAACCTGAAAAGCATCCTGGACAAGCGCGGCCTGTCCACCACCGTGGGCGACGAAGGCGGTTTCGCGCCGCGGCTGTCTTCCAACGAAGAAGCGCTGCAATTGATCATGGAAGCCATCGAGGCCGCCGGCTACCTGCCCGGCTCCGACGTGGCGATCGGCCTGGATTGCGCCAGCAGCGAATTCTACAAGGACGGCAAATACGTCCTGGCAGCGGACAACCTCGAATTGACCGCCAGCCAGTTTGTCGATTACCTGTCCACCTGGACCGACAAGTATCCCATCCTCAGCATCGAGGACGGCATGGCCGAGCAGGACTGGGAAGGCTGGGGCTTGCTGACCGAGCGCATGGGCAAATCGATCCAGCTGGTGGGCGACGACATCTTCGTTACCAACACCAGGATCCTGCGCGAAGGCATCCAGAAGCACGTGGCCAATTCAATCCTGATCAAGGTCAACCAGATCGGCACGCTGACCGAAACCTTCGCCGCCATCGAAATGGCGAAAAATGCCGGCTATACCTCGGTGATTTCGCACCGCTCCGGCGAAACCGAAGACACCACCATCGCCGACATCGCCGTGGCCACCAATGCCATGCAGATCAAGACCGGCTCGATCAGCCGCTCCGAACGCATCGCCAAATACAACCAGCTGCTGAGAATCGAAGAAGAGCTGGGCGACGCGGCCAGCTACGCGGGCCGGGAGGCGTTCTACCAGCTCCGCTGACATGCGCTGGCTGACTCTCATACTCGTCGCACTGATTGCCGCGCTTCAATATCCCTTGTGGCTGGGGAAGGGCAGTTGGCTGCGGGTATGGGAGGTGGACCGGGCGGCGACGCAGCAGAAGGAAATCAACCAGAACCTGACGGCGCGCAACGCCTCGCTCGACGCCGAGGTGCGCGATCTCAAACAAGGCTACGAAGCCATCGAGGAGCGCGCCCGCAGCGAGCTGGGCATGATCAAGCGTGACGAGATTTTCTTCCAGGTGCTGGAAGAGCAGAAACCTCCGGTGCCCCCATCGCCGGAGGCGCCCAAAAAAGCCGCGCCGTAAGTTATCAAATGCTTCTTTGATTACGCCATGCAGAAGCGAATATAATGGCTTGATCGTTCACTTTCTTCGCTATCCCATGGCCGCCGCCGCGCCGAAAAAGAAGCTTTTAGAAAATTTTGCCCGAGTCGCGAAAGCGCTCGCCAGCGCCAATCGGCTTGAATTGCTGGAAGCGCTTGCCCAAGGCGAACGAGGCGTGGACGCCTTGGCGCAAGTGAGCGGCATGTCAGTCGCCAATACCTCGCATCACCTTCAAATCCTGCGCGAAGGCGGGTTGGCCCAATCGCGCCGGGAGGGAACCCAGGTCATTTACAGCCTGACGGATGAAAAAATACTGTCGCTGATGGCGGATATCCGTTATGTGGCGGAACGGCATCTGGCCGAGGTGGAGCGCATCGTGCGCGAAAACTTCGAAAGCCGGGACAACCTGACTCCGGTCCGCCGCGACGAGCTTCTGGGGATGGTGCAATCGGGAGAGGCGATGGTAATCGACGTTCGCCCGCCCGCCGAATATGAGGCTGGCCATATCCCAGGGGCGGTCAACATACCCCTTGAATCGCTGCCGAAACGGTTGAGCGAGTTGCCGCACGACCAGGAGATCGTTGCCTACTGCCGTGGCCCTTATTGCATGCTGGCCTTCGAGGCGGTGGAGCAGTTGCGCCGGCACGGCCACCGGGCTCGCCGGCTTGAAGACGGCTTCCCGGAGTGGAAGGTGGATCGGCTTCCCATAGATCAATAAGCAGTGTTGTAACCCTTCCAAAAAAATTAATTGACAGTTCCGTGGTTATCCATGCATACTTAATTCAAATTATCGTTTGAATGTTTGTTGTTGTGGGCTTGCCCGTAAAAACCCCGTAAAAACCCCGTAAAAACCCCGTAGAAACACACGTGCCTACGCCTTAATCCGGCGCCGGCCTTTTGCACGGAGGCAACGATGAAAACCCTGTTCATACTCAACGACCCGCCTTACGGCACCGAGCGCAGCTACAACGGCTTCCGCCTGGCGCGGGCGCTGTCCAAACATGAGGGCAACGAAATCCGCCTGTTCCTGCTGGGCGATGCGGCACTGTGCGCCAAGGCGGGGCAGAAAGTGCCCGAGGGATATTACAACATCGAGTTCTTCGCCCAGAGCATTCTCAAGCGCGGCGGGGAGATCGGCGTCTGCGGCGTGTGCATGGATGCGCGCGGGCTGCGCGAAGAGGAATTGATTCCCGGCGCCCGGCATTCCACGCTGGAGCATTTGGCGGAATGGACGGAATGGGCGGACAAGGTGCTGGTGTTTTAGCCGTTTTTTTTGTTTTTTATTCAAAAGTTCCATTGATTGTTGTTGTTTCGTAGGGAGGAAGTAAGGCCATGTTTATTCTTGCCATACTCGCCGGGGCCGCTACCGGTATTGTGCTCGGACTGTTCGGCAGCGGGGGTTCCATTATCGCCATGCCGGCGCTGATGGTTCTGCTCCATGTGGAAGCAAAATCGGCTATTGCCATGAGTCTGGGTATCGTTGCCGTTACCGCCGCCATTTCCGGCTGGGACAACTGGCGGCGCGGCAACGTGGATATCAGGATTGCGGCGATGTTCGGCTTGTTCGGCGTCATTGGCACTTACGGCGGCGCTCGGCTTGGTGTCTTAACCCCGGTGGCAGTGCAGTTGGCCCTGTTTGCCCTGATCATGTATGCCGCCGCCTGGAAAATGCTTCGAAAGAACAAACCATTGGCGCAGACCGGCGTGCAATTGGCCGGTGCGGGTGGGCCGAACATCCCCGTTTCCGAAACCGGGGGCCTCCAGGCACAGATGGGGCACATCGCCATGCATGGCATCGGCGTCGGCGTCCTTACCGGTCTGGTCGGCGTGGGCGGCGGTTTCCTGATCGTGCCAGC
This sequence comes from Sulfuricella sp., assembly GCA_028714315.1. Classification (GTDB taxonomy): domain Bacteria; phylum Pseudomonadota; class Gammaproteobacteria; order Burkholderiales; family Sulfuricellaceae; genus Sulfuricella. The sequence continues at coordinate 13,992 of JAQTMN010000001.1, read as the reverse complement.
GCTGGTACTGCTGTCCGGCATTCCGATGAAGACTGCTATCGGCACCTCGCTCGTTATCGTCTCAGCCAAGTCCTTCGCCGGCTTCGCCGGCTATATGGGTGCAGTGCCGGTGGATTGGGCGGTGATGACGTCGTTTACCGCGGTGACGGTAGTTGGCAGCTTCTTCGGCACCCGCATTGCGCATCGTTTTTCGCAAGAAATGTTGAAACGCAGCTTCGCCGTATTTCTGATCTTCGTCGCGACCTACATCATGATCAAGGGCGTCATCTGACCACAAATCTGTTTTTAAGGAGAATGAGATGAAAAAATTGATTGTTTTGCTGCTATTTTCAATAAACGCGGTGGCCGAACCATTGCCGGGCGATATCGGTGAATACGTCCTTGCGATGCATGGCCTGGTCAAGGCGGAGCGGGTGGTTATCAAAAACGGAAACAGTTCGGACCAGGGAGACGTCGGGTTGCTGATTCCGTCAAAAGAAATATTTTCCACCTCGACCGAATTAACACCAGGCGGCAGGCTGGCACTGGAAAAAGCCGGCCGTTTCGCCAAGGGAGCAAACAAAAAACTGACCGTTCTTGTGCCCGACGAACGGGAGAACAAGGATTTTCGGCCGCTTGCCTATTCGGTGCACGGCGTGCGGGTCAAACGCAACGCCTTTGTCGGCCAAAATGTTTTCATCGTAATCGCCGGCAATTGACCGCGGTCCAAATACCGAGCCGCCTCGAACAGCTCACCAAGGAGCACCATGCCCGAACCGATAAAAGTATTGTCCCAGAATCCACCCGGCGGACGATGCACGCTTTACGCGCGTTATGCCGAGGAATTATCATCCAGCCTGGGCCTGGCAAAGCGCGTCATCCACACCGACTGCCGCGACGCGCACGGCGAGGGGTTCCCCGCGTTGCGGGTGAACGGGGTGGCGCTGCAACCGTCCGACGGCGTGATCCTGTCGCCCGAAGACATTTATGCCGGCCTTATGGCTATCGGGGTGGACTTGAACGCGGCCCCGGACTTGGTCGTACGGCTGGGAGCCGTTCTGGAACGCTTTCTCGAGGGGGTTGAATGAACGATAACAACAAGGGCCTTTCCACCCGCTGCATCCATGCCGGCGAAATCACGGATGCACACGGCTCGCCGCATACGCCGATTTACACCAGCACCACTTTCAAGTTCGGCTCCACCGCCGACCTTCTCGACGTGGTGGACGGCAGGAAACCCGGCAGCCTTTATACGCGCTACGGCCTCAACCCCACCATCTTCAGCCTGGAAGAAAAGCTCGCCGCCCTGGAAGGCGCCGAAGCGGCCTGGGCGTTTTCTTCGGGCATGGCGGCAGAAGCGGCGCTGTTTTTCGCCCATGGGCGCAAGGGCATCGTCTGTATCGGCGACGCCTATGGCGGCACCCTGGAGTTTCTTGCCAGCCAGTTGCCCGAACTCGGCATCCCGACTTATTTCCTGCTCGGCAGCGAGCTCGACGGGTTGAAGACCTATCTGGAGACCGGCGCCAGCCTGGTATTTTTCGAAACGCCGACCAACCCCACGCTGGAAGTGCTGGATATCCGTAAAATCAGCGACACGGCCCACGAGTATGGCGCCCTGGTGGCGGTGGACAATACTTTTGCTTCGCCGGCAAACCAGAACCCGCTGGCGCTCGGGGCGGATTTCGTCGTTCACAGCGCCACCAAGTATCTCGGCGGCCACAGCGACCTTACTGCCGGCGCCTTGATGGGCTCGAAACATCTGTTGGCCGCGGTGTGGAACTGGCGCAAGAACCTGGGCACCATGATCGCGCCGGAGACCGCGTCCCTGCTGGCGCGCAGCCTGCGCACCCTGGTCGTTCGGGTGGCTCGGCAGAACGCCACGGCTCAAATCGTGGCCGAGGTGATGGCACGGCATCCACGGGTGGCGCGGGTATTTTATCCCGGCCTGCCGGACTTCCCCGGCCATGCCGTGGCCAAGTCTCAGATGCAGGGCTTCGGCGGCATGCTGACACTGGAGGTCAAGGGCGGATACGAGGACGCGGTGCGGATGGTGGACAAACTCACATTGTTCGCCATCGCGCCCAGCCTGGGCGGAGTGGAAAGCCTGGTGACCATGCCGGTGACGACCACCCATCATGGACTGGCGCCGGATGAACGCGCCCGGCGCGGAATCTCCGACACCATGGTCCGCCTGTCCATCGGCCTCGAGGACGCCGCCGACCTGATCGCCGACCTGGAGCAGGCGCTCGGCTGAACGTCCGGGGCACACGAAGCATGACGGAGCCTTGAGACCATGTGCGAACTTTTTGGCATGTCGGCCAGCCGGCCCGTCGTTGCCAGCGAGACGTTGGCGAATTTCCGCCTGCGCGGCGGCCTGGCGGCGGACAATCCGGACGGCTGGGGGCTGGCGTGGTGGGAGGGCGACGCTTTCCGCCTCGCCAAGGAGCCCTCGCCGGCGTATCGCAGCCCCCTTTTTGCGGACTTGTGCAAAAACACGCGCTCGAACCTCATCATCGCCCACGTGCGCAAGGCGAATTTCCCTCCGGTCAACACGCTGAACAACACTCATCCGTTCCTGCGTACGTGTTGCGGCAAGGCTTGGGTATTCGCCCACAACGGGCTGGTGCCCGACATCGTGGAGGTGGAGCAGGCGAACGGCAAGGCGGTTTGCCGGCCCAGCGGCGAAACCGATTCGGAGTATGCCTTCTGCCATCTGCTGAGCCATCTTGCCGAAAATTTCGACTCCAACGGCGCCGGTACGGATGCGGCGGATTCGTTTGCCCGCCTGGCGATGGTCAGCGAACTGATCGCGACGCACGGCCAGTTCAATTTCCTCATGTCGGATGGCGAGTATCTGATCGCCTACGGCCACGACCGCCTGCATTATCTGGAGCCGGGCGGAGAAGCCGGCGACGCCGTGCTGATCGCCACGGAGCCTTTGTCCGCCAGTGGTCACTGGATCCCTTTCGAACCGGGTGAACTGCGCATCTACCGGCTCGGCCGGTTGGTCGGCCGAATCCGCACACGGCAACGGGAACAGGTGCCCGCATGACCGACCCGGTTTATCTCGACTACAACGCCACCACGCCGGTGGCGCCGGAAGTGGCGGATGCCATCGAGCCCTATCTGCGCGAACATTTCGGCAATCCTTCCTCGACCCACGTTTACGGGCAAAGGGCGAAGCAGGCGGTGGTGCAGGCAAGGGGCGAAGTGGCGGCGCTGATCGGCGCCAGGGCAGAGGAAATCGTTTTTACCGGCTGTGCCACCGAAGCCAACAATCTGGCCATCCGGGGCGCGGTCCACGCGCTCGGCGGAGAGAAAAAACACCTGATCACCAGCGCCATAGAGCACCCCTCGGTGATGCAGCCCTTCCTCAGGTTGCGCGAAGAGGGCTGGGACGTGACGATCCTGCCGGTCGACCGGCAGGGCAGGGTCAACCTCGTCGCCGTGGAACGAGCGATCCGGCCCGATACTGCCCTGATTTCAGTCATGCATGCCAACAACGAGGTGGGCACCGTCCAGCCCATCGCCGAGATTGCCCGGATAACCCGGCCGAAGGGCATCCTGCTGCATACCGATGCGGCGCAGTCCGTCGGCAAGATTCCCGTGCTGGCGCATCGGCTCGGCGCCGATTTGCTGACGCTGGCGGGACACAAGTTTTATGCTCCCAAGGGCGTGGGCGCACTGTTCGTCCGCAGCGGCGTGCGGCTCGAACCGGTGCTGGCCGGGGCCGGCCATGAGCATGGGCTTCGTCCGGGAACGGAGAACGTGCCTTTCGTCGTCGGACTGGGGACCGCGGCGAGGCTCGCGCGCAAACGCCTGTCCAGGGTGCCGGCCCATTTGGCGGCGCTGCGCGACCGGCTGCATGAACAACTGCGGGCGGAAATTCCGCTGCTGGCGCTGAATGGCCACGCCGAAGCGCGCCTGCCCAATACCTTGAATGTTTCCTTCCCCGCCGTGAGCGGACATGATCTGCTGCAAGCGGCGGCAGCGGACGTGGCTGCCTCCACCGGCTCGGCCTGCCATTCCGGCGCCGATGTCGCGAGCGGCGTGCTGGGGGCGATGAAAGTGAGCGCGGCACGTGCTTCCGGCGCGGTGCGGGCGTCGGTCGGCATCTACACCACGCCCGCGGACATCGACCGGGCGGCGCGGGCGCTGGTTGCCGCGTGGAAACAACTTCGCGCCTGATGGCGCCCGCTTGAATTTGAAACTCGCGTAGCGAGACTTCCTCTCCCTCGCCCGCTTGCGGGAGAGGGGTAGGGGAGAGGAAAAAAACCGTGCGTTCATATTTGCTGCTTGTGGCCTCGTTGCTGGTCTGCAACGCCCACGCGGGAGGCGAAACGTTTCATGGGCGCGATCCGGAAACCGGCCTGGAAAGTTGGAAAGCCAGCCATGGCGGCGTCACGCTGGAGCTTACCCAGATCACTCCCGACCAGGCACGCGCTTTCTTCATCGGACGCGGCTTCGAGCGTGCCGATGTGGAGCACTACGCCGCCGCCTGTATCTTCATGACCGTCTTGCGCAACGAATCGGCACCCGCCGCCATCAGCTATCGCCTGGCTGAATGGACTTTCCTTCCCGGCAGAGATGCTCGTCCCATGAAGCTCAAGGAGGATTGGCTCAAGGAATGGGCTGCACGCGGCATGGCGCAAGCGCAAAAAATCGCTTTCGAATGGTCGCAACTCCCCAGCGAACAGACTTTCGAACCGGGCGACTGGAATCAGGGCATGACAACGTTCATGCTGCCGCGCGGCGGCCGCTTCGATCTGAAATACCGTTGGGTCAGCCAAGGCAAGCCCCAAGAAAACACCCTGAAAGGAATTCGTTGTGCGGAAGAGAATCCCGGTTCGTAACGTGAAACTCGCGAAGCGAGACCTTGTCCCCCTCGCCCGCTTGCGGGAGAGGGTTAGGGGAGAGGGGAACGGTCATGGCGAATCGCCTTTTCATGATTTGGGGCGGCGATTTGCCATGACCGTTAGTCTGGCGTTGCTGCTGTGCGCGGGCACCTTTTCCGCCGTCGCAGGCGAGACCGCTTTTCCCTTGATCTCATTGAAGGAGCGCAGCGCCGCTCCCGAATTGAAACTGCAAGACATCGACGGCAAGACACGCCGGTTGTCGGATCTGCGCGGCAAGGTGGTGCTGGTGAATTTTTGGGCGACCTGGTGCCCGCCATGCCGCCGGGAAATGCCGTCGATGCAGCGGCTTTATCAAAGCTTGCCCAGGGAGCGCTTCGAAATCCTGGCGGTGAACGTCGGCGAGGACGACAACACCGTGTTCGCCTTTACCGGCACGCTGGAACCTTCCCCTGCCTTTGGGCTGCTGTTCGACCGCGACAGTTTGACGATGCGCAAGTGGGCGGTGAGGGGCCTGCCCACCAGTTTCGTGATCGACAAGGATGGCCGCGTGGCGCTGCGCGCCGTGGGCGGGCGGGATTTCGACAGCCCAAATGCAGTGGAACAAATACAAACGTTGCTTGACGAAAGTCGGTGATCCTCGCAACCTCGTCCGAACCTCGGAGAATGCGGTGCAAAACAAGCCGTTTCTTGCGTGGCGGAACCCGTGGCTCGCTTGAGGGGCGAGGGATAGGCGGACCATCAGCATGGTCCTTGATCGATTGGGACGCTCAACGAGGAGAACGACATGATGTGGAACTGGGGTGAACATGGCGGATGGGGTATGGGCTTCGGCTTCCTCTTCATGATTCTGTTCTGGGCGCTGGTCATTCTCGGCATCGTGGCGTTGGTCCGCTGGCTGACGCAGGACTCGCAGGCGCGTCGCGAGCAGGACGGACGCGCGCTGCCACGCGACAAGACACCGCTTGAGATCGTGAAGGAACGCTACGCACGCGGCGAAATCGACCGCGAAGAATACGAGCAGAAGAGACGGGATCTGGAAACATGAAAGCAGCACTTCCTCGGTCTTAAAACCTCAGTTCAAGCCACAGAGAACACAGAGACAACGCAGGTTCCTGGTAAAACGCGTAAAACTCCCACTCACCTGACGGGTGAGCGGGAAAATTCCGGCAACCGATTGTTTTTTCTCTGTGAGCTCTATGTTCTCTGTGGCCGACTGCTTTTTTCAGCATTTATTCCGATCTCGTCATTCCCGCGAAGGCGGGAATCAGTAGTCAGTAACGCCCCGCTCGCCGACCGCGCCCGCCGCGAGCCTTTTCCCGTCCTACAATGAAAATTGATAGTGCTCCCGGGAAAAAGCCATGCCGCGCGACCTTCCTATCGGCAACGGCACGTTGCTGGCCGCTTTCGATTTCGATTACCAGATTCGCGATTTCTACTATCCCCGCGTCGGCAAGGAGAATCACGCGCTGGGCTATCCGTGGCGGTTCGGGGTGTGGCTGGAAGGGGAGTTTTCCTGGCTTGGCCGCGCGGGCTGGTCGCTTCATCGGGACTATATCGCCGATACGCTGGTGACCTCGGTCAGCGCGACCCATCCGCATTTTCCGCTGCGCCTTTTTTTCAACGACACCATCGATTACGAGAAAAACATCCTGGTGCGGCGCGTTCGGGTGCAGAACCTGTCAACCCGCACGCTGGCGCCGCGCATTTTCTTCCACACCGATCTCAACGCGATGGAAAACGAGATCGGCGATACGGTGTTTTTCGATCCCAAGAATGCCTGCCTGATCCACTACAAGGGGCCGCGCTATTTCCTGACGAGCTGCGCCACGGAAGCCACGCTGGGCGTTACCCATTTCGCCACCGGCACCAAGCGCAATCGCGGCCTCGAGGGCACCTGGCGCGATGCCGAAGACGGCGAACTGGGCGGCAATCCGATTTCCCAGGGCGCGGTGGATTCGGTCATCGGCATTCATCTGTCCGTCGATGCCGGCCAGGAAACGGTTTGCCACTACTGGATGGCGGTGGGGGAAAACTATCGCGAGGTGGAGGAACTGCATCGCCTGCTGATCCAGCTCGGGCCGGACCGGCTGATCGAGCGCAACACCGATTACTGGCGCCGCTGGATTCTCGCCGGGGAAAAGGATTTTTACGGACTGCCGCCGCTGCTGGTCGAGCGCTACAAGCGCAGCCTGTTGGTGCTGCGCACCCAGATCGACCGGGGCGGGGCGGTGATCGCGGCCAACGACACCGACATCCGCCAGTTCAACCAGGATACCTACAGCTACATGTGGCCGCGTGACGGCGCGGTGGTGTCGCAGGCGCTGGATCGCGCCGGCTACGGCGGGTTAAGCCAGCGATTCCTGGAATTTTGTACGCAAAAAGCGGTCAATTACAATTATTCGGCCAGTATCCTGGCCGAGACCGGATTTCTCATGCACAAGTACAATCCAGACGGCTCGGTCGGCAGCTCCTGGCAGCCTTGGCTGCAGGACGAGGAAATGGTTTTTCCCATCCAGGAGGACGAGACCGCCCTGGTGATCTGGGCGATCTGGAACCACTACCTGATTCATCGCGATATCGAGGCGATCCGGCCGCTTTACAGTCCCTTTGTCGAGCGGGCCGCCGATTTCCTGCTGGATTTCCGCAGCGACAAAACCGGATTGCCGCTGCCGTCCTACGACCTCTGGGAAGAGCGGCGGGGCGTGTTCACCTACTCCACGGCCACCGTGATCGCCGGCCTGAAAGCCGCCGCCAGCCTCGCGACGCTGTTTCAGGACGCGCGCGCCGAAGCTTATCTGACCGGTGCGCTGGAGGTCCGCGAGGCGCTCGACCGCCATCTCTATTGCCAGCGCGATGGCCGCTTCGTTCGCGGCATCCTGCTCGAAGACGGGCTGCAAATACGCGACTCCACGGTCGATGCGAGCCTGCTTGGCTTGGTCGTATTCGGCGGCTACGACCCGCTCGACGAACGTATGGCCAGAACCGCCCAGGCCATCGAGGAGCGGCTGTGGGTCAAGGTCGGCAGCGGCGGCGTGGCGCGCTATGAAGGCGACAGCTACCAGCGCGCGATGGAGCGCGAGGGCGTGCCGGGAAATCCCTGGGTGATCTGCACCCTTTGGCTGGCGCAGTACCGCATCGCGGCGGCGGGCAGCCGCAAGGCTCTGGAGGAGGTCATCCCCTTGCTGGCCTGGGCGGCCGAACGGGCGCTGCCTTCCGGGATATTGCCGGAACAGGTGCATCCCGTCACCGGCGAGTTCCTTTCCGTGTCGCCCTTGACCTGGAGTCACGCCACGCTGGTGGCCGCCATGCTGGATTATGCGGAGAAGGCCAAGGCGATGAGGCGCCGCAGCGACGTTCCGGACCTCGCTTTTTCCGATCGGGACAGGAGGTGACCGCATGGAAGAGCAGGGCTACGGCGAAGTAATCCCACCGGTTTTCGACGATGCCTCGCGTGGTGTGCGGCTGGCTTTTCTGGGCTTCGAGGCGCGGGACGTCGAGCTGTTGCACGACCTTGAAGCGCTGTTTCGCGAGCGGCAGGCCGAGATCGCCGAGCGGTTCTATCAACACCTGCTCGCCTTCGAGGATACCCGCCAGGTGTTCAAGGACGAGGCCATGGTCTCCCGCCTCAAGGAGGCGCAGAAGGCCTATCTGATACAGGCGGTGGAAGGGCCCTACGACGCCGCCTATTTCGCGCGGCGCTGGCGCATCGGCTTCATCCACAACGCCGTCCGGGTGGAGCCGCACTGGTTCATCGGCGCGTTCCAGCTTTACCACCGCATTCTCTACCCGATGATCCTGGCGCGCTATTCGGCCGACGCCGCGGCGGTGGTGGACCATATTCTCGCCCTGGACAAGATCATGAATCTGGACATGCAGCTGGGCATCCAGAGCTACATGGTCCATTACTCCGCGGCGATGGACAAGCTACAGGCGCTCAACAGCCAGATCGAAGCCGCCAGCGCGGCAAAAAGCCAATTCCTGGCCAACATGTCCCACGAATTCAGGACGCCGCTCAACGCCATCATCGGCTTCACCGAGGTGCTTCAAGACCAGCTTCCCGGGCCGCTCAACGCCGACCAGCTCGAATATCTCGGCGACATCCACAATGCCGGCCAGCTCCTGCTGCGCCTGATCAACGACGTGCTGGACCTCGCCAAGGTAGAGGCGGGCCGTCTGGAGCTTTTCTACGAGACGGTGCCCATCGCGCAGACCATCCGCGAAACCATCACCACCCTGCGCGGCGCGGCGGAAAAGAAGGGGCTGACGATTCAGTGGGATATCCCGCACGATCTCGGCCTGATCAACGTCGATCAGATTCGTTTCAAGCAGATCCTGTTCAACCTGCTGTCCAATGCGGTGAAGTTCACCGACCACGGCAGCGTGACGGTCACCGGCGCAATCGAAGTCGATCGGCTGCATGTGACGGTGGCCGACACCGGCATCGGCCTGCGCCCGGAGGACATGGACCGGATTTTCGTCGAATTCAGCCAGGTCGATGCTTCCTTTACCCGCCGCCACGAAGGAACCGGGCTGGGGCTGGCGCTTTCAAAGCGACTGGTGGAAGCCCACAAGGGAAAAATATGGGTGGAAAGCAAATTCGGCGCGGGCAGCACCTTTCATGTGCTGCTGCCCCGGCAGCCGGAGGGGACCTAGTAAGCTTGTAGCTGGTAGCGGGTAGCTTGTAGCAAAATCAGCGCGGCGAAGCCGCACAAATCAGCTACAAGCTACCCGCTGCAAGCTGCAAGCTAAGAGGAACGATAGGAAATGACGTCAAACGACCCTCCGAGCGGCAGCGAATCCTGCCCGGACCAAGGCAAAACCATCCTGGTGGTGGAGGACAACCCGCAGGCGGCAAAACTCCTGTCGCTCTATCTATCCCAGGCCGGCTACCGCGTGACGGTGGCCGGAAGCGGTGCCGAGGGGCTGGCATCGGCTGCCCGATGCCGCCCGACCGCGATTACGCTGGACTTGCTGCTGCCAGACATGGACGGCTGGGACGTGCTGGCGCAATTGAAGGCTTCGCCCCGCACGCGGGACATTCCGGTCGTGATCGTTTCCGTGCTGGACCGCCAGTCGCTGGGATTCGAGCTGGGTGCGTCCGATTACCTGGTCAAGCCGGTTGGGCGCGGCGAACTGCTCCAGGCACTGAAGCGTTGCATGCCGCGCGACGAAGGGGTTTGCCGCAAGGTGATGGTGGTCCATACCGATCTGGACAAGCTGAACCTGCTGGCGATGGTGGTGGCGCAGGAGAGTTATGAAGTGATTTTGGCGCTGGGCGCGGACAAGGCGGCCTGGCTCGCCAAGCGTGTCCATCCCGACCTGGTGGTTACCGATTTGCTGGCCGGCGGGGTGGACTGCTACGCCTTGCTGGAAGAGTTGCGCGCCGAACCGGAAACCGCCCATGTCCCGGTCTTGGCGCTGACCACCGGGCTCTCCCATCCGGAAGCGGGCATCGAGGGAGGCGGCATCGAATTTGTCCTGGTGCGGGACAACGATCCGATTGAAGAACGGCTGCTGGCGGCGATCACCAGGCTGTTCAAACGGGACAAGCCGGTGGCCGGGGGTTGAAAAATGGAAGAGCAATCCAAAAGCATCCTGCTGGTCGAGGATGACTATGCCAACCGCAAGCTGGTCCGCGTCATCCTGGGCAAGCATTATCGCATCGAGGAGGCCGCGAGCGCCGAACAGGCCCTGGAATTGCTCAGGAACTGGAAGCCCGACCTGCTCCTGCTCGACATCCGCCTGGGCAATGGCAGCGGCCTGGACGTGATTCGCGCGGTGCGGGAAAACCCCGAGTTCGACGCCATTCCGGTCGTCGCGATCACGGCGCAGGCCATGAAAAACGACGAAGGCCGTTTCCTGGCGGCCGGTTTCGACGGCTATGTGAGCAAGCCGATCGATACCCGGCTGCTGCCTGAGGTGGTGGAGCGTTTCCTCCGCGACGGCAGGAGGGCGGCCCATGCCTGACGAATTGGCGACGATCCTGGTGGTGGACGACACGCTGCCCAACGTCAAGCTGCTGCGCCTGATCCTCAACGATGCCGGCTACCGGGTGCTGGAGGCGACCAACGGTCCGGACGCATTGATGACGCTACGGCAGGAAAAACCCGATGCCATGGTGCTGGACGTGCGTATGCCGGGCATGACGGGTTACGAAGTATGCAGCGAAATCAGGCGCGATCCTGAATTCGCCGCACTGCCGGTGATCATGGTCACCGCGCTGTCCCTGCCGGAAGAACGCATCAAGGGCATCGAGGCCGGCGCGACCGACTTCATCAGCAAACCATTCAACAAAAAGGAATTGCTCGCCCGGATAGAGGCCAGCCTGGCGCTGGCGAAAAACGCCAGGAGCGGCATCGTTCCCCAGTTGCCGGGTGCGGTCGTGATCACCGATGCCACCTGGAAAACGCTGGGCATGTCGCCGCTGGCCACGATCCTGCTGGGCATTCCGGCGCCGGGCGTGCTGGAGTTCGACTTCAGCCAATTGTTCGGTCCGGACGAAAGAATCCTGGACGCCGGCGTTGGTGCGCCTGTCGATTTCGTCCTGCATGCCCCGGCCACTCACGCCACTCTGGACGCCCGCCACATTGGCGTCACCAACCCCACCGGGAAACTCGTCATGCGGCTGATCGTGCTGAGCGAGGCAAGATGAGAAAGGTGAATTGTCTATACTGAAAATCTTCGCCCAACGAGGCCCCATGCGGTCTTTCGGGCACAAATTCGGAGACTAATCATGGACACCAGCGAAGCGGTAACGAAGCAAATCCACGCGGCGTTCGAGCGGGAGACCCGCATCGACTTGCATCACCACCCGATCGCCATGGCTTTCGACAACGGCGTCCTGACGCTGGAGGGGGACGTGGCGGACATCGCCGCGAAGAAGCTCGCACTCGAACTCGGCGGCGCGGCACACGGCGTCAGGGGCGTGGTGGACCGGCTGCGGGTGATCCCCGCCGAACACCGGGGCGATGGGGATATCCGCGTCGGGCTCGGTGATTTTCTGCTGGAGGAACCCACGTTGAGCAATGTGGGCCTACGGGCTTGGCACAAGGGGCAGGGAGAACTGCTGAGGGAGGCGGATTCGGGGAGGATCGAGCTGGCGGTGGAAGATGGCGTCGTCACCCTCGACGGCGAAGTGATCAGCCTTTCCCACAAGCGCTTGGCCGGCGTGCTGGCCTGGTGGACGCCCGGCTGCCGCGACGTGATCAACGGCCTCGAAGTGGCGCCGCCGGAGGAAGACAGCGATGACGAGGTGGTCGATGCGGTGCGCTTGGTGCTGGAAAAAGACCCGCTGGTGCACGCCGAGCAGATCCGCGCCAGCGCCCGCGACTACGTGGTCACCCTGGAAGGGCTGGTGGGCACCCCGGACGAGCGCAAGATGGCCGAGCTCGACGCCTGGTACGTCTTCGCGGTGAACAAGGTGATCAACAGGCTTGAAGTGGCCTGAACTGTAGGTGCGAATTCATTCGCACAACACACGGCATCAATCCACGGCGTGTGCGAATGAATTCGCACCTACAGGCTATCGCTCCCACACCACCCGGAGCAAGTCCTCCTGCGCGTTGTAGTGAAATTCCAGCTCGCCCTTGTAGGCGTGATGCAGCGCCTCGCCGATGTCGCGGGCGAGGTGGATCTCGGTGGTGGTGATCAGGATGCCGCCGTCTTCATCCTCGATCTTGATGATCCGTTCCAGCGGATGCTCCGCTTTGGCCCGGGCTTCCTCGTTTTTCACCAGGTTCAGCAGTTCTTCCCGATGCTCCTGGAGGAAGGGGCCGCTCAGAGTCACGAAGCCCGCCGGCAATTCGTCCTGGATGCGATGGCAGGCGGGGCATAGTTCCTTGTGGGCGCCGGCCGGCTTTGGCGCCCATTGCCAGCGTCCTTCGTGAAACACGGCGCCGCATATCGGGCAGCTAGTGGGTTCGGCCGGTTTCAGCCTGGCTTGGTAAGCGTCGTGCCGGAATTCCTGGATCAGCCGATCCCGCCGGATGGGTTCAAAACCTGCAAATCGGGTTTTCATGGTTGTTCTCCATTTAAGCAAAACTCGCGAAGCGAGACCTCGTCCCCCTCTCCCGTCTCGCCAGGGCGAGCGGCTTTGCCGCCGCTCTCGGCGGGGACACTCCTTGCGGGTGCAGGGAGAGGGTTAGGGGTGAGGGAAGGCCATGGGCCAGCCGATTTCATTTCAGAGAGCGGCGGCCGCAGTCTTTACTGCCCGCTTTTCCTCGCCATCCTGAGCATTTCCCGCATGAAAGCCGGCAAGTCGGCGGGCTGCCGGGACGTGACCAGGTTGCCGTCCACCACGACTTCGCTGTCTTCGTAGAGGGCGCCGGATTCCTTCAGTTCATCGGCGACGGAGGGGTAGCAGGTGGCATGCCGCCCGGTGAGCACGCCGGCCGTGGTCAAAATTTGCGGGCCGTGGCAGATCGCCGCGACCGGCTTGTTCTTGCGGAAAAAATCCTTCGCGATTTCCAGGGCGGCTGGCTCCTTGCGCAAGGCAGCCGGCGCTTTGCCGCCCGGCAGCACGAGAAGGTCGTAATCGTCGGGGTTGACGTCCCGCAGAGCCTTGTCCACCTCGACCTCATAGCCATGCTTGCCGATGATCCTCCTCCGCGAAACCGAAGCGACATCCACCTTGAAGCCTTCTTCCTTCAGCCGATAATAGGGCACCAGAAGCTCGGTATCCTCGAAATGATCGGCGCTGATGATCAATGCTTTCATGACGACCTCCTTCAAATGGGTTGGCCACGCGGGGCTTGCCTGGAATCATTATAGTCAACCGTTTTAGCGTGAAACTCGGGAAACAGGATGCGCGATCTGTGGGTCAGGCTTCAGCCTGACTGTACGGCTGCGCCCTAAAGGGCACAAGAGCCGTACCCACAACGGACGCCGTTTCATGATTCGGGGTTGGCGATTCGCCATGACCGTTAGCGTGAAACTCGTGCCATTCGCGCTGTTCACGCAAACAACTCCTCCGCCGGCATCGGCCGCGCGAAGCGGTAGCCCTGCGCCTCGTCGCACTGTTGGCGGCGCAGCAGGGAAAGCTGGCGTTCGTCCTCTACGCCCTCGGCGATCGTCTTGAGGTTCAAGCTGCGGGCCATCTGGATGATGGCGAGGACGATGGCCGCATCGTTCGGGTTGTCGGCCATATCGTGAACGAAGG